>NZ_RCOM01000100.1 GCF_003667225.1 Kocuria rhizophila
GAGTGGGTGACCGTGGAGCGGGCCCGGGAGATGCTCACCAACACCGACGACCGGGCGCCCCTGGAAGAACTCGCGAGGCTGCACTCCCGCGCGTGCCTGGCCACCCGCCCCGTGATCGTGATCCGCCACGCCAAGGCCAAGCCGCGTTCGTCCTGGCAGCGGGCCGAGGGGGACCGCCCCCTCGCGGCCACCGGCAAGCGGCAGGCCCTGGCCGTGACCCGGCTGCTCGCGGCGTGGCAGCCCGAGCGCGTGGTTACTTCCCCCTGGCTACGCTGCATGTCCACGGTGGTGCCCTACGCCACCAAGCACAACGTGAAGGTCAAGGAGCGTCCGCAGCTCACCGAGGCCACCCACAAGCGCCACCCCAAGCGCGCCGCCCAGGTCACGGAGCAGCTCTTCGACAGCGAGCGCCCCGTGGTGCTGTGCACCCACCGCCCCGTGCTCCCCACCGTTCTCAAGGTGCTCGCGTCCCACATGCCCTCCAGGATGGCCAAGGAGCTGCCGGACTCTGACCCCTACCTGAGCCCGGGTCAGATGATCGTGATGCACATGCCGCGCGGCTCCCAGCGCTCCCGCGCCGTGGCGTTCGAGATCATCTCCCCGTTCGACGACTGACCACCCCGCGGTGGCGCCCCCGCGGCCCCCGCCAGCAGAGAGCGCGACGCGAGCGTGCGGCGTCGTGAGAGGAGAGCCATGAGCGAGATCCCCACACCGTACGAGGACCTGCTGCGGGACGTCCTGGAGAACGGGACGCCCAAGACGGACCGCACCGGGACCGGGACGCTGTCGGTGTTCGGGCGCCAGATCCGCTACGACCTCAGCTCCTCCTTCCCCCTGCTGACCACCAAGCGTGTGCACTTCCGCTCCGTGGCGCTCGAGCTGCTGTGGTTCCTCTCCGGCTCCTCCAACGTGCGCTGGCTGCAGGAGCGCGGGGTGAGCATCTGGGACGAGTGGGCGGACGAGAACGGGGACCTGGGTCCGGTGTACGGCGTGCAGTGGCGCAGCTGGCCCGCCGGGCACGGGGAGACGATCGACCAGATCGCGCGCGTGGTCGAGTCCATCCGCACCACCCCGGACTCCCGGCGGCACATGGTCACCGCGTGGAATCCCGCGGAGGTGGACCGGATGGCGCTGCCCCCGTGCCACGCGCTGTTCCAGTTCTACGTGCAGCCGCGCGAGGACGGCCCGGACGCCCTGAGCTGCCAGCTCTACCAGCGCTCGGCGGACCTGTTCCTGGGCGTGCCGTTCAACATCGCCTCCTACGCGCTGCTCACCGTGATGGTGGCCCAGCAGTGCGACCTGGTGCCCGGCGAGTTCGTGTGGACCGGCGGGGACTGCCACATCTACACCAACCACCTGGAGCAGGTACGCACGCAGCTCGCGCGCGAGCCCTACCCGTACCCCACGCTGCGGCTCACGCGTCGCCCGGAGACCATCTTCGACTACGCGTTCGAGGACTTCGCGGTGGAGGGCTACCAGCACCACCCCGGCATCAAGGCACCGGTGGCGGTGTGAGCGCGGACCGTTTCCCCGCCCCATCCCGGACCCAGCCCCCGGCGGACGACGACGCCGCTCACGCCCCGTCCGCGAGCGGCACGGGCGGCGTCGTCGTGGGGGCCATCTGGGCGCAGAGCCCGAGTGGTGTGATCGGGGTGGACGGCGGTATCCCGTGGCACCTGTCCGAGGACCTGAAGTTCTTCGCGCGCACCACCATCGGGCACCCCGTGGTCATGGGCCGGCGCACGTGGGAGTCCTTCCCGGAGAAGTTCCGTCCGCTGCCGGGACGGCCGAACATCGTGATCACGTCCCGTCCGGAGTCCGTGCCCGCGGACGGCGAGCGCGTGTGGGCCGTGGGCTCCTACACCGAGGCCCTCGACCTCGCCGTGTCCCTGCTCCCGGCTTCCGGGCCGGAGCACGAGGACACCGCCCGTGAGGTGTGGGTGATCGGCGGGCCGGGAGTGTGGCACGAGGCCGTGTCCCACCGGCCGCTGCCGCTCACCCGTGCCCTGGTGACCACCGTGGACCTGGACGTCACCGGGGACACCCACGCTCCCGCGCTGGAGGGCTCCTGGTCCCGCCGGGAGGTCGCGGACTGGGCCGAGTCCCGCAACGGCACCCGGTTCCGGATCGACGAGTGGACGCACACCCCCGTGGGATAGCGTGATGTCCCACACACACCGAGCGGAGGAGTCCCCCGTGAGCGACGAGAGCACACCGAGCACCGTCACGAGCCCTGAGCTGAAGATCGTGCCCAACCACGACGACTCCCGCTACGAGCTGTGGGACGGCGGGCAGTACATCGGCTTCCTGGGCGTGGAGGTGCTCCCGGACGGCACCGTGGACCTGCAGCACACCATCATCTCCGAAGCCTTCGGCCGACAGGGCTACGCCCGCACGCTCGTGACCCGCGTGCTGGACGAGTACCGCGAGCGCGGCACGAAGGTGCGGGCCACGTGCAGCTACGTGCGGGACTTCATGGACCGCTTTCCGTCCTACCGGGACCTGCTGGCCACCACGCCGGACCCGCGCGCCGAGGGCTGAGCCCGGCCCCGTGGCGTGGCGGGCCGGGAGGTCGTGGCCGGGTGCGCGCGGAGCAGAGGTGTGCGGACGGGGCGGGGGCGAGCGGCGCCGTGGTGGGTTGCTCACTCGTGGCCGGGGACGAGGCGTCGACCCTCGTCCCAGCCCCGGACCGGGCCCACGCCTCCTGGCTAGACTGGGCGGCATGACTTCACACCCCGCCGCCGTAGGTTTCATCGGTTGGCGCGGCATGGTCGGCTCCGTGCTCATGGACCGCCTGCGCGCCGAGAACGACTTCGCGGAGCTGGACCCCGTGTTCTTCTCCACCTCCGCCGCTGGGGAGCCGGCACCGGAGATCGACGGTCTCGGAGACACCGGCACCCTGCAGGACGCCCACGACCTCGAGGCGCTCGCCAAGCTCCCGGTGCTCGTGACCACGCACGGCGGGGACTACACCACGGCCGTCCACGGAGCCCTGCGAGCCGCCGGCTGGGACGGCATCTGGATCGACGCCGCCTCCACGCTGCGCATGGACGACGACGCCGTGATCGTGCTGGATCCCGTCAACCGGGACGTCATCGACGCCGCCCTGGACCGCGGTGCGAAGGACTTCGTGGGCGGCAACTGCACCGTCTCGTGCATGCTCATGGGCCTGGGCGGGCTGTTCCGCAACGGGCTGGTGGAGTGGGCCACCTCCATGACCTACCAGGCGGCCTCCGGCGGCGGCGCCCGCCACATGCGCGAGGTGCTGCGGCAGTTCGGGGACCTCAACGGCACCGTGGCCGAGCAGCTGTCCGATCCGGCGTCCGCGATCCTGGAGATCGACCGCGCCGTGCTGGCCGCCCAGCGCGGCGGGGAGCTGGACACCACCCAGTTCGGAGTGCCCCTGGCGGGTTCGCTCATCCCCTGGATCGACGCGGACCTCGGCAACGGCCAGTCCCGCGAGGAGTGGAAGGCCCAGGCGGAGACCAACAAGATCCTGGGCCGCTCCGGGGACGCCACCATCCCCGTGGACGGGCTGTGCGTGCGGATCGCCGCCATGCGCTCCCACTCCCAGGCGCTCACCCTCAAGCTGCGCGAGGAGATCCCCGTGCCCGAGATTGAGCGGCTCCTGGACGAGGACAACGAGTGGGCCACCGTGGTGCCCAACACCAAGGAGGACACCATGAGGGACCTCACCCCCGTGGCCGCCTCCGGTTCGCTGCAGATCCCCGTGGGTCGCATCCGCACCCTGTCCATGGGACCGCAGCACGTCTCCGCGTTCACCGTGGGGGACCAGCTGCTGTGGGGCGCGGCCGAACCCGTGCGCCGGATGCTCAAGATCGCCCTCGGGACACTCTGAGACAGCGGGGTTCCGTCCGGCTGCGTGGCCGTCACGACGGCGGCCCCTCGTCAGTGCCGCGGCTCGCGTGCCGCGGCTGCCCTGGTCACTGGCCTGTCGAGGGGTCCGTGGCACGCATGTGCCGCGGCCCCTGCTCCCACCCGTGCGGCTTGTCCCGTGCCCGCCGGTAGCGCCACTCGGCCACGAGGTTGGACCACCAGCGCCACATCCGCAGTGCCGCCCGCTTGATGCGCATGTTGAGCCGGTGCGCCCACTCGAACTCCGTGCTCCAGATGCCCAGCCCCAGGAAGATGAACAGCCACCCGGGCCCCGGGGTCACGAGCATCACGAGCCCCGCGAGCGCGAACACCCCGCCGAGCACGATCACGATGCCCTTGTGCAGCACCCGCAGCACGGGGTGCCGCTCGGAGAAGGCCCGCAGCCGCAGGACGGCGTCGTGCACCCGACCGCCACGTTCACCGCGCTCGATCTCCTCGTGGAGCTCGGAGCTCACGACAGCACCGCCCGGGACTCGGAGAACGACGCCGCCGCGGGGCGCGCGCGTCTCACAGGGACAGCCCCAGCAGCACCGGCTCGGGTTCCAGGCGCACCCCGAAGACCTGCTCAACACCGCGCTGCACCGCACGGGCCACTGCTGCGACGTCCTCCCCGGTCGCCTCCCCGCGGTTGGTCATGGCCAGGGTGTGCTTGCTGGACAGGGACGCCCGGCCCCCGGCAACGTCCTCCCCGGCCAGGTTCAGCAGCTCGTTGCGTGTGCCGGGCAGCCCAAAGCCCTTGCCAAAGCCCGCGTGGTCGATCAGCCACGCTGCGGAGAACTTCACGGCGCCCTCCACGGTGCGGCCTCGTGCATCCAGGACCGGGTACCGGGGGGCGTCCGCCGGAATCCGGTCCGTGAGCTCGTGCTCGGGCACCACGGGGTTCGTGAAGAAGGAGCCCGTGCTGAAGGTGTCCCGGTCCTCGGGATCCAGCACCATGCCCTTGCCCGCCCGCAGCCGCAGGACGGTGTCCCGCACGGTGGTCAACGGGGCGCGCTCCCCCACCTCGACACCCAGAGCGGTGGCCAGCTGCGCATAGCGCACGGGCGTGGAGTCCTCACGCCGCTCCAACCGGAACGTCACGGAGAGCACCACGTACCGCGGTGAGCCGTGGTCCGTGCTGCGCTTGAGCAGGGAGTCACGGTAGGAGAACTCGAGGTCCTCGAACGAGAACGTGCGGCTCCGCTGCTCCTGCCGGTCCCACACGCGCACCCGCACGATGTTCTGCGAGACCTCCGAGCCGTAGGCGCCCACGTTCTGCACCGGGGTGGCGCCCGTGGTCCCGGGGATCCCGGCGAGCGTCTCCAGCCCGGCGAGCCCGCGCTCCACGGTGTCCCGCACGAGGTCGTCCCACGGGTGTCCGGCCGCGGCCTCCACGAGCACGGAGCGCTCGTCCGCGGCGTCGCCACCGGTCTCGGTCCCGGTCTCGGTCTCGGCGCCACTGTGGGCCGGGGGCAGATGCTGGGCGGCGCCGTGGGGGGCCCCGCCGTGGGGAGATGCTCCGGCCGGCTCGCGGGCGACGTCGTCAGACGGTGCACTGCCCGCCGTGCGGCGCGGGTCCGTGACCGTGAAACCCCGGGTGCCCACGAGCACCACCGTGCCCTCGAACGGCTCGTCCGAGGCGAGGATGTTGGACCCCCCGCCCACGATCAGCACGCGCTCCCCCGCCTGGTCGGCGCGCGAGACCGCCGCCACGAGCTCCTCCTCCGTGCTGGCCTCCACGCAGCGGGAGACGGGGCCGCCCACGGCCGTGGACGTGAGCTGGGAGAGTCGCGGTGCATTCATGGTGGTCAATCCTAGTGCGGGAACCTCACGACGGCCTGGGCCTTGACGAGCACCTTGAGCGCCGTGGCGGTCTCCGGCTTCGCATCGGGGTCCGAGAGGTCCGGGGCGGTCACCGTGAGGTCCACGCGCGCGGTGCGCGCCTGCGGATCCACGGCCCCGACCACACCGCTGACCGACAGCGCGGTGCTCGGCTCGACCGCCGTGCCGTACGCGTTGGGAACCACCACGGGCTTGGTGAAGCGGGTCTGGTAGTCCACCACGGCACCCGGGTCACCGGCCCACTCGGTCACCAGCCCCACGGCCACGCCCATGGTGAACATCCCGTGGGCGATCACGTTGGGCAGACCCACCGACCGGGCGAAGTCCTCGTTCCAGTGGATGGGGTTCATGTCCCCCGAGGCTCCCGCGTAGGCCACGAGGTCCGCGCGGGACACCTCGATCCGGCGCTCGCCGATCTTCTGGCCCTTCTCCAGGCTCTCGAACTCCACGCTCACTGGTCCTCTCCTCGTACGAGAAGCGACGACACGGTGGTCGCCACCTTCTCCCCGTCCACCGTGGTGACCTCCACGCGTGACGTCACCATGGCCCCCGTTCCCAGCGGTCGCACGGCATCCACCGTGACCGCCGCCGTCAGCTCGTCCCCCGCCACGACGGGCCGGTGGTGCGTGAAGCGCTGGTCCGCGTGGACCACGCGCGAGAAGTCGATCCCGGCCTCGGGGTCGTTGACCAGGGCGGCGTCGGCCCGCTGGGACACGACGATCGCGAAGGTGGGCGGGGCCACGAGGTCCGGGTAGCCGGCCGCCTGCGCGGCGGCGACGTCGTGGTGCACGGGATCCGTGGCCTTCACAGCGGTGGCGAACTCACGGATCTTCTCGCGGCCCACCTGGTACGCGGGGATGGACGGGTAGGTGGTGCCCACCACGTCAGGGGATACGGCCATGGTCTCCTCGATTCGACGGACGGCTTTCCGCCCAGCCTATCGGCCCCTCCACTCCCCGGTCCGCCGACGACGCGTGGCCCGGGACGGTGCACTCGCGCTCGTCAAATGCAGGGCTTGGCCGACGACGGCGCACCGGGTACATGTCACCGAGGCCCGGGCACCGGGGGTGGTGGCCCGGGCCCCGCACCCTCCCGCGTGCACGCATGCACCGGACATCCACGGCGCGGGACCAGCGGCGGAGCCGGACACGGAAAAGGCGCCGTTCCCCGAGGGGAACGGCGCCTGAACGGTAGCGGTGGACGGGCTCGATCCGTCGACCTCACGATTATGAGTCGTGCGCTCTAACCAGCTGAGCTACACCGCCACATCATGGATGAAACCCGCGGTTCGCAAGGTTCCGCAGGTTGTCATCATGAGAGCCCCGACCGGGAATCGATCCCGGGACCTCCATCTTACCAAGATGGCGCTCTACCACTGAGCTATCGGGGCAACGCGGAATACTCTAACAGCATCTCAGCGCGATGCACAAAACGGCTCTGGCCCCTGAATCACGCGACGCGTGCCCGCCCACAGCGCCGGTGAACCGGCCCGCGCAGGGCGGGGGGCGCTGGTCGTCGCAGGTGGCGATCAGGGCGGGGATGGCCGGCGCAGGGGTTG
>NZ_RCOM01000101.1 GCF_003667225.1 Kocuria rhizophila
AAATCAGGAGCCCCAGCTGCATTTGCTCCACTAGGCAGCGTCCACAGCTCGGGGGTGAGCATGCAGAGGGGCGGTGGATCCCCCGGCCAGAGGGTGTGTGGGGCAGGGCTGTGGACAACGTGCCCCGGTCCACGGATCACCTACCTACAGTTCGGGCATGGTGTTGTACCAGCAGCGTCCAGCCCCGTTTCCCCCTGAGCCACTGGTGGTTCCCACGGCTGAGACCGGCCGACGCGCCTCACAGTTGCTCGGCAGCCCGGGCGTGCAGCGACTCGCGCGGGGATTGTGGGTGCTCCGGGACGAACCGCTCACAGCAGTGGAAAGAGCTGTTCTCCTGCAGCGGCATCTGTGCCGGCCCGAGTCCGGGCTTCTGGTGAGCGGCCTGCACGGGCTGGAGCTGCTGCGGCTCCCCGTGGGCGGAAGTGAGGCGTGGGTGCAGGAGGTGCTTGCCCGGCCCCACCAGTCGCGCGGTCCACGCCAGGGGGCGTTCAGTGCTTCCTCACTGAACGCCGCGAACCACTGCGTTGAGCTGCTCTGGACTGGTCACCGCGCCCAGTCCAAGCAGGAGGGAGTGCGCATTGCCATGTCGCACGGTCTGCCCAGCCTCGTGGGCCCATGGGGCAGCAGGGTTGCCCACCCACTGGAGATGCTGTCCCGGATGAGTGCCGTGCTGTCTCCGTGGCGGATCACTGCGTGCCTGGACGCGCTGCTGTCCACCCGGTTCGTCATCCCCGGCACGTCCCGCCCGGTGCAGTTCACGCGAGACCAGTTGGAGGAGAGTCTGGACCGGCTCCCTCCGGCTGCCCGAGGTGCCATCCGGCTGCGCCGCGCCTGGCGTGATGCTCGGTCACCGTGCTGGTCGGCGGCGGAGACTCTGACCCGGCTGATCATTGCCCGGCACGACCTGCCTGAGCCGTCCCTGAACCACCAGGTGACGATCGCGGGGCGCACGTTCTTCCTGGACCTGGCATGGCCTGGTGCGCGAACGGCCGTGGAGTACAACGGCGGTGTCCATGCTCGTGAGGTGTCCCAGTACCGGGATGAGATGTACCGCCTCTCCCTCCTGCGAGACGCAGGGTGGGACGTCTCGGTCCTCACATGGGACGACCTCCGCTCCCCGACCCGCAGGATGACGTGGCTCTCGCGCGTTCAACGGGGCCTGGGTCGCCCGCACCGTGCTCTCTAGTGGAGTAAATGCAGCCGTACGCCCTGGAATCTGCATTAGCGGAGCAAATGCAGCAGCTGCAGCACATGCCGCGCAGGTTCGCGCACCGGCGGGGGCGCCTCTCCCCCGGGGCGCCGGGTCCCAGGCGCGGAGAGCGGAGGGCGACGGCGCTCGGTTCTGCTTCCGAGGGTCAGTTCCCCTGCTGCAGCTGCGCCAGCGGGGCCCAGCGCCTGAAGATGCGCCGCAGCGCCGCCGTCGCGGATCCGAGGTCTCCCTCACGGAGGAGGTCCAGGGCGTCGGCCATGTCCTGCGGGGACTCGTCCGGCTGGATCCGGTCCGCCAGGGAGCCGTAGTCCAGGCTCACCAGGGAAGCGGCGCTGAAGGATCCCAGCCAGCGGCTCAACCGGATGAGGTCCTGGGCGAAGGCGGCGGCCTGTCGGGCTTCGTCCGGGAGATCGTCCTCGGGGGCGTCGCCGGAGACGGCCCGTCCGGCGTCGTCGATAATCTGTGCGGCCTGGAGGGTGCGCTGCGCGGCGGCGTCCGCGGGGGCGATGAACCGGTGGATCTCATGCCCGGAGTGCTGGGACGCCACATGGTCCGCTGGGGTGAAGGCCGCGAACCAGGCCAGGGGGATCGCGTAGGCGGCCTCTCGGGTGTAGACGGGCTGGAAGGCCTCGCTGGAGGTGGCCTTGGCGGCCTCCGCCACCTCCTGGTCAGGGACCAGCAGGGGCAGGAGCTGGGCGCTGTCCTCGTTCTCGGCGGCGGTGAACAGGCGCAGGGAGCGGCGCAGGCGCTGGGTGGGGTGGAACACGGGGAAGTCCCCCGGGTGGGTCGGGGACGCGCCGGGTACCTGCCCGGCACCGCCCGGGGAGGTGCCGGGTAGCCGCCGCGCCCCGGCCGGTGCCGTGGAGAACGGCATGGTCCACAGGGGTTCGCGGGCCGGGGGCAGAAGGGACTGGGAGGTGTCCGCGATGCGGGCGAGCTGCTCCGAGAACTCGTGCACCCCGCCGGTGAAAGGGTCCAGGGCGCGGGGGATGCCGGGGGCGTAGTGGGCGTCCAGGTCCTGCTGGGGGACGTAGACGCGCAGCGCGAACCGCACGGGCGGGCCCGTGATGCTGCGGTAGGCGCTGCCCGCGTTGATCAGGGGCACGGGGTCAGTCGATCTCGATCACGACGGGCGCGTGGTCCGAGGCGCCCTTGCCCTTGCGCTCGTCCCGGTCGATCCAGGCGTCCTGCACGCGGGCGGCCAGTGCGGGGGAGCACAGCTGGAAGTCGATGCGCATGCCCTCCTTCTTGGGGAACCGCAGCTGCTTGTAGTCCCAGTAGGTGTAGACGCCGGGACCGGGGTGGCGCGGGCGCACCACGTCCTGGTAGCCGGCGTCCTCGATGAACGCGTGGAACGCCGCGCGCTCCGGCTCGCTGACGTGGGTGTAGCCGCCCTCCTTGAAGAGCTGGATGTCCCACACGTCGTCGTCCTGCGGGGCCACGTTCCAGTCGCCCACCAGGGCGATCTGCGCGTCCGGATCGTCCTGCAGCCACTGCTTGGCGTGGCCCTCCAGCACGCGCAGCCACTCGAGCTTGTACGGCATGTGGGGGTCCTCCAGGCCGCGGCCGTTGGGCACGTAGAGGGACCACACGCGCACGCCGCCGCACGTGGCGCCGATCGCGCGGGCCTCCTGCGCGGGCTCCTGGCCGGGCTTGCCGAACGTGGGCTGGTCCGGGAAGGTGCGCTCCACGTCCGTGAGCCCCACGCGGGACGCGATCGCCACGCCGTTCCACTGGCTCACGCCGAAGTGCGCCACCTCGTAGCCCGCGAACTCGAACAGTTCCCACGGGAAGTTCTCGTCCTTGGCCTTGGTCTCCTGGATGGCCAGCACGTCCACGTCCGAGCGGTCGAGCCACGCCTCGATGCGGTCGGCCCGGGCGCGGATGGAGTTCACGTTCCACGTGGCAATTCTCATGGGCTCCACCGTAGCCACCCGCGCGGCACCGGAGAAACCGGTGCAGGGCGGTCCGCACGGGCCGGGGTTGGCGCAGGCACGGGGCACGACGCCGCTCGGCCGCGTTCCACGCACGGGGCCGGTGCGGCGCGCGGGGCGGTCGGTCCTCACGCCCCCCTGCGCCAGGGGGTGGGCGCCGTCACCGGAGGACCCCGGGGTCCACCCGGGCCGCGGGCGGCGTCGTGATCCCGTGCCTCACGCGTGGGGGACCGCCTCCGGCGCGGAGCGGATTCCACGGGGACTTCCACCGGGATCCCAGGCAAGAGGCGGGACGCCCGGGAACACGGGGCAGTAGTGTGGCGGGATGACCCCCACGAACGTGCTGTCACAGATCAGAGAACGCCGGATCCTGCTGAAGGCGGCCGGTGTGGGCGCAGGGTCCCTGCTCGGTGCACAGGCCGTGGTCGTGGCATCTCTGGCGGGCATCGACTGGTGGAAGCAGCGCGGGCGTAAGCAGCGTGACGCACCGCGTCCGGGAACGTTCACGGCGCAGGTGCAGGACTCGGAGCTGACCATCTACACGTCCGGGGAGGACGTCTACGAGGACATGCTCGAGGCCATCGACAACGCCGAGCACTCCATCCACATGGAGACGTTCATCTGGAAGAACGACGAGATCGGGCAGCGCTTCCTGGACGGCATGAACCGTGCGGTGGAGCGCGGCGTGGACGTGTTCGTGATCTACGACGGCTTCGCGAACCTGGTCATCCCGCAGACCTTCTACTCCTTTGACAGCGACATCCACGTGTTCCGCGTGCCGTTCCTGCGCCGCCCGTTCTGGAAGGGCCCCCTGCGGTTCTCGGGTCTTAACCACTCCAAGATCCTGGTGGTGGACGACCAGATCGGGTTCGTGGGCGGGTTCAACATCGGCTCCCTGTACTCCCGGCAGTGGCGGGACACGCACATCCGTGAGGTGGGCCCGGCCGTGTGGGGTCTGCGCAACGCGATCGCCACGGTGTGGAACGAGGACCGGGAGCCGGACAAGGAGATCGAGTGGGTCCCGCCGCAGAGCTGGGATCCCGAGGTGCGGGTGAACGCGAACCTGCCCATCCAGATCGTGTACCCCATCCGTGAGATGTACATGAACGCGATCGACCGGGCGCAGCACCACATCTGGATCAACACCCCGTACTTCATCCCGGACCAGCAGGTGCTGGACACGCTCCTGGACGCCGCGCGCCGCGGGGTGGACGTCCGCGTCATGGTCCCCAAGGACTCCAACCACATCCTCTCGGACTGGGTGTCCCGGGGGTTCTACGGCCAGCTGTTGGAGGGTGGCGTGACCATCCTGCTCTACGGCGCGTGCATGATCCACGCCAAGACCGCCACGATCGACGGCCAGTGGTCCACCGTGGGCCCCGCCAACCTGGACCGCCTCTCCCTGTCCTTCAACTACGAGACCAACGTGGAGATCGTGGACCCGGACTTCGCCGCCCAGATGGAGAAGGTCTTCCTCGCGGACAGCGAGCACTGCGAGGAGCTCACCTCCCCCCAGTGGCGGGAGCGCCACCCCATGGCGCGGGTTGCGGAGGTCCTGCTGGTCCCGCTGCGCCCCCTGCTCTGACATCCCCGGCGCACGACGACGCCGCACGGCCGGCCCCCGCACGCCCGTCACCGGATCGCCGCCGCCCTCGTGAAGCCCTGCACCCCCAAGATCAAGCCCCCCACCCCAGGATCAGGCCCTCCACCCGAGGAATGAGCTCTTCAGCCCAGGATTAAGTGCAGGTTTTGCCGCTCACGGGCCGAAAAGTGGCAAAAGCTGCACTTAAGCGTGCGGGCCGTGGTGCCTGGCGAGCGTGCAGCCTCCGGGGCGCGGCGGCGTCGTCGTGGGGTGGGCGGTCAGCCCTCGGTGAGGTGGCCGCGCAGCGTGGTGGCGGTGTACTCGGTGCGGAACAGGCCGCGGCGCTGCAGCTCGGGGACCACGAGGTCCACGAAGTCCGTGAGCGAGTCCGGCTGCACGGGCGGCATGAGGTTGAAGCCGTCCGCGCCGCCGTTCTCCAACCACTCCTGCATGCGGTCCGCAATCGACTCCGGGGTGCCCACCATGGTGCAGTGGCCTCCGCCGGCGGCCAGGCGCCCGAGGAGCTGGCGGACCGTGGGGTGCTCTGCCTCGATGATCCGCAGGATGGTGCCGTAGCGGCCCTGCGGTCCGGTGAACTCCTCCAGGGGCGGCAGCGGGGGAACGGGCGCGTCCAGGTCCCAGCCCGAGCAGTCCTGCTCCACGAAGGTGGAGAGCTGCGCGAGGGACTGCTCCACGGGCAGCAGCCGGTCCACGCGCTCCTGCTTGGCGAGGGCCTCCTCGTGGGTGCGGCCCACGTAGGTGACCAGCCCGGGCATCACGGCCACGGACTCCGGATCGCGCCCGGCCCGGGCCACCTCCGCCTTGACCGAGGCGTAGTACTCCTGGGCGGCGGGGAGGTCATAGGCCACGGCATAGATCCCCTCCGCGAAGTCCCCGGCCAGGGCCTTTCCGGGCCCGGACGCACCGGCCTGGAACAGCACCGGCTCGCCCTGCGGGGAGCGCGGGACCGTGAGGGGTCCGTCCACCAGGAAGTGGCGGCCCTCGTGGTCCAGGCGGTGCAGCTTGGACGGGTCCGCCCACTGGCCCTCCGGGTCCGCGGTGACGGCGTCCTCGTCCCAGCTGGCCCACAGGGCGCGGGCCACCTCCACGAACTCGCGGGCGCGCTCGTAGCGCTCGTCCTTGGGCGGCATGGCCCGGTAGCCGTGGTTGCGGGCCTCGGCATCCCACATGGAGGTCACCACGTTCCAGCCCGCCCGGCCGCCCGAGATGTGGTCCAGGGACGCGAGCATCCGGGCCGCGTGGAACGGCGTGAAGAACGTGGAGGACACCGTGCACACCAGGCCGATGCGCTCGGTGGCGCGCGCCATCGCGGACAGCGCGGTCAGCGGTTCCAGGGACCAGTGGGGTCCGCCGGAGACGTCCCCCACGCTGTGGCCGTCCGCGAAGAACACGGCGTCGAACAGGCCGCGCTCGGCGGTCTGCGCGAGCTCCTCGTAGTAGCTGATGTCCGTGAGGCGGTGCACCGAGGAGTTGGGCGCGCGCCACGCGGCCTGGTGGTGGCCGGCGCCGTAGAGGAACGCGTTGAGGTGGAGGCGGCGGGCCATGTCAGTCCATCACCAGCCCGCCGTCGACCACCAGGTTCTGGCCGGTGACCCCGCGGGACCAGTCCGAGGCGAAGAACAGGGCGGTGTCCGCGAACTCCTCGGGGGTGGTCACGCGGCCCAGGGGAGTGCCGGCGGCAATGAAGTCGAAGACCTCGTCCGGGGTGGCGGCGCTGGCGTCCGTGGTGCGCAGCAGGCCGCCCGAGATCATGTTCACGGTGATGCCCTGCGGGCCGAGGTCCTTGGCGGCGGTGCGGGTGAGGGAGAGCAGGGCGGCCTTCGCGGCGGTGTAGTCGTGGTAGGGGACCACGGGGTTCTGGAAGAGGTTGGTGCCGATGTTGATGATGCGCCCCTCGCCGACCTCCGCCATGCCCGGGGTGACCGCCTGCATCACGTTGAGGGCGCCCACCACGGCGCCCTGGAACTGCTGCGTGAGGTTCTCTGCGGTCAGGCGCTCCAGGGTGGGGCGGGCGTCCCCGTTGAAGCTGAAGTCCACCAGGGCGTTGTTCACGGCCACCGTGATCGGCGCGCCGAAGTGCTCCCGGGCCTGGGTGACCATGTCCCGCACCTGCTGGGCGTCGGTCACGTCCGCCTGGGCGGCCAGCGCCCGGTCCTCCCCGAGTTCGCTGACCAGCGCACGGGCCCGCTCCTCGCTGGAGTGGTAGTTCACGACGACGCGCGCGCCCTCCCGCGCGAACGCCCGGCTGAGGTGCTCCCCGAGCCCGCGGGCTCCGCCGGTGACCAGGACGATGGTGTTCTCGATCCGCATGCTCACTCCTGTGGCTCACGGCGAAGAAAGCGGTGCGCCACCTGCGCGGTGCGACCGTGACATCCCTTCGCCAGTACTAACTGGACAGGTTCGACGGGTGTCATCTCAGCCGCTGCGGTCCCCCGTCCGTCCGCCCGGTGGGGCTGGGAG
>NZ_RCOM01000102.1 GCF_003667225.1 Kocuria rhizophila
GACCACCACTGACGCGCCGCCCCTCACCCCACCGGGGATCCTCCGAGGATCCGCCGGGGTGTGAGAGGCCGCGCGTCAGTGGTGGTCGGATCAGCGTCCGGAGTAGCCGCCGTTGGTGCGGCCGTAGCTCTTCTTGCGGGGGCGGTCCTGGTAGGAGGAGCCACCGCCGCGGGGACGCCCGCCACCGCGGTCGTCCCGGTACCCGCCGCGGTCGTCGCGGTAGCCGCCACGGTCACCACGGTCGTCCCGGTAGCCACCTCCGCGGTCGTCCCGGTAGCCACCACGGTCGCCCCGGTACCCGCCGCGGTCGCCACGGTCGTTGCGGGGTCCGCGGTCACGGTCCCCGCCGCGGAACCGGTTGCCGCCACCGCTGCGGGCACCACCCGGTCCGCGGTCCTCCTGGATGCGGATGGGAGCGCCGTTGATCTGGGTGTTGGAGAGCTTGTCGAGGGTGCCCGCGGGCAGGTTCTCGGGCAGGCCCACCAGGGTGAAGGTGGGGCGGATGTCGATCGCACCGATCTGCGAGCCGTTGAGCCCGCCCTCGTGCGTGAGCGCACCCACCACGGCACCGGGGACCACGCGGTCGCGGTGGCCCACAGCCAGCTTGTAGGTCTTCATGCCGGCCTCGTCACCCGGGGAGCGCCGGCTGCGGGGGCCGTCCCCGTCCTTGCGCTCGCGGTCGCGCTTGCGCTGCGGCACCTCGGGGAGGTCCTCCACGAGGAAGGGGCGGCCGTTCTGCGCAATCACGGCCAGGGCCGCGGCGATCTCCACGGCGTCCACGTCGTGCTCGGCCTCGTAGCGCTCGACCATCTCGCGGAACAGTCCAAGGTCCTCGGACTCGATGGTCTCCTCGATCTGCCGGGCGAAGTTGTCCTTGCGGGTCTGGTTGACCTCGTCCGTGGTGGGCACGCGCATCTGCTCCACGGGCTGACGGGTGGCCTTCTCGATGGCGCGCAGCAGGTACTTCTCGCGCGGCGTCATGAAGAGGATGGCCTCCCCCTTGCGCCCGGCACGGCCGGTGCGCCCGATGCGGTGCACGTAGGACTCGGTGTCGTGGGGAATGTCGTAGTTGACCACCAGGGAGATCCGCTCGACGTCCAGGCCACGCGCGGCCACGTCCGTGGCCACGAGGATGTCGATCTTGCCGTCGCGCAGGGAGTCCACGGTGCGCTCGCGCAGGTTCTGCGGGATGTCGCCGTTGATCGCGGCGGCGGTGTAGCCGCGGGCCTTGAGCTTGTCCGCGATCTCCTCGGTGGCGGCCTTGGTGCGCACGAAGACGATGACGCCGTCGTAGTCCTCGACCTCGAGCACGCGGGTCATGGCGTCCAGCTTGTGGGGGCCCATGACCTGCATGTAGCGCTGGCGGGTGTTGGTGCCCGTGGTGGTCTTGGCCTTGACCGTGATCTCCTTGGGATCGCGCAGGTACTGCTGCGCGATCCGGCGGATGGCCTTGGGCATGGTCGCGGAGAACAGCGCGACCTGCTTCTCCTCCGGGGTCTGGGCCAGGATCTTCTCCACGTCCTCGGAGAAGCCCATGCGCAGCATCTCGTCGGCCTCGTCCAGGACCACGTACGCGATGTCGTCGAGCTTCAGCGAGCCCTTTGAGAGGTGGTCGATCACGCGACCGGGCGTGCCCACGACCACCTGCGCGCCGCGCTTGAGCCCGGCCAGCTGCGGGCCGTAGGAGGAGCCGCCGTACACGGGCAGGACGGTGAAGTCCTCCAGGTGCGTGGCGTAGGAACCGAACGCCTCGGCCACCTGCAGCGCAAGCTCGCGGGTGGGGGCCAGCACGAGCACGCGGGTGCTGCGCTGCGGACCGTGCAGGTCGGAGAGCTCCGCGAGCTTGGACAGCGCGGGCACGGCGAACGCGGCGGTCTTGCCGGTGCCGGTCTGGGCCAGGCCCACGACGTCCCGGCCGCTGAGCAGCGCGGGGATGGTGGCGGCCTGGATGGGGGAGGGGTACTCGTAGCCCACCTCGTCCAGGGCCGCCAGCACACGCCCGTCCACGCCGAGCTCGGCGAACGTGGGCAGCTGGGGCTCCTCGGAGGGCGCCTGCGCCGCCTGGGCGGAGGGGCTGTCGACGCCGCCCGGCTCGGTGGCGGGCGTTGCGTCCTGGGCCGCGGCGGCGGCGTCGTCGGCGACGACCTCGGTCTCCCCGGGCGCGCTTGCGGGGGCGACGGTCTGGGCGGTCGTGTGGTCTGCGGGGGTGGATTCAGTGGGCACGGAAGAACCTCGCTTGGGTGGAATGGAGTGACTGACACCGGTGCGAGCGGAACCTCCGCTGAAGTCCTGGACCGACATGCCGGAGCGGCGAAACGGTGGATTGAGGACATGAGACCGGGATGATGACACTCCAGCCTACCGCACGGCGTCCCCGGATCAGCCCTCCAGGCGGGCCACCACGATGTTCTGCTCGTCACTCACCACGGTGTACCGGGCGCCGTAGACCTGGCCCGCGTACGCCGCCACGTCCTCCGGGGGTGTGCTCCCCCAGGTCTCGCTGGAGCGGTCCAGGACCACGTACTGGGGGTCGGGATCCTGCCCGTTGCCTATCCAGTGCACGTCCGCGCGGCTCACGAGGGCGTTCATGAGGGAGAGGTCCGTGGCCGCGCTCGCGCCGGCGGGGATCTCGGCCACCGCCGTGGTCTTCGCGTCCGCGCGGGGGTCGGGCCGCCACGCCTCGGGAGAGGCCAGCCGCGCGAGCGGCAGCTGCGTCCCGACCGCGAGCGCGACGAGCAGGGCGCACCACGGAGCAGCCGCGGCCACGGCCCACAGCGCGGTGGCCTCCACCCGGCCCCGGCGTCCCGAGCGCGCGGCCCCCGAGACCAGGCGCTGCTGTGCCCGCGCGGAGTCCCCGCGCAGCCGGACCACGGCGTCCACGAGCGCCACGAACACCACGGGCATCAGGACCGCGCTGTAGTGCCACCCCGCGCCCCAGTAGCCGTCGTTCGGCGAGAGCATGCGCCACGCCAGGGTGGGCAGCGCCACGAGCGCAATGGGCGAGCGCACCGCCACCACCGCACCCGCGAGCAGCAGCAGCGCCCACGTGCCGAGCTTCTGCGCGGGCACCACCTGAAGGATCACCGCGCTCGCGGGGTCCCGCAGCAGGCCCGCCAGGTCCAGCTTGTCCGCGTACGCGAACTCGCCCGCGGGGTTCAGCGCGGGCAGCACCACGCCCACCGCGAGCGCCGACACCAGCACACCCCACACCACGAGCGCCGCTCCACCCACCACGGCCGGGTCCCGCAGCGACATCCGCGCCCCGCTCCCCCGCTCCCGGCGCACCGGGGACGACGCCGCCCGGTCCGGTTCGTGTCGTGCCCCCACCAGGTCACGACGGGAAGCCGCAACCTCCCAGCTCGGCCCACCCCCGTCCGCTGAGGTGGTGGGCGCCGTCGGGCGGGAGGGCCGCGCGCAGAAGGCGTCCCAGCGGCGTCGTAGTCCGGGGAGCCGGTGCCGCACCGCAGGGCGTGCGGCGTGACCGAGCATGAGCGCTCCCACGGCGGCCACTGTGAACCCCAGGTCCTCCTTGACCAGCGCCACCGGCGCGCACCACAGGGTGGCGGCGAGCCAGCGACGCTCGCGCAGGGCCCGGAGACCCGTGGCGAGCAGGGGCACGGCGAGCGCGATCTCGTGGAACTGCACCGCCACCGCGTTCTGCAGGCCGAAGCTCAGCGCGTACGCCACACCGATGGCGGCTGCGGGAGCCGGGTGCATCGCCCGCGCGGCGCAGCGCGTGATGACGGCTGCGGACGCCCCGAACAGGACGTTCTGAACAATCATGGGGGTCAGCGCGGAGGGGAACAGCGCGTACACGGGGGTCAGGACGATCAGCAGCGGGTGGAAGTGGTCCCCCAGCAGGTTGAAGCCGTCCCCCTTGATGTCCACCACGGGCCCCTCGCCTGCCGCGTAGGAGGACAGCAGCTGCGTGAAGATCGCGTTGTCCCACGAGGGCACGTCCCAGCGGATCCACTGGCTCCAGGACAGCGCGCAGTACAGGGCCGTGGCCAGGGAGCCCACCAGAACGGGGAGCAGCCACGCCCAGTGGGCGCCCCGCGTGCCGCGAACGGGCGGTGCTACCGCCGGGACTGCGGGATTCTGGCGGTCCAACGGTCCTCCGTCCGGGGGTCGAGGGCGCCGGCCCGTGGGGGACGGGACAGGCGGGGCCATGGCACGGCCGGCCCGCCGTCGCTGGGGCGAGCCGAGTGGAACGGGGCCGTGCTCTCAGCGCGCGGCCCCGGACGAGCGCCATCGGCCGGGAACGGCGGTTGTCGGCGCCTGCCACGCAGACTACCGGCAGCCGGAGCGCCGCTCGGTGAAAGCAGTCGCCGTAACGACCGGGCCGTGCCGGACTCGTGCCGCGTCTGCGACGTGATCGGCGGAACCGGTGGGGAGACCGCGGCCAGACGTCGGCCCGGCGCGGACGCCGGAGGCAGTCTTCTCCCGGAGAGCGGGACCGCGCACGGTGTCGGAACCCGGTGGCATCATCGCCCCCATGACCACGGAGGTGACCACGCGCGGCGTGGGGACGGAACACGCGCCCGCCCGGTGGCGCTGGACCCCGCGGGGACCGCTCCACCTGGGGCAGACGCTGCGCGTGCTCGGTCGCGGTGCGGAGGATCCCACGTGCCGGGTCCTCGGCGAGGACTGCGTGTGGATCACCACCCGGTGGAACCGTCTGCCCGTGAGCGCGCGCTTCACCCGGCCCGCCGGTGCGACCGGAACGAATCCCCTGGACCGCGACGTCCTGGTGGAGGCCTGGGGTCCCGGTGGCGAGGGGTGGCTGTCCACCGCTCCCCGCTGGGTGGGCCACGAGGACTCGTGGGAGGACTTCGACTCCTCGGCCGCGTTCTCCGAGCTGCCGCATGCACTGGTCCGGGCCCGGCACGAGCACCCCGGCCTGCGGCTCCCGTCCGCCGGGAACCTGCTGGAGCGGGCCGTGGTGGCGATCCTCGAGCAGCGGGTGACCGCGATCGAGGCCGTCCGTGCGTACCGGGCGCTGCTGCGCTGGAACGCCGAGTCCGCCCCCGGGCCCGCTCCGCACGGAATGCGTGTTCCGCCCACACCGGAGCAGTGGCGGCGCACACCGTCCTGGCAGTGGCACCGCGCCGGGGTGGATCCGGCGCGCTCGGCCACCGTCATGCGCACGGTGCACCGGGCCGCCGCACTCGAACGCCTCGCCCTGGATCCCGATCCTGCGCGGGTGCGCACGGCGCTGCAGAGCATCCAGGGGATCGGTCCGTGGACGGCCGCGGAGATCACGCAGTGCACCCACGGGGACCCTGACGGGGTGAGCGTCTACGACTACCACCTGGCGAACTACGTGTGCTGGTTCTTCGACCGCGCACCGGGCTCGGACCAGCGGATGCTCGAGCTTCTGGAACCCTGGCGTGGCCACCGCCAGCGCGTGGTGCGGCTCATCAAGGCCAGCGGCCACCGCAAGCCGTCGTTCGGGCCGCGGTTGAGTCCGCAGGACCACCGGCACCACTGAACCGCGGGAACGGCGGGAACCGGAGTCATGCGAGGCGGCACCGGCGCTGCGAGCGCCCTGGGGCGACTGGTGCGACGGGAACCACCGGCAGGTCTGACAGGGAGGACGCCTTCCACGCGGGTGACCGTGCGTGGTCACGGCACGACGGCACCCGTGCCGCCCCTGCCGGGGGACAGCCGGCACCGCACGCCGTGGCACGCCGTTGAGGTATGCCTGGCCTGCGTAGAAGTTCCCCCGAATCCGGAGCACACTTGCTGGCATGTCACAGCACACCATGGCAGAACCCCATGCCGAGAAGTCCGGGGACCGACTCAACAAGCTCCGCGCCGCCGTCCTGGGCGCCAACGACGGCATCGTGTCCGTGGCCGCCACTGTGGTGGGCGTGGCCGGCGCCACCGCGGCCACCGGCCCCATCCTGATCGCGGGCTCGGCGGCCGTGATCGGCGGCGCCCTGTCCATGGCGCTGGGCGAGTACGTCTCCGTGTCCAGCCAGAAGGACTCCGAGGAAGCACTCATCGAGAAGGAGAAGTGGGAGCTCCAGGAGATGCCGGAAGCGGAGCTCGAGGAGCTCGCGGAGCTCTACCGGGAGCGGGGCCTGAGCGAGGCCACCGCCAAGCAGGTGGCGATCGAGCTCTCGGAGAAGGACGTCCTGCGGGCACACCTGGATGCGGAGCTGGGCATCGACCCGGATGACATCGTGAACCCGTGGTCCGCCGCGATCTCCTCCGCCCTGGCGTTCTTCCTGGGGTCGCTGCTGCCGATGCTCGCGATCCTGCTTCCGCCGCCGGAGCTGCGGATCCCCATCACGTTCGCCGCGGTCCTCGTGGCGCTGGGCCTCACGGGCACGCTGGGCGCCCGGCTCGGCAAGACACCGCACGTGGCGCGCGCCGCCGTCCGCGTGGTCGTGGGTGGCGCCCTCGCCCTGGGTGCCACGTTCCTGATCGGCTCCCTGCTGGGGGTCTCGGCGGCCTGACACGCCGCGCTGCACGACGCCGCCCGGGCCCGCAGCGCCCCGGCGCACGACGAGGGCGGTTCCCCGTGCTGGGGAACCGCCCTCGCCGTGTCTGTGCCCCGCGTCCGCGGGGCCGGATCCGCGCAGTGCTGCGCGGGCCAGGATCAGTTCTGCGGAGCCTCGGGCTCGGCCGCGGACTCAGCCTGTGCCGCCTGCTTCTCGACCTCTGCCCGGACCTCGTTCATGTCGAGGTTCTTGACGGCCGTGATGACCTCCTCGAGCGAGGAGGCGGGGAGCGCTCCCGGCTGGGAGAACACGAGGATGCCCTCGCGGAACGCCATGAGGGTGGGGATGGAGGAGATCTGGGCGGCGGCGGCCAGGCCCTGCTCGGCCTCGGTGTCCACCTTGCCGAACACGATCTCCGGGTTCTTCTCGGAGGCGGCCTCGTAGGTGGGTGCGAACTGCTTGCAGGGGCCGCACCAGTCTGCCCACCAGTCCAGCAACACGATGTCGTTGTCGGAAATGGTCTGGCCCAGGGTGTCCTGGGTGATGTCAACGGTAGCCATGGTCTCCACCCTAGGAGCCGTCCCCGAGGGTCTCCAGACCGTTCACTGGTGGCACAAGGAACGCCTCCCGGGCGTGTTGCAGGGGCAGGCACCTGACCCTGGCGGCTCGTGCGGCAGACGCGGCGGTGCGCACCACCGGTGGCGCGGCCCACCCG
>NZ_RCOM01000103.1 GCF_003667225.1 Kocuria rhizophila
GCCCCCCCCCGACGAGAAGGCCGCGTGCGGTGGCTGGTTCGACCGCGAGATCGCCCTGCTCACCGAACTCCGCGGCATCCTGGCCCTTGGCGGCATCGCGTGGCAGACGGTGCTCGCCGCGGCCGTGCGGATGGGCTGGGAGGTGCCCCGGCCGCGCCCCAAGTTCGGGCACGGCGTCGTCGTGCCCCTGCGCACCTACGACGGGCGGGACGTGCGGCTCGTGGGCTGCTACCACGTGAGCCAGCGCAACACCTTCACGGGCCTGCTCACCGAGCAGATGCTCGACGACGCCCTGGCGCTGGCCGCCGCGCCGCCCGCCTGAGCACGGGCCCCACCGATGTCGCCCACCGATGGCCCCGACGGGGCGGTCGTGCTCCGGCGTGTGGACCCGCCCGAGGCGCGACCACGGGAACTCGACTGCCCGTTGGGATGCCCCGCCGGCCGGTCCGTGCCCGGCGGCAAGGGTCGCTCTGCGCGGGAAGCGGGTGCGGGTACTCTCGGGGAGCATGAACGTGTGTCCCTGCGGTGGTCTGCCTGCCGGTGCGTCCCTGAACGAGTGCTGCGGTCCCGCGCTGAACAACGAGACGTGGCCGGACACGGCCGAGACGCTGATGCGCTCGCGGTACACGGCCTACGTCCTGGGCGCGGAGGACCACCTGTTCCGCACGTGGCACCCCCTGACCCGCCCGGCGGAGATCTCCATCGACCCCGAGACCCGGTGGATGGGTCTGCGGGTGGACAGCACAGTGGACGGCGGGCCCGAGGACGAGCACGGGATCGTGGAGTTCACCGCGGCCCACGTGAACGAGGGGCGGTCGCTGGAGCTGCACGAGGTCTCCGAGTTCGCCAGGCGCGCGAAGCGCTGGATGTACGTGGGCCCCGCGTACGAGTGAGCGGCGCCGTCTCGAGGGGCCGCCGTCGTCGTGCGCAGTAGGGTTGGGCCATGAACATCGAGATCCGCAAGGGCGACATCACCACGGTGGAGACGGACGCGATCGTCAACGCCGCCAACTCCAAGCTGCTCGGCGGCGGGGGAGTGGACGGCGCGATCCACCGGGCGGCGGGCAAGCAGCTGCTCGCGGAGTGCCGGAAGTTGCGGGAGACCACGCTCAAGGACGGTCTGCCCGCGGGGCAGGCCGTGGCCACGGACGGCTACGACCTCCCCGCGCGCTGGGTCATCCACACGGTGGGCCCGGTCTACGCCAAGACGAAGGACAAGAGCGACATCCTGGCGTCCTGCTACCGGGAGTCGCTGCGCGTGGCGGACGAGATCGGTGCCACGTCCGTGGCGTTCCCGGCCATCTCCGCGGGCATCTACGGCTGGCCCATGGACAGTGCCACGCAGATCGCGGTGAACACGGTGCTGCACACGGACACGACCGTGGAGACGGTGGTGTTCGTGCCGTTCTCGGCGGAGGCGGAAACCGCCTTCCGAGCAGCCCTCGACGCCGCGCGGGCCTGACTCGACACGGCAGACCTGACCCGCCCGCAGCTGGCCGTGTGCGCTCTCTAGTGGAGTAAATGCACCGGGAACGGGCCCGCGGTGCATTTACTCCACTTCACAGCATGAGCTGCCCGGGACCACCTCGGCACAGCCCCGGGTCGGCGCGGTCCGGCTCCAGCTCCGCCACGGAGGCATCGATGCGGGTAAACATCCGGTGGGTAAGTCCTCGCAACGCCTCATGATCCGGAACAGCGCACCTGCCTCGCTCCGCGACGATTCTCCGGATGGGTCATATCGGTTCTGCGGCATGGTGAGCTGACTGTTCAGGTAACGCGGCCGGTCGAGACACTCTCCAACGAGCAGGCGAGCCGCAGGTCATCCGCGCCCGGTCGCTGCTCGAAGGCCCCCGAGGTCCGCGAGAGTTCCACGAAGCCGAGGGACAAGAACAGCCGGATGGCGGGGACATTGGTGGACAGCACCTTCAGCCAGACCTGGTGGCCGTCGTGCTGAGCGGCTCGGTCCAACGCCGCGCGTACGAGCTGGCGGGCCACTCCCTGGTGGCGTGCTGCTGGAGCCACCGCCAGTCCGGCGATGTACCAATCGCCGAACGGCCCCGACTCGGGGCGAATCTTGACGTAGCCCACGATGCTCCCGGACCGGCAGGCCACCAGCACGTCCTGCACCGTGGTTCTGGTGGCTGGTCCGAAGAAAGGACGGTCGGCACTCCAGTGATCACCGGGATCGGTGCGTGGGGACCATCCCGCATGGTCGATCTGGGCCAGGATCCTGTCGTCCGCACGGCATGCGGGCCGGAGGAGAATCTTGTCCGGCCCCGGTACCTCGGCGCGCTCGCGGCCGATCAGATCAGGCCCAGTTCATCCACCGCGGCGCGCTCCGACTCCAGCTCCGCCACGGAGGCGTCGATGCGCGCACGCGAGAACTCGGAGATGTCCAGACCCTGCACGATGGACCAGTCCCCTCCGGACGTGGTCACCGGGAAAGAGCTGACCAGCCCCTCCGGCACACCGTAGGAGCCGTCCGAGACCACGGACATCGAGGTCCAGTCTCCGCGGTGGTTGCCCAGCATCAGGTCCCGGGCGTGGTCGATCGTGGCATTCGCCGCAGATGCTGCCGACGACGCCCCGCGGGCTTCCAGGATCGCCGCACCGCGCTTGGCCACCGTGGGGATGAAGGTGTCCTCGACCCACTCGCGGGACACCAGGTCCAGGGCCGGGCGACCGGCCACCCTGGCGTGGTCCAGGTCCGGGTACTGGGTGGCGGAGTGGTTGCCCCACACGGACAGGTGCTTGACGTCGTTCACCGCCGCCCCGGTCTTCGCCGCGAGCATGGCCACGGCCCGGTTGTGGTCCAGCCGGGTGAGCGCGCTGAACCGGGACGCGGGAATGTCCGGGGCGTTGCGCTGGGCGATCAGCGCGTTCGTGTTGGCGGGGTTGCCGGTGACCACCACGCGGACGTCGTGGTCCGCCACGTCGTTCAGGGCCTTGCCCTGCTCGGTGAAGATCGCGCCGTTGGCCTCCAGGAGGTCACCGCGCTCCATGCCCTTGGACCGCGGGCGGGCGCCGACGAGCAGGGCCAGCTGGGCGCCGTCGAACACCTTTCGGGGGTCCGAGCCGATCTCCACGTCCGCGAGCAGCGGGAACGCGCAGTCCTGCAGCTCCATGACCGTGCCCTCCAGGGCGGGCAGCGCGGACGGGATCTCGAGCAGCCGCAGGCGGACGGGGCGTTCACGGCCCAGGAGGTCTCCGTGCGCGATCCGGAAGAGCAGGCTGTAGCCGATCTGGCCGGCGGCTCCGGTGACGGCCACGGTGACGGGTGTGAGGCTCACGGGTTCTCCTCCTGGAACGGGTGACGCCTGTGTGGTGCGTCACACGGGGGTGCGGTGGCTCCGAGGCTATCAACAGCACCTGTTCAGCGCACGGCGGAAGCTCCTGTCGGCGTGTGCCGCGCCCGGTCAGAATGGAGTCATGGCTGAAACTGCAATGCAAGGAAATCCCGTGCACACCGTGGGCGAGCTGCCCGCCGAGGGCACGTCCGTCCGCTCCTTCGACCTGGTCGGCGCCGATCTGGGGCCGGTGGCCTCGGAGGAGTTCACCGGCCAGCGCATGGTGCTCAACATCTTCCCGTCCCTGGACACCGGCGTGTGCGCCCAGTCCGTGCGGGAGTTCAACCAGCGCGCGTCCGAGCTGCAGAACACCACCGTGCTGTGCGTGTCCAAGGACCTCCCGTTCGCCCAGGCGCGCTTCTGCGGCGCCGAGGGCCTGGACAACGTGGTCACCGCCTCCGCGTTCCGCTCGTCCTTCGGTGAGGACTACGGCGTGACCATGACGGACGGCCCGCTGCAGGGTCTGCTCGCCCGCGCCGTGGTGGTCGTGGACGAGAACGGTCAGGTGGTCCACAGCCAGCTCGTCCCGGAGATCTCGCAGGAGCCGGACTACGACGCCGCCGTGGCCGCCCTGTCCTGACCGGTACCTCACGCCCCGGGACAGGGCGGACTGAGCTCGTGCCCTCCTGACCCGTGCGTGGCGCGCCGCCCCTGCGGGAGCTCGTTGCCCTCGCCGGGCCGCGCCCCAGACAGAACCACGCCGCCGCGTCTCCATAAAAGGGGGCGCGGCGGCGTCGTCATAGGAGGGCGTGGTGCGAGGACCGCGCCGGGCACGCGGCGCGCCCGGAGGTGCGCCGCGTGCGGAGCGGATCAGGCCGTGAGGGAGCCCATGATCCGGTTCAGCGTGGCGGACGGGCGCATGACGCCCGACACCAGCTCCGGCTTGGGCCAGTAGTAGCCGCCCAGGTCCGCGGGGGAGCCCTGAACGCCGAGCAGCTCGGCGTTGATGGTCTCCTCGTTGGCGCGCAGCTCGGAGGCGACCCCCTGGAAGGCCTGGGCCAGCTCGGCGTCCTCGGTCTGCCGCGCGAGCTCCTCGGCCCAGTACATGGCCAGGTAGAAGTGCGAACCGCGGTTGTCCAGCTCGTTGACCTTGCGGGACGGGGACTTGTTCTCGTTCAGGAACGTGCCCGTGGCCCGGTCCAGGGTGTCCGCGAGAACCTGCGCCTTGGGGTTGTCGAAGCGCGTGGCGAGGTGCTCGAAGGACGCCGCGAGGGCGAGGAACTCACCGAGGGAGTCCCAGCGCAGGTGGTTCTCCGCCTGCAGCTGCTGCACGTGCTTGGGGGCAGAGCCGCCGGCACCGGTCTCGAACAGGCCGCCGCCGTTCATGAGCGGCACGATCGACAGCATCTTCGCGGAGGTGCCCAGTTCCAGGATGGGGAACAGGTCCGTGAGGTAGTCGCGCAGCACGTTGCCGGTCACCGAGATGGTGTCCTCGCCGCGGCGGATCCGGTCGATGGTGAACTTGGTGGCCGCCACGGGGGAGAGGATGCGGATGTCCAGCCCGTCCGTGTCCTCCTGCGCGAGGTACGTGTTCACCTTCTCGATCAGGTTGCGGTCGTGCGCGCGGGACTCGTCCAGCCAGAACACGGCGGGCATCCCGGACTCGCGGGAGCGGCGCACGGCCAGCTGCACCCAGTCCTTGATGGGGGCGTCCTTGGCCTGGCACGCACGCCAGATGTCACCCGGCTGAACGTCGTGGGACATGAGCACGTCCCCGGCAGAGTTGACCACCTGCACGGTGCCAGCCTCGGTGATCTCAAAGGTCTTGTCGTGGGAGCCGTACTCCTCGGCCTTCTGCGCCATGAGACCCACGTTCGGCACGGTGCCCATGGTGGTGGGGTCGTACGCGCCGTTCTCGCGGCAGTCGTCGATCACGGTCTGGTACACACCGGCGTAGGAGGAGTCCGGCAGCACGGCCAGGGTGTCCTTCTGCTCGCCCTCGCGGCCCCACATCTGGCCGGAGGTGCGGATCATCGCGGGCATGGAGGCGTCCACGATCACGTCCGAGGGCACGTGCAGGTTGGTGATGCCCTTGTCCGAGTTCACGTAGGCCAGCTCGGGGCCGTTGTCGATGGCCTCCTGGAACGCGGCCTTGATCTCGGCGCCGTTCTCGAGGGCGTCGAGGCCCGAGAGGATCCCGGCCAGTCCGTCGTTGGGGGAGAGCCCGGCCTTGGCCAGGTCCGCGCCGTAGCGCTCCATCACGTCCTGGAAGAACGCGCTGACCACGTGGCCGAAGATGATGGGGTCCGAGACCTTCATCATGGTGGCCTTGAGGTGGGCGGAGAGCAGGATGCCCTCCTCCTTGGCGCGGGCCACCTGGGCCTTCAGGAACTCGTCCAGGGCGGCGGCACTCATGAACGTGGCGTCCACCACCTCGCCGGCGAGCACGGGCACCGACTGCTTGAGCACGGTGGTCTTCCCGTCGCTGACCAGCTGGATGGTGAGGGTGTCGTCCGCGGGCATCACCACGGACTGCTCGTTGGTGCGGAAGTCGTCGTGACCCAGGGTGGCCACGTTGGTCTTGGAGTTCTTTGACCACGCGCCCATGGTGTGCGGGTGCTTCTTGGCGTACTCCTTGACGGCCTTGGGCGCCCGGCGGTCCGAGTTGCCCTCGCGCAGCACCGGGTTCACGGCGGAGCCCTTGACTCGGTCGTAGCGCGCGCGGATGTCCTTGGCCTCGTCCGAGGAGGCGTCCTCCGGGTAGTCCGGCAGGTCGTAGCCGTCCGCCTGCAACTCCTTGATGGTGGCCTTGAGCTGCGGGATGGAGGCGGAGATGTTGGGAAGCTTCACAATGTTGGCTTCCGGGGTCTTCGCGAGCTCACCGAGCTCCGCGAGGGTGTCCGGGACGCGCTGCTCGTCCGTGAGCCGGTCCGGGAACTGCGCGAGGATGCGGGCGGCCAGGGAGATGTCCCGGGTCTCGACCTCCACCCCGGCGGTGGACGCGAACGCCTCGACCATGGGCTTGAACGAGTACGTGGCCAGCATGGGCGCTTCGTCGGTCTCGGTGTAGATGATCTTGGGCATGGACAATGACTCCTTGCATCGACGGTCACTGGGGCTGCCCTCCAGCCTACCCGCAGTGGGGCCCCGCGAACCCTGCCGGGACGGGCCGTGATCGGCTGGCGGGCCCACGCTGCCGGGCGCCGCCGTGCCGCTGCGGTGCCCGCCGCCGGGATGACGACGGCGCACGGCACCGCCCCGGGGGTCGGTCGCCGTGCGCCGTGGTCGGCAGTGGCCGCCGCGCGGGGTCAGCCCTGCAGGGCGTGCTTGATCCGCTCGCGCTCCCTTTCGAGCTTGCGCAGCCGGTGGCTCAGCGTGAACATCCGCACGGAGCCCACGAGCGCCATGATGAGCGCGCCCGCAATGGCCGAGAGCAGCATGGCCACCCCCAGGGGCAGGGAGAAGCTCCAGGCGAGGAACTCGAACTGGGTGGCCACGTTGTTCTGGATGATGAAGACCAGCAGCAGGATCAGCACGACCACGCCCACGACCAGCGCGGCCCACACCGTCCCGGAGACGCCGCGCTTGGCGGGGGTGTCCAGAGCGGGGTCCACCACGGGGTCGTAGGTCCCCGCGTACTCGCTCGTTCCCGTCTCCTCACCGCGCGCGGTGCCTCCGGTGGGCGACGCCGCCCGCCCGGCCCCCGTGGGCGCGGCACCCGCGGTTCCCGTCTGGTGTGCGCCGGACCCCGTGACCGCATGCTGGTCGAGGGCACCGTCCGCGTGGTCGCCGCGCACCGGCCCGCGGTTCTGCGGAGGCAGGCCGCCGTGG
>NZ_RCOM01000104.1 GCF_003667225.1 Kocuria rhizophila
GTGGGGAACAATGGGGCGCATGAGCACCCCGAATCGCGCCCCGTCCCAGTTGTCCATCGCACCGGAGATGCCACGCGGCGAAGTGGTTGGCCGCTACCGCACGTACGCCGAGGCCCAGAAGGCCGTGGACTACATGTCCGACGAGCACTTCCCCGTGGCCATGGTCTCCATCATCGGCAGCGACCTGAAGTCCGTGGAGCAGGTGACCGGGCGGCTGTCCTACCCCCGGGTGGCCCTGCAGGGTGCGCTCAACGGCCTCTTCTTCGGAGCGTTCTTCGGTCTGATCCTGACCCTCTTCGGCGGCCCGGAGGCGGCTGCCTCCATCCTGCCCACCATGCTGCTCGGCGGCGCGTTCTTCATGCTCACCGCCACCCTCACCTACGCCATGTCCCGCGGCAAGCGGGACTTCACGTCCACCAGCAGGATCGTGGCGGGCAGCTACGAGGTGCTCGCGGCACCGGAAGTGGCCGGTCAGGCCCGCCAGGTGCTCGGTGGCATGCAGGGTGGCCCGGGCCCCCGTCCGCAGGGGCCCGGCCAGTACGGCGGTGCACCCGTGGGTGCGCGTGGCCAGGGTGGGGCCCCGCAGGCCCAGCAGTGGGGTCCGGGCCACGGCCAGAACCCGGGTGCCGCCCACCCGCAGGGAGGCCCGCAGCAGCAGGGCCCGGCGGCCGGTCGGCCCCACCCCGCGGCCCAGGGCGGCAGCAGCGCCCAGGGAGCCGATCCCTCGCAGGCGGCCCCGCAGCAGGAGAGCACCCGCTCGGCGGCGTTCCCGGACCTGCCGGACGGACGTCCCCAGTACGGCATCCGCGTGGAGCCGGAGCAGAACGAGCGCTCCGCGCCGTGGACGCAGACCGGTGGGCCCACGGGCCAGACCTCCGCGGCGAGCCAGGACACGCACGGTGCCCCGGGCCCGGCCGCTCCGGAGGACCGCCGGTAGCCGTCAGCCGCTCACGAGAAACGCCCCGCACTGCAGTGCGGGGCGTTCTCACGCGCGGGGACGGGTCAGGACGCCGGGCCGGCCGAAGGGCCCACGTTCTCGTCCCGGTTCCAGATGCCCTGGATCCAGGCCTCCACGTCCTCCGGGCGCCGCGGCAGGGCGGCGGAGAGGTTCTCGTTGCCCTGCTCGGTGATCAGCACGTCGTCCTCGATGCGCACACCGATCCCGCGGTACTCCTCCGGGACCGCGAGGTCCTCGTCCTTGAAGTACAGCCCGGGCTCGATCGTGAACACCATGCCCGGCTCGATCACGGCGTCCAGGTACAGCTCACGCTTGGCCTGCGCGCAGTCGTGCACGTCCAGCCCCAGGTGGTGGCTCGTGCCGTGGGGCATCCAGCGGCGGTGGTGCTGACCGGACTCCGACAGGGACACCTCCGCGGACACGGGCAGCAGCCCCCACTCGTCCAGGCGCTGGGCCAGGACCTTCATGGCGGCCGCGTGGACGTCCCGGAAACGGTTGCCCGGCACGGCCACCTCGAAGGCGGCGTCCGCGGCGTCGAGCACGGCCTGGTAGATCCGGCGCTGGACCTCGGTGTAGGTGCCGTCCACGGGCAGGGTGCGGGTGAGGTCCGCGGTGTAGAGCGAGTCCGCCTCCACGCCCGCGTCCACGAGGATCAGCTCGCCCGGCTTCACCGAGCCGTTGTTGCGGATCCAGTGCAGCACGGTGGCGTTGTTGCCGGACGCGGCGATCGTGTCGTAGCCCAGGTCGTTGCCCTCCAGGCGGGCGCGGGAGAAGAACGCACCCTCGACCACGCGCTCACCGCGCTCGCCGCCGATCGCCCGCGGCAGCACGGAGACGATGTCCTCGAAGCCGCGGATGGTGGCGTCCACCGCCACGCGCAGCTGACCGATCTCGTACTCGTCCTTGACCAGGCGCAGCTCGCTGAGCGCCTCGGTGAGCGTGGCGTCCTTGCTGTCCGACTGCTCCAGGTCCACGCCCGTGTTGATCCGGGAGGTGTCCACGAGGGCGTCCATGTTCAGGTCCACGTCCCGCACCAGGCGGATGCTCAGCCCGCCCAGGGCGGCGTTGCCGGCATCCTTGGTCACGGCCGTCTCCAGCGCGGAGAGGTCCTGCGTGGGCAGTCCGAACTCGTCCTGCAGCTGCTGGAGCGTGGGGCGGGAACCCACCCAGAACTCGCCGTTCTTGGCGTCCGCGTAGAACTCGTCCGTGTCCCGCCCCGCCATGGGGTGGAAGTACAGCGTGGCCACGTGGTCGCTGCCGTCGTCCCCCTGGCCCGGCTCGGTGGGCTCCATGACCAGCACGGCCTCGGGCTCGTGGTCCACGCCCATGCCCGTGACGTGGGCGAACGCGGAGTGCGGGCGGAAGCGGTAGTCGGTGTCGTTGGAGCGCACCTTGGGGGCACCGGCCGGGATCACCAGGCGCTCACCCGGGAACAGGCGCGACAGCCGGGCACGGCGCGCGGCGGCGAACTCCGCGACCTCGGCGCGCGGCGTCGTCGTGTGCTCCGGCTGGGCCCAGCCCGAGGCCATGAACTCGCGGAACTGGTCGCTGTCCGGGCGCTGGGAGCGGTTGTCCACCCGCTCGTCCATGGGCTGCGCGGCGTCCTCGCTCGCGTGGTGGGAAACGGCGGTGTGTTCTGAGCCCTGGCTCATGGGCGCGGTCATCTCCTTCGCGGCGCGATCGCTCGCGCTCGGTGGGGTCGGGATCTGTCCCGTCCATGGTGTCACGCCGGTCAACCGCGCGGACGCCCGCGGGTATCGTGGGGGCGGTGAGAATCGACCTGCACACCCACTCGATCGCCTCGGACGGCACGGAGACCCCCGCCGACGTCGCCCGCTCGGCCCACGCGGCCGGGCTCAGCGTCTTCGCGCTCACCGACCACGACACCACGGCCGGGTGGCAGGAGGCCGGGGACACCGCGGTGGGGCTGGGGGTGGCGTTCGTGCCGGGCATGGAGATCACCTGCACCACCTCGGACGGCATCTCCGTGCACATGCTGAGCTACCTGCACGATCCCACGCACCAGCCGCTCGTGGACCGGATCGAGGAGTGCCGCCGCAACCGGCTCACCCGGGCCCGGCGCATGGTGGAGCTGCTGGGGGAGGACTACGACATCACGTGGCAGGACGTCACCGCCCAGGTGGGCCCCGGCGCCACGGTGGGCCGCCCGCACATCGCGGACGCGCTCGTGGCGCTGGGCGTGGTTCCCACGCGCTCGGACGCGTTCTCGGACCTGCTGTCGGGGCGTTCCAAGTACTACGTGCGCCACGACGCCCTGGACCCCGTGGAGGCCATCAAGCTGGTGCGCGCGGCAGGCGGGGTTCCGGTCTGCGCGCACCCCATGGCACCGCTGCGGGGCCGTGTGGCCAGTGCCGCGGACTTTGGAGCCATGATCGACGCCGGGCTGGGCGGGCTGGAAGTGGCCCACCGGGACAACCCGGACGAGTCCCGCGCGATCCTCATGACCATGGCCGCCGAGCACGACCTGATCGTGACCGGCTCTAGCGACTACCACGGGGAGGGCAAGCCCAACCGGCTGGGGGAGAACTCCACGTCCGCGCGGTCACTGACCCGGATCTGCGAGCAGGCCACCTCCGGCGTGGAGGTGCGCTGGCCCTGAGCCGGGTGCTCAGACGGTGCGCACGGGCACGTCCGGCAGCCGCAGCCGCATGACCTCCACGGCCTCGGGATTGCTGTCCACGCACACGAACCGGCGGCCCAGCTCGGCGCTGACCGCTCCCGTGGTGCCCGATCCCGCGAAGAAGTCCAGCACCCAGTCCCCGGGCCGCGAGGACGCGGTGACGATCCGCCGCAGCACGCCCGCGGGCTTCTGGGTGGGGTAGCCGGTCTTCTCCCGCCCGGTGGGGGAGACGATGGTGTGCCACCACACGTCCGTGGGCAGCTTGCCGCGCGCCGCCTTCTCCGGTCCCACCAGCCCCGGGGCCATGTACGGTTCCCGGTCCACGTCCTGCGAGTTGAAGTGGTACGCGGTGGGGTCCTTCACGTACACCAGGATGGTGTCGTGCTTGGCGGGCCAGCGCCGGGTGGTGCGCCCGCCGAAGTCGTAGGCCCAGACGATCTCGTTGAGGAAGCACTCGCGGCCGAACATGGCGTCCAGCAGCACCTTGACGTAGTGCACCTCGCGGTAGTCCAGGTGCACGTACAGGGTGCCGTGGCGGGCCAGCACGCGCCGTGCGTGCGCCAGCCGGGGCTCCAGGAACCCCAGATAGTCCGCGAACGAGTCCTCGTAGCGGCGCAGCGAGCCCATGATCGTCTCGTAGGAACGCCCGGCGAACCCCACCCGGTCCCCCTCGCCGTGGGCCACGGGAACCGAGCGGGTGGTGCGGCGCACCTGGTCCCTGCCCGTGTTGAACGGCGGGTCCAGGTACACCAGGGAGAACGCCTCGTCCGGCAGGGACTCCAGGACGGTGAGGTTCTCACCGTGCACGATGGCGCTGGTGCCCTCCGGGTCGAACACGAAGGGCTCCCGCGCGCCCACCGCCCCTACTCTCCCGCGGCGGGGGACTGCTGGCCGTTCTGCCCGCTGCCGCCCTTGTTCTGCCCCGAGGGACGACGACGCCGCCTGCGCCGCTTGGCGCCGCCCTCACCCGAGGTCTCCACGGACTTCTCACGCGGGGCGTGCGCGGTCTTCTCGCGGCCGTTCTCCCGGCTCTCGGAGGACTGCCCCGAGCGCTCGCGGGAGCCGGAACCACCGGAACGGCGGCCGTCGGAGCCCGAGGCCCCCGAGCGGCGTCGTCCGCCGGAGTTGTTGCGGGACCCGCCCGAGGATCGCTTGTCGTCGCGGCGGGGACGGGCGTCCCCGAGGTCCTCCATCTCCTCGGCGTCCAGGCCCTCGAGCGTGCGCTGGGCCCTGGGCAGCTTGCCCTTGGCGGTGCGCGGGATGTTGAGGTCCGAGTACAGGTGGTCGGAGGAGGAGTAGGTCTCCACGGGCTCGGGGATGCCGAGCTCCAGGGCCTTGTCGATCAGGCGCCAGCGCGGGACGTCGTCCCAGTCCACGAACGTGATGGCGGTGCCCTTGTTGCCCGCGCGGCCGGTGCGCCCGGTGCGGTGCAGGTAGGTCTTCTCGTCCTCGGGGCACTGGAAGTTGATCACGTGGGTGACGTCCTCCACGTCGATGCCGCGGGCCGCGACGTCCGTGGCCACGAGCACGTCCACCTTGGAGTTGCGGAACGCGCGCAGCGCCTGCTCGCGCGCGCCCTGGCCGAGGTCGCCGTGCAGGGGAGCGGCCGCGAAGCCGCGGTGGATTAGCTCGTCCGCGAGCTTGGCGGCGGCGCGCTTGGTGCGCGTGAAGATGATGCTGCGTCCGCGGCCCTCGGCCTGCAGGATGCGCGCGACCACCTCGTCCTTGTCCAGGTGGTGGGCGCGGTAGATGACCTGGCGGATGTCCTTCTTGGTGGTGCCCTCGTCCGGGGCGGCCGCGCGGATGTGCATGGGCCGGGTCATGTAGCGCCGGGCCATCGCGACCACGGGGCCGGGCATGGTGGCGGAGAACAGCATGGTCTGGCGCACGGCCGGAACCGTGGAGAGCAGCTTCTCCACGTCCGGGAGGAAGCCCAGGTCCAGCATCTCGTCCGCCTCGTCCAGCACGACCATGCGCACGTGGCTCAGGTCCAGGAAGTGCTGACGGTTGAGGTCGATCAGGCGCCCGGGGGTGCCCACCACGACCTCCACGCCCTTCTCGAGCTCGGCGATCTGGGACTCGTAGGGCCGGCCGCCGTAGATGGTGGCCACGCGCGCGTTGCGGGTCTTCGCGGCGATCGAGAGGTCGCTGCCCACCTGCACCGCGAGCTCACGGGTGGGGACCACGATCAGGGCCTGCGGGGCGCCCGGCTTCTTGAGCTGCGCCCAGCCCTCGTCGTCCCGGCCCACCGCGCGCTGCAGCGCGGGGATGCCGAAGCCCAGGGTCTTGCCGGTGCCGGTCTTGGCCTGGCCGATGATGTCCTGCCCGGACAGGGCGATCGGCAGAGTCATGGCCTGGATGGGGAACGGGGAGGTGATGCCGTGGGCCGCGAGGGCGTCCACGATGTCCTGGCGGACCCCGAAGTCCGCGAACGAGGACTCCTCCACCGGCTCGGCGGTCTCGATGGCCTGCGCGCCGGACTCGTCGAGCTCCGGGGCGTCCTGCTCGGGTGTTGCGGTGATGTCTGTCAAAACGGTCCTTCACGGGTGTCGGCGCGGGGCACCGTCACCGGCGCCCGTGCCGGGATCGCCGCGGTGGGGCGCTCTCGACGCGGGCCGGGGGCCACCGCGCGGGTGTGAGGAAGCCGATCGTGGAACGTGCCCACCCGGGCGCTCATCGGAACGGTGCACGACCATCCGGGCGCGGTGCCGGAGCGGGTGAAGACTGAACGTGACGGTGTCCTGGGACGACCGGTCATCCTGCTGAAACACCCCCAGTGTACCCGCAAACGCACCGACGCCCCCGGGCGTGTGCTCCGGGGGCGTCGGTGCGTTTGCGGGTACACTGGGGG
>NZ_RCOM01000105.1 GCF_003667225.1 Kocuria rhizophila
CCGGGGACCTCTACTTCTCCCGGTGCGTGGACGCGCGCGCCGCCGGGATGGCACCCCTGTACGCGGGCTCCCCCGGGTACCGCACCGGTCTGGACGGGGACGGGGACGGGGTGGCCTGCGAGCCCAGGCGCTGACCCGGGACGGCCCGGGTGCCCGGCGATGGTGTCGCGGCGCGGGACCCCCGAAGCGCAGGCCCAGGGGTGCCGCCCGTGGCACAGATCGTCATTCCGCCGCCGGGCCGTGGAGCAACGCGCACAGTGAGCGCGCCGGCCCCCTCACACCCGCGGGGCGTGGAACCGCGTGAGCCGGGCGTCGGCACCGTCGAGCAGGGCCCAGTCCCCGGCAACCTCCAGCACCGCCGTTCCCGCGGTGGGGAACCCCGCGGCGGCGTCCATCATGGCGTCCTGGTCCGAGTCCCGTGAGGCCAGGCGCAGCACGGCGTCCAGGACACCGGGCATGTGCGCGACCACCAGCAGGGTGCGCACGGATTCCGGCACGTGGTTGACCGCGGCGAGCAGCTGCGCGTCCGAACCGTTGTACAGCGAGTCCCACAGCTGCGGGGTGGGGGCCCTCTCCCCGAGCTCGTGGCACACCCACGTGACCGTTTGTCGGGTGCGCAGGGCCGGCGAGACCAGGATCATCTCGGGCGGTGCGTTCTCCGCCAGCCACGCACCCGCCGCCGCGGCCTCCCGCGCTCCGCGGGGCACGAGCGGACGGTCGTGGTCCGGCACGTCCCGCGGGAAGTCGGCTTCCCCGTGGCGCATGATCACCAGCTGCTTGAGGTCGTGGCGCGTCATGCGTGCCAGTCTGTCACGGGCCGCTCACCCCGGCTGGCGACGCCACCGGGCACCGTTGCGGGCGGCGTCGTGCGCGGCGCGCGGCATGGGCAGTGGCGTCCTGAGTGCGCACAGTGGTTGCACCGGCGGGGCGTGGAGTCTCGGCCGGATGAGCCGGAAGGCCGTCAGATGGAGTACTCGGGGGCGGCCCACACGACCACTTCGGGGTGGTCGTAGAACCGGTAGCCCTGCCCGCGCACGGTGCGCACCGTGTTGGCCAGGCGTCCCAGCTTGGAGCGCAGCCGCCGGACGTGGACGTCGATCGTGCGTTCGGAGGGGATCTCCTCGGCATCCCCCCAGAGGCTGTCGAGCAACTCGGTGCGGCCCACGGTGCGGGTGCCGTTCTCCACCAGGTAGTTGAGCAGCTCGAACTCGCGGTGGGTGAGGTTCAGCAGGTCCCCGTCCAGGAACACCTCGCGGCGGGACAGGTCGATCAGCACGCCCACGCGCTGGTGGTCGATGCGACTGCCGGCACCGCAGGCCGGCAGCGGGGTCAGGGGCTCGATGACCGGGTCCGTGAAGGTGGGGTCCCCCAGTGCGCTGCGCACGACCTCCAAGTCCGTGCCCTCGGCGTTCACCGGGGCGAGGGCCACGGCCGCGTAGGAGTCGGACTCGGGAACCGTGGAGCGGATGTGCTGGCGGATCTCCTGCACCAGCTGGACCAGGTTGATGCCGCGGTCCGCCGCGGCCTGCTCGTCCACGCCCACGTAGAGCACGAAGCCCCGGGCCTCCGTGGGCTGCTGCTCGAGCACCGCCTGCGCCTCGGGGCGGGCCTGGGGCGCGAAGTCCGCGGCCACGGAGCGCAGGTGCCGGTGGTCCTCCGACCCGATCGGGGCGCGATGGGTTCCACGAGTGCGCGCGGCGGGCTGGGCGCCGGGCACACGGTGCCGCTGCGAGATGTGGACGTAACCCGGTGCGCCTGACATTCCAACCCCTGCCTCGTTGAGCCCCGTTCCCGTGAATTCACTGGAAAACGGCGTTATCGTCCATGTTCGGCGACACACGACTCCACTGGCAAGTAATATACGCGCGATTTTCTCGCATCGTGAGATGGGACACGCCCCCGGTTACTCCCAGTGGAAAACTGCTTGCTTTTCCCGCCCGGATGGGGTCGGACGTCCCGCGAGTGGAGAACTGGGTGGGCTCAGTCCACCACGCCGTACAGCCGGTCCCCGGCGTCCCCCAGGCCCGGGACAATGTACGCGTTCTCGTCCAGCCGCTCGTCCACGGACGCGAGAACCACGTTGACCTGGCTGTCCCCGAGCTCGCGCTCCAGACGCTCCAGCCCCTCGGGCGCGGCCAGCAGGCACACGCACGTGATCTCCTCCGCGCCGCGGCGGTAGAGGAACTTGATGGCCTCGCTCAGGGTGCCACCCGTGGCGAGCATGGGGTCCAGCACGTACACCTGGCGGCCCGTGAGGTCGTCCGGCAGCCGCTCGGCGTAGGTGATGATGTCCAGGGTGGTGTCGTCCCGGGCCATGCCCAGGAAGCCGACCTCGGCCGTGGGGACCAGGCGGGTCATGCCCTCGAGCATCCCCAGGCCCGCGCGCAGGATCGGCACCACCAGCGGACGCGGCCGGCTCAGAGCGGTGCCCTGCGTCTCGGCCACCGGGGTCTGGATGGTCTTCGGCTCCACGCGCACCTCGCGGGTGGCCTCGTAGGCCAGCAGCGTGACCAGCTCCTCCACCAGCTGGCGGAACACGGGGGAGGACGTGTCCTTCTCACGCAACACGCTCAGCTTGTGGGCGACCAACGGGTGATCCAAGACGGTGACTCGCATACCCAGAATCTAGCAGTCGCGCCCAGCGGACGGGGTTGCGGCGGTCCGGGGCCACTCCGAGCACCTGAACGACGCCGCGGCGCCCCTCCCGTCGCGCCGCACCGGGACACCTGCCGCGGTGCCGGCCCGAGTCGTCGACCGGAGGTGGCGGCCGGAGGCGCTGGCCCGGGGGTTCACCGGACACCACCGGCGCCGTGGACCCCGCCGGCGGGGCGTCACGATGTCGTCACGGGCCCACCCTCCTCCGCCGGTGCCGGGAGGCCGTGCTCTATTCTCGGGGGGAACACAGTGTGACTTCACAGACATCCCGTGCACGGCAACCCTCGGAAGGGGCACCACACATGGCGGCTCCCGTTCTCGAAACGGAGAACCTGGTCAAGATCTACGGCAGGGGCGACACCAGGTTCGACGCCCTCAAGGGCATCAACCTGGAGATCGGCAAGGGCGAGTCGGTGGCCGTGGTGGGCAAGTCCGGTTCGGGCAAGTCCACCCTCATGCACCTGCTGGCCCTGCTGGACGGCCCCACGCACGGCGTGGTGGCGCTGGAGGGCAGGCCCACGGGCGATCTCAGCGCCAAGGAGCTCAACGAGCTGCGCAACTCCGCGTTCGGCTTCGTGTTCCAGCAGTTCTTCCTGACCCCCAACCAGAGCGTGCTGGAGAACGTCACGCTGCCGCTGAAGATCGCCGGTGTCCCGGCATCCGAGCGCAAGCGCCGGGGACTGGAGGCGCTCGAGCAGCTGGAGATGGCGGACAAGGCGGACAACAAGGCCACCGATCTCTCCGGCGGCCAGAAGCAGCGCGTGGTGATCGCGCGCGCTCTGATCAACAACCCGTCCGTGATCTTCGCGGACGAGCCCACGGGCAACCTGGACTCCGCCACCTCCAAGGTGGTGGAGGACATCCTCTTCGGTCTCAACCGGGACCAGGGCATCACCCTGGTGGTCGTCACGCACGACGAGGACCTCGCCCAGCGCTGCTCGCGTCAGATCTACCTGGTGGACGGTGAGGTGGTGCCGAACCCCGGCAAGAACACGAGCGGCGTCGCCGAGCAGGACCGGGCGCAGGAGCACCCCTGGGCCCAGCAGCCCGCCGGGGTCCAGCAGGTCACGGAGCCCGCGACCGGCGCGATCGTGACCCTCACCGAGGACGACGCCGCCGAGATCGCCCGCGCCGCGCAGGAACCGTCGCGCCCCGGCAGGCACGCGGCCCCCACCAGCACCACCGACCAGCCAGGAGCCACCGCGTGAAATTCATCGATCTGCTGCGCACGGCGATCGGCAACACCTTCCGGTCCAAGGCGCGCACCGTCCTGACCGTGATCGCGATCTTCATCGGCTCGTTCACGCTCACCCTGACCTCGGGGATCGGCACCGGCGTCAACGACTACATCGACAAGACCGTGGCCGCGTTCGGCAACGAGAACGCCCTGTTCGTCCAGAAGGTCTCCGAGCAGTCCACCCCCGGCTCGAACGAGGAGGACGGACCCACCGAGTACAACCCCGACGAGGCCGACGTGCGGCTGGGCTTCGGCTCCGTCAGCGGGCTCACGGATTCGGACATCGACAAGATCGAGAAGATCGACGGCGTGGGTTCCGTGGACCCCATGTACCTGGTCACCCCCAAGTACCTGGAGTCCGCCAACGGCAAGAAGTTCAAGCTGAGCCTGGGCTCGCCCCCGGAGGCGGACGGGCTACAGCTGGAGTCCGGTGAGGTTCCCGAGCGCGCCAAGGACGAGATCCTGCTCCCGGCCTCCTGGGTGGAGCCGCTGGGCCTGGGATCGAACCAGGACGCCGTGGGCAAGACCGTGAAGATCGCCATCGGCAACGCCGTGGACCAGGACAAGACGTTCACGGCGAAGGTCTCGGGCGTGTCCCAGGCATCCCTGGCCGGCTCCTCCGACAACCCCATCCCCTCTGCGGGCCTGAACAAGAAGCTGTACGACTACCAGGCCTCGGGCAGCCCGCGGAAGGTGCCGAACTCCTACTTCACCGCCACGGCCACCGTGGACGACATGTCCAAGGTGGGCTCCATCAAGTCCGCGCTCGCCGACGAGCAGATGCGGGGTCAGACCGTGGAGGACCAGCTGGGCATGTTCCGCGCGGTCATCAACGGCATCGTGTGGATCCTCAACTCCTTCGCGATCATCGCGCTGCTCGCCGCCGGCTTCGGCATCGTGAACACCCTGCTGATGTCCGTGCAGGAGCGCACCCGGGAGATCGGGCTCATGAAGGCGCTGGGCATGAGCGGCGGCAAGATCTTCGGGCTGTTCTCCCTGGAGGCGGTCTTCATCGGCTTCCTGGGTTCCGCCATCGGGGCGGCCGTGGCCGTGGCCGCCGGAAGCATCCTCAGCGGGGTGCTGTCCAACGGGTTGCTGTCCTCGCTGCCCGGACTGAGCCTGTTCCTGTTCAACCCCGTGAACATTGCCCTGATCATCCTCTCGGTCATGTTCATCGCCTTCCTGGCCGGCACCATCCCCGCCGTGCGGGCCGCCCGCCAGGATCCCATCACCGCCCTGCGCTACGAGTGACCCCCCACACCTGCACCACCACTCGCACCACCCGATGAAAGGACGGCAGTCATGAGCACCACTCCGAACGAACCGCAGAACCCGCAGTCCGGCGCCCTCGGACAGCCCGGCCCGGGACAGTCCGGCCAGCCCATGCCCTACGGCCAGGGCGCGGTCAACGGCGCACCGCAGGGTGGCCCCAACGGCCAGCCCTCCGGTCAGCAGTACGGTCAGGCCGGCGGGAAGTACGGCACCGCGGAGTACAACCCCGGCCAGTACACCGGCACGATGGAGCGCCCCTCCACCGTGGACCGGTTGCTGAAGCTGACCCTGATCTCCCTGGGCATCTACGTGCTCAACGGCATCGTGGGTCTGATCGCCTCGGCGAACGTCGACTACCTGCAGTACTTCAAAGACAAGGGCCTGAGCACGGAGATGGCCACCAAGGCGGCTGACCAGGCCGCTGGTGTCGGAGGCACCGCAGGCACAGTGGTGGGTCTCGTCGTCACCGCGGCCCTCTACCTGCTGGTCTACACGTTCCTGAAGAAGGGCAAGAACTGGGCCCGCATCCTGGGCACGGTGTTCGCGGCCATCGCGATCCTCTCGTCCCTGTTCAGCGTGTTCGGTCTGGGCATCTACCCCGCGCCGTGGAACATCATCATCATCGTGCTGGTCGTCGCCAAGCTGATCGTGGACATCCTCTGGATCGTCACCGCGTACAAGGCGCCCACCTCGGCCTGGTTCAACCAGAACCGGGTCCAGCGCTGACCCTGATGTCTCTTCCGCACACCGCCAGGTCCATCCAGCTCGCGGGCTGGATGGACCTGGCGCTTTCCGAGGCGGCACTCACGGCGGGGTCCGGGGACGTGCCCATCGGCGCCGTCGTCCTGGACGCGGACGGCCGGGTCATCGGCACCGGCCGCAACCGTCGCGAGGAGTGCGGCGATCCCACCGCGCACGCGGAAGTGCTGGCCCTGCGCGAGGCGGCCGCACAGCGCGGTGAGTGGCGCTTGGAGGGATGCACCCTCGTCGTCACTCTGGAGCCGTGCGCCATGTGCGCCGGGGCCATCGTGCTGGCGCGCGTGCCCACCGTGGTGTTCGGCGCGTGGGACCCGAAGGCCGGGGCGTGCGGCTCGGTGTTCGACATCGTGCGGGACCCCCGCCTCAACCACTGGGTGGAGGTCACCGGGGGCGTCCGGGAGAGCGAGTGCGCCGCCCTGCTGCGCGAGTTCTTCCGCACCCACCGCTGAGCGCCGCTGACCGCTCCGCGGCACGACGCCGCCCCCGCGCGGCCTCGCCCCCGACC
>NZ_RCOM01000106.1 GCF_003667225.1 Kocuria rhizophila
GCCAGGGCCCGGGCCCGAGGAGGCCCGGGCGTGCGACGGCGGGGCGGGCCGGGCGGCGTCGGCGGCTTTGGTGCGGGTCGGCGCGGCGCAGTAGATTGACGCCCGTGCTTCAGGATCCCAAGCCCACACTGAAGACCACGCTGATCGGCTCCGGGGAGCACCGCGTGGTGTTCCTGCACGGGCTGTTCGGACGCGGCAAGAACTTCACGAACATCGCCAAGGGGCTGCAGCCCGAGTTCAGCTGCCTGCTCGTGGACCTGCCCAACCACGGGGACTCCGCGTGGACGGAGTCCTTCGGCTACGCCGCCATGGCGGACACCGTGGCCGAGCAGCTGCGCGCGGACTTCGCCGCCGCAGGCCCCGTGGACGTGGTGGGGCACTCGATGGGCGGGAAGGTGGCCATGGTGCTCGCCCTGCGGCACCCGGAGCTGGTGCGCCGGCTCGTGGTCGAGGACATCGCCCCCGTGGACTCCCAGGAGGCGGACACCACCTCTTCGCGCGGCAACTTCGAGCACCTGCTCGGTTCCCTCAAGCGCCTGGACCTCACCGGCATCACCCACCGCTCCCAGGCCGACGCAGCCCTGCGCGCCGCCATCCCGGACGACACCGTTCGCGGGTTCCTCCTGCAGAACCTCCGCCACCGGAACGGCGGCTTCGGCTGGCAGCCCAACCTGGACCTGCTGCACTCCGAGCTCGGGGACATCGGGGCGTGGCCGGCGGACGACGTCGCGGGGCGCACCTACACGGGGCCCGTGCTGTGGGTTGCGGGGGAGAACTCGCCCTACATCCGGGCTGAGGACGCGCCCGCCATGCGCGCGCTGTTTCCCCGGACCGTGCGGATCACCGTGCGCGGCGCCAGCCACTGGGTGCACGCGGACCGCCCGGAGGAGTTCATCATGGCCCTGCGGACCTTCCTCCTCAAGGACCTCTAGCCGTGACCGGCCCGGACGGCTTCCCACGGCCTGACGGCACAGCGCAGGGCGTGGCCCTGGTAGTGGCGGCGGCCTTCGTCACCCAGACGGGTGCGGCCGTCGCCGTGGGGCTGTTCGACGAGGTCGGTGCCCTGGGGGCGGTCTTCCTGCGACTGGCGCTGGCCGCGGTGCTGCTGTGCGCCGTCGTGCGCCCGCCACTGCGTGCCGTGACCCGGCAGAACGTGGGTGTGGTGCTCGGATTCGGGGTGGCGCTGGGTGGGATGAACATGCTCATCTACCAGGCCATCGCCCGGTTGCCGCTGGGGGTGGCGGTCACCGTCGAGCTGCTCGGGCCGCTGGTGCTGTCCGTGGTGCTGTCCCGCAGGCTCAGTGGCCTGCTGTGGGCGGGGCTCGCGCTCGCGGGGGTGCTGCTGCTCAGCGGTGTGGGCCCGGGAACGGAGATCCCCGATCTTGCGGGAGTGCTGTTCGCGCTCGCCGCGGCGGGGATGTGGGCGTGCTACATCCTCCTGTCCCGACAGGCGGGGCGGTCCTTCCCCGGCATCCAGGGACTGGCCCTGGCCATGGCGGTGGGGGCGGTGCTCGCGGCACCGTTCGGGATCGTGAGCGGCGGGGCGGCACTGCTTCAGCCGGGCGTGCTGCTCGTGGGCGTGGCCGTGGCGCTCATGTCCTCGGCGCTGCCGTACGCGCTTGAACTCGCGGCGCTGCGGCGGCTCCCCGCGGAGACCTTCTCGATCCTCGTGAGCATGGCGCCCGCGGTGGCCGGGCTCGTGGGGTGGCTGATCCTCGGGCAGGGCATGGGACCGGGGGAGATCGCGGGCATGGGGCTCGTGATCGTGGCGAGCGCGGCCGCCGTACGGTCCGGGCGGAGGCCGCCGTCCCGTCAGCCCGAGGCCCTCGCTCCGCCCGCGCCGTGAACCCGGCAGCCGTCGAGGCTAGTGTCCGCCCCAGGCCCTATCCTCGGGTGCCATGGGCTTCACACGCGCAGAACTGGACTCCTACCGGGACCGCACCGTGCCGGACCTGATCCCGCACCCCCTGCGGCTGCTGTTCGTGGGGATCAACCCGGGGCTGTGGACCGCGGCCACCGGGGCGCACTTCGCTCGCCCCGGCAACCGGTTCTACCCCGCGCTGCACCGGGCGGGCATCACGAGCACCCGGATCGACGCCGCGGACGGGTACGACCCCGCGGAGCTCGCGCAGCTGACGGACCGGGGCATCGGGATCAGCAACGTGTGTCCGCGCGCCACGGCCCGGGCGGATGAGCTCACCAGGGAGGAGCTGCACGAGGGAGCGAATCGGCTGGACCGGCTCATCCGGCGGGAGCGTCCCGCGGTGGTCGCGGTACTGGGGATCACCGCCTACCGGGCGGCCTTCGACCGTCCGAAGGCCACGGTGGGGTGGCAGGAGTCACCGTGGCCGGGCACCGAGCTGTTCGTGGCGCCCAATCCGAGCGGACTCAACGCCCACTCCTCACTCGATGATCTGGCCCGGGTGTACGGGGAGATCGCGCGAGCTGCCGGAGTGGTGGACGCGCAGCGCGACTGACCAGGCAGCGGGTGGATTGCCTGCACCGGCATCACTCCAGCGGGAAGACCCTCAGCCCGGCCTGCGGATCGCTGTCCGGGGCTTGACCGCGCGCGAAGTCCGCCCACGCGCGGCGCAAGCGGGCGCCGTCGTGCACCACCTGGGCCCAGGTGTGGCCGTCCACCAGCGGCGTGTGCTCCCACACATCGTGACCGGGGAACAGCAGGGGCAGCTCGGAGATGTGCGCGGCGGCCACGGGGTTGCGACCCACGCCCCACGAGAACTCATAGCGCCGCCCCGTGCCGCCGGCCTCCGCGTGGCGCCGCGCGAAGCGCGCGGCACCCTTCCCGTAGAGGCGCTGGGTGAACGGCGTGATGAGCAGCCGTTCCACGCGCCGGGCCCTGCGGGGATGCTGCATGCGGGAGAGCAGGGGCGGAATGCGAGCCGTGAACAGGGCGGCCTCACGGGTGGTGCTGCCCACCAGGACCTCGACGTCCGGTGCGGCGGCCCGCCACGCCGCGTCGAGCTCGTTCTCCGGGGGCAGGGGATCGTGGCCGTACTGCAGCCCGAAGGGCATCTGGCCCTTGAGGCCGTGGCGCACGGCGGCCTGGGCCCCCCGCCGCTGCATGGCGCGCACCTCGTCCAGTGGGGCATCGCGTGCCAGGGGTGCTGCCGTGGTGGCCATCAGGGCGCTCATCTTCGCGCGGCCGGCCAGCAGCCCGAAGGGCGCGCTCTGGATGATGGCCCGCCGGAACAGACCCCGGGCCTGCGGGACGAGCATGAGGTGCGCCACGGCGTCGCCGCCGGCGGACTGTCCGAACAGGGTGACGTTCTCGGGATCCCCTCCGAACGCGCCGATGTTCTCGCCGGACCACCGCAACGCCGCGACCATGTCCAGCAGCCCCAGGTTGGCCGGGATCTCCGTGCCGTCGCCCAGGAACCCCAGCAGTCCCAGCCGGTACGTCACGGCCACCACCACCACGTTCTGCTCGGCCACGAGCGCACCGGGGTCGTAGAAGGGTGCGTCCCCGCCGCCGGCCGCGTAGGAGCCGCCGTGGATCCAGATCATCACGGGCAGCCGCGCGTCCACCGGCGTGCCGGCGGGAACGGTCACCGACACCCGCAGGCAGTCCTCGTCCTGGGGCAGGTCCCCGATGTTGCTGCCCACGATGTCGTCCAGGAACGGCATGGGCGGCTGGGGGCACGCGGGTGCGGGCTCAGTGGCCAGGACCGGGGTCGACGCCGCCGCCACCGGCCGCGGGCGCTCGTAGCGTCCCGCGCGGGCGTACCGGATGCCGGTGGCCCGGTCCACTGCGCCGTCCCGCCGCCCGATGATGGTGCCGCAGGGAGCATCCCAGCGAGGTGCCTGTGCGTCCGTTGGTCTGGCGGTCCCGGAGGTGTCAGCCACGGGGGACCTCCAGGCGCAGGCTCATGCCGATGGTGTGCGGCGCCCTGTCCTGGAATCCGTGGCGGGCGTAGAGGGCCTGGCCCGGGCCGTCCGCCATGAGACTCACGTAGGCGCCCGGGGGAGCGTCCGTGCGGATGGTGTCCAGCAACCGCTGCAGCACCGCGCTGCCCAGCCCCTGCCCCTGGTGCTCGGGCAGCACCGCCATGTCGATCACGTGGAAGTACCATCCACCGTCACCGATCACACGGCCCATGCCCACCGTTGCGCCGGTCTCCTCGTGGCGGACGTGAACGGCAGCCCACGCTCCGTGGATCCCGGCCTCCGCCTGCTCCTCGGTCTTGGGGTGCATGCCGCTGTCCCGGCGCAGAGCGAGGTAGTCGGCCACGGAGGGTGGGGAGTCCACCAGGGTGTATCCCGGACGCACGTCTGTCATGTGACCAGTCTGACGGCTCCGTCCGACATGTGCAGGGGGACCGACCCGCATCTGCGGACCCTATGCTTGTCCCCGGACTTTAGGCGGACACGGCACAGGAGGAGGCACCCGGTGGACATACAGGCTGAGGTGGTCTTCGACCTCGTGGACCTGCTGGGGGTGCTCACCAACGGCATCCTGGGCGGTGTGGTGGCGCGGCAGCTGCGCATGGACCTCGTGGGCTTCGTGGTCCTGGCCATCGTCTCCGGTCTGGGCGGGGGCATGCTCCGGGACACGCTCCTGCAGCAGGGCTTTCCCGTGGCACTGACCAATCCGGCGTACCTCACCTCCGCGCTCGCCGGTGCCCTGATCGCCTACCTCCTGGTGTTCGACAGCAAGTGGACCTTCCGGGCGCTGTTCGTGGCGGACTGTCTCTCGGTGGGCTGCTGGGCCGCCACGGGCACCGTCAAGGCGCTCGGCTCGGGTCTCGCGTGGCCACCGGCCATCCTGCTCGGGGTGGTCACCGCGGTGGGCGGCGGCATGATCCGCGACATCGCCGTGGGCCGGCTGCCCGCCATCTTCGGCGGGAACACGCTCTACGCCACGAGCGCCCTGCTGGCCAGCGCGCTGATGGCCCTGCTCTCCGAGCTCGGGCACCCCACGTGGGGCATGGCCGGGGCGATCGTGCTCAGCGCCGTGGTCAGCGTGTCCGCGCGGCGCTTCGGCTGGCGCCTTCCGGGTCCGGCGAACCTCAGCCCCAGTGCCCTGAAGAAGCTGCGCCTGCGTCCGGTCCTGGGCAGGCGCACGCGGCGCGAGTGACGGCTGGTTCCCAGCACCGCGGTTCTCTTCCGACATGCCGCACACCGTTCGCCGGGTCCGGTGGCCGGGCACGACGCCGCTGGGTCCCGTTCCCGGGGTGGAGGTGCCGTGCGCGGGGCCGCGCCGTGACTCCGACCCCGGGTGGCAGGCCGTGGCAGGGAGGCGCCGCGACGGTGAGGTGCCCTGGGTGCGGTGCCGGACCGTGCGGCGTCGTGCGGTCTCGATACGCGGCCCTGTGGTCACCTCACTGCGGACTTGAGCCGCAGGGTGGGCTTCTCCACGAGATGCCACGAGAGCCACGCGAGGACCAGGGTGACAAGCAGCGCCACCGTGGCGAACCCCCAGTAGCCCAGCACGGTGTGGGCTCCTGCCACGGCGAGCAGCTGCTGGACGGGGAACGCGTAGATGTACGTGCCGTAGGAGAGGTCGTTGACCGAACCCAGGCGCACGGGCAGCACCGCGCCCAGCCACAGCAGGCCGTAGGCGAACGGGATGGCCACCGCGAACCACCCGAACGGTTCCGGCCAGGTCTGGGACGCGTACGTCAGCAGGAGTGAGGGGACGGCCAGCCACCACCGCAGCGGGACACGGTTGCGGGCGGCCCACAGCAGCATGCCGGCCAGGAAGAAGCCGCCCAGGCGGAACCCCTGGAAGAGCTTGGTGGCACTGAGGTCCACGGGGTCGAAGGTGGCGAACTGCAGGAGCGACACGATGACGAACGCCAGCGAGATCCAGGCGAGTGGGCGGCGTCGTGCCCACGGGAGGGTGAGGAGCAGCCCCGCGGCAATGTAGGCGGCGGCCTCGTACCAGAGGGTCCACAGCGAGCCGTTCCAGACGTCGGGGTACGGCACACCCGTGAGCAGGTGCTGGATGTCCCACTGCGTGATGTAGAGCGTGGCATTGGCCACCACGTAGGCCAGGGCGCTGCCCGGTACGACCGTCTCCCCGCTGAGGAGCGCGCTCACCGGGGCGATCACGGCGGCCGTGATGGCCAGGGACACCCAGAACGCGGGGTAGAGGCGCAGGGCCCGGCGCCACAGGAACGCGCGCAGGGACAGGCGCATCCGGGATCCCGCGATCAGGTACCCAGAGATCGCGAAGAACCCGTTCACGGCGGTGCCGCTCGCGTTCTGCCACGCGCTCTCCGGGTAGCCGCCCACGGGAACCGTGTGACCCAGGATCACCGCGGCCGCCAGGAGGAGGCGGATGGCGTTGAGGGCGTTGGCGTGCGAGGACAGGCGGGAGCCCAGGGTGGCTCGTGCGGGGCCGCCGGTCGTTCTGGTGCACCGGTGACGGGGTTCGGGGGAGGGG
>NZ_RCOM01000107.1 GCF_003667225.1 Kocuria rhizophila
GAGCTGCACGTGAACGGATCGACCGACCGCCCCGACGGCGCTGCCGCCCACCCCTCAGCCACGAGGGCCTACGAGCAGGTCGCTGACGCCGGCCCCGGGGACGAGCGCAACCCGTTCGCGGGTGCCACGGCCGCCCGCCACCCGGACGACGGGCCCCGCCGCGCGAGGTCGCGGGTGGGCGATCCCCTGGTGCACCCGCGCTTCGCCGCCCCGGCCACCCGCACCAGGCGTGCGTGGTGGCTGCTGGGAGTCACGCTGCTCGTGCCGGGCTCCGCGCAGCTCGTGGCGGGCAACCGCCGGCTCGGGCGTGCCGCCGTGCGCGTCACGGCCCTCGTGTGGGGCCTGCTCCTCGCGGCGCTCGTGCTGTGGTTCGTGTGGCGCACCGCCGTGGTCTGGGTGCTGACCGGCGCCGTGACGTCCCTGGTGCTCATGGTGGTCCTGGTGGCCCTCGCCGTCGGGTGGGTGCTGCTGTGGTTCGACACCTTGCGCCTGATCAGACCCGGCCTGCTGAGCACCGGGATGCGCCGCGCCGTGGTCCTGGTGACCGTCCTCGCCATGCTCGTGACGGGTGGCGGACTCGGGTACGCGGCGCACCTGGTGTCCGTGGCTCGCAGTGCGATCTCGAACACGTTCGCGGAGGGCCTCCCGTTCGCGCCCTCCGACGGGCGCTACAACATCCTGCTCATGGGCGGTGACGCGGGTGAGGACCGGGAGGGCCGCCGCCCGGACTCCATGTCCGTGATGAGCGTGGACGCCTCCTCGGGCCAGACCGTCTCGGTGTCCATCCCGCGCAACCTGCAGAACGTTCCGTTCCCCGCGGACTCCCCCATGGCCTCGGTGTACCCGGAGGGCTTCAACTGCGGGGACGAGTGCCTCATGAACGCCATCTACACGGACGTCATGCAGAACCACCAGGACCTCTACCCCGGCGTCGCGGACCCGGGCGCCCAGGCCACCAAGGAGGCCGCCGAGGGGGTCACCGGCCTGAAGATCCAGGGCTACGCGCTCGTGGACATGGACGGTTTCGAGGCGTTCATCGACGCCATGGGCGGGATCGACATCACCGTGGGCGGCCGCGTGCCGATCGGGGGCGGCACCAACCTCGAGACGGGCGAGAAGAACCCGATCCTGGGGTGGATCGAACCCGGCACGCAGCACATGGACGGCTACCACGCACTCTGGTACGCGCGCTCCCGCGAGGGGGCCACGGACTACGACCGGCAGGCGCGTCAGCGCTGCGTCCAGGCCGCAATGATCTCGCAGCTGGATCCCCGCACGGTGCTCACCAACTTCGACGACCTCGCGGCGTCCGGGGAGCAGATCCTGGAGACGGACATCCCCCAGTCCTCGATCGGCTCCATGGTCTCCGTGGCCAGCAAGGCCCAGAACCACGAGCTGCAGTCCTACGCCGCGGGTCCGCCGTACTACGACCAGAGCTTCCCCACCTATCCGGACTACGCCCAGTTCCAGGCGGACCTCGCGGGCGTCCTGGAGAAGGCAGACGGCCGGGACACGCAGGCGGCGGGCACCGCGGCGTCGTCGTCCGTGGGGGCCGCCGACGCCGCCCGGGCCGGCACGGGGCCCGCCGCGGGTGTCTCCGCGGCCGGCACCAGCACCGTGCGCCCGGCGCTGGCCAGGGTGCCCTCCGAGGAGCAGCTCTCGCCGAACGGCACGTGCTCGGTGCCCTAGTCCCCGTGCGATCCGGGCCACGGCGCGCTCCGCGGCGCATCGGTACAGTGGGGGCGTGGCAAACATCCTCCAGTCCCCCGAATGGGCACAGTTCCAGCAACGCATCGGTCACCGAGTGGTCCAGGCCGAGGGCCCGGGGTGGCGGTACCTGGCCACGGTCGAGGGCGGCCGCACCGGGCGCTACCTCTACTGCCCCTACGGCCCCGAGGCCGAGTCCCCCGAGGCGTTCGACCTCGCGCTGGCGGACCTCGCGACCCAGGCCAGGGCGCACCGCTGCTGGTTCGTGCGGGTGGAGCCGGTCAACGGGAACCCCGCACGGGCGGGCGAGGCCCCTGAGGCGTCACTGGAGCGCCGGGGCATGAAGCGCTCCCCGCGCCAGGTGCAGCCGGGGCACACCCAGGTGGTGGACCTGCGCAGGGATCCCAAGGACCTGCTCAAGGACATGAAGTCCACCAACCGGAACCTGTACCGCAACATCCACAAGAAGGGCGTGAGCATCGAGCGTTCCGAGGACCCGCGGGACGTCCGGTACCTGCTCGAGTTCCTGGAGGACACCGCCGCGCGCCGCAACTTCAACCGCCAGCAGGACGACTACCTGCGCGCCGCCGCGGAGACCCTGATGCCGGTGGGCGCGGCGAGCCTCTACCTCGCGAAGCTCGACGGCACGCCCATCGCGGCGTCGCTCGTGTACGACTCCGCGGACACCCGCACCTACGCGCACGCCGCCATGGACCAGGAGCACCGCAGGCTCTCGGCCGGGATCCCGCTCGTGGTGACCATGATCATGGACGCCCGGGAGAAGGGCCTCACGTGGTTCGACCTCTTCGGCACCGCGCCGGAGGGCGCCGGCCCCGAGCACGAGTGGTACGGCTTCACGTCCTTCAAGAAGTCCTTCGGCGGCGAACCCGTGTCCCATGCGGGCACATGGGACCTCCCGGTGTCCCGTGCGGGGTACGCCGCCTACAACGGCGGGGGGGCTGCCCGGGAAGGGCTGGTGGCCGCCCGGCGGAAGCTGCGGTCGCTGCGCACCCGCGGAGCGGCGTCGTGACCCGCACCGCGCTGGTCACCGGGGCCACGGGAGGGATCGGCCGGGCGTTCGCCCGGGCGCTGCACGAGCGGGGCTGGGCGCTGGTGCTCACCGGGCGCAGCGAGGAGAAGCTCACCGCCCTCTCCCACGAGGTCACCGGCGGGGTGGCCCGCACGGTGGCCGCGGACCTGGGCACCCAGGACGGGATCGACGCCCTCGTGCGCGTCCTGGAGCAGGACCCCGTGGACCTGCTGGTCAACAACGCCGGTTTCGGCAGCCACGGCGAGTTCGCCACGCTCGATCTGGACCGTGAGCTCGAGGAGCTCACCGTCAACGTGCGCGCGCTCATGACCCTGACCCACGCGGCGCTGCGCACCATGACCGCCGCCCGCAGCGGGGCAATCGTCAACATCGGCTCCGTGGCGGGGTTCCAGCCGCTGCCGTCCATGGCCACGTACAGCGCGTCCAAGGCGTTCGTGGACCGCTTCACGCTCGCGGTGGGTGTGGAGGCCCGCAAGCACGGCGTGCGGGTGCTGAGCGTGAATCCCGGGCCCGTGGACACCGACTTCTTCGCCGTGGCGGACGCCGCCGCCATCGACCTCGGGCGGTCGGCCCGGCCGGAGGACCTCGCGGCAGCGGCACTGTCCGCCCTCGAGCGCGGACGCTCGCGGCTCGTGTTCCCGCGGGCCTACCACGTCCTGGAGCGCATCACCGGTCTCGTGCCGCACGCGCTCAGCGCACGGGTGGCCAACAGGGTGTCGGGGCGCTCCTGACGCCCGGTTCCCCGGGGCCGGTTACGGCGCCAGTGCGGCGCCGGGTGGCGCTACCAGCGGGCGGCGTCCCTCACGGCGGCGCGTCCTTCGGCCACGGCCCGCCGCAGCAGGGCGCTCGCCCGGTTCTCACTGGGCTCCGGCTCCCCACCGCCGGTGGACAACGACGCCGTCCGCCCACTCTCTGCCGCCGCCCCCGCACTCGGTGCGGCACCGCCGGACTCGGTGCCGCCGCGCCCCGCGCCGCGCTTGAGTCGGCCCACGAGGAGACGGCTGCGAGCTCCTGAGTGCTTGTCCTGCGCGGGCTCCTGCGCTCCGTGGGCCGGTGCGGCGTCACCGTGCGGGGCGAGATCCTGCGGTCGCGCGAGGTCCGGGTCAGCGTCCACCGCGGCGGCAATGGGGGTGACCGGAGCGAGCGGCTCGTCCCCAGGGCTCGGGAGACCGGTCACCTGGGGCGCTGGGTGCCGTGACGGCGCCCCAGGACGCGCACGTCCCTCGGAGTCGGGCGCCCCGTGAGCCGCCAGCGTTCCCGGGTCCTCGCCCGCCTCGGGGAGCAGGTCGTTCTGCGGCGCGGCCGGGCGGCGTCGCCCGAAGAAACGGCGCCGCGTCTTCTCCGCGCGTCCCGCCACCTGGAACTCGCCCACGAGCGGGAACTCCCACGTGCCCAGCACCTCGTGGTCCTCGGTGGCCAGTTCGCGCAGCACCATGGGCTGGCCCGGCTGGTCCGGGTCCCCGGCGAGCACCTTGTGGACCTGGCGCTGCTGCAGCTGCACGAGGCCCGTGAGCAGCAGGGCGTCGTCCACCCCGAGCTGGCGCGCGCGGTCGGTGAAACCCGAGCGGTGGATCATGGCGGACTCCCCGGTGTGGACGAACCACAGGTAGCCCAGGGCATGCTCCGCGCCACCCTCCTCCGGGCACTCGGTGGCCACGAGGAACACGGAGTCGTCCCCCACGGCCCGCAGCAGATCCCTGATGTGCTGGGTGCGCAGACCCACGTGGGACAGGTCCCGGTCCGCGGCGTCCACACGGCGCACCCGGATCCCCGAGTCCCGCAGCCCTCCACGGCAGCGCTGCAGCGTGGCGCTGGACAATCTCCGGGACAGCTCGCCCTCGGTCTCACCGAGACGGACCACCAGGTGACGCGGTCCGGCCTCCCCGCGGCGCGGCTTGTCCCTGCGGCGGTACCCGGCCTCCGCGAGCTCGGCGGCCAGCGCCACGGTGGCGTGCGTGTCGGGGCTCACCCGCAGCACCGCGGCGTGGTGGGCGTCCCGGGCGTGGTCCTGCAGCGCGGCCAGCACGGTCACGAGGTCCCGCGGGTTCTTCACGTGCAGGGACTTGGCGTCCACCACCGTGTGGCGGTCCTCCGCGTGGACCAGAAGCTGCCCGTAGCCCACGGTCTGGTTCGCGCGGTCCACGGCCACCCGTTCCACGCTCACGCGCTCGCCCGTGAGGGCCTCGGCCTCCCCGATGCCCCACAGCAGGTCCGGGTGCCCTCCGGTGACCCGGACGCGGGCGTCCCAGCTCTTCCGGTTGCCGCACGGGGTCACGCTCAACGCCACGCCTGTTTCCTCTCCTCGGGCCCGATGCACCGCGCCCCAGCTTAGCGGCCGGCACCAACGACGCGTGCCCACCCGAACTCGGGTGGGCACGCGCTTCGTGGGGGATGTGGAGGCTCAGCCCTGGCGGCGCTCGTACTTCTCCCACTTGGTGGCCAAGTGCTCTGCCTCGACCATGCGGACCGTGCCAGAGTGCGAGCGCATCACGATGGACTGCGTGGTGATGGTGCGGCCGCGGTAGCGCACACCCCGCAGCAGGTCGCCGTCCGTGATGCCGGTGGCGGCGAAGAAGCAGTTGTCGGAGGTCACGAGCTCGTCCGTGGTGAGGATGCGGTCCACGTCCAGCCCGGCCTCCTCGGCCTTCTGGCGCTCGGTCTCGTCCGTGGGGGCCAGCCGACCCTGGATCACGCCGCCGGTGGCCTTGACGGCGCACGCGGTGACGATGCCCTCCGGGGTGCCGCCGATGCCCATCATCATGTCCACTCCGGTGCCCTCGCGGCACGCGGCGATCGCCCCGGCCACGTCCCCGTCCAGGATCATGCGGGTGCGGGCACCCGTGGCGCGAATCTCCTCCACGAGTCCCTGGTGGCGCGGGCGGTCCAGCACGCACACGGTGACCTGATTGGGCTTGACGCCCTTGGCCTTGGCCACCAGGTGGATGTTCTGCTTCACGGGCAGGCGCAGGTCCACCATGTCCGCGGCCTCGGGGCCCACCACGAGCTTGTCCATGTAGAACACGGCCGAGGGGTCGAACATGGAGCCGCCGTCCGCCACGGCGATCACCGCGAGCGCGTTGTTCATGCCCAACGCGGTGAGCCGGGTGCCGTCGATCGGGTCCACGGCCACGTCCGAGGCCGGCCCCGCTCCGCTGCCCACCTGCTCGCCGTTGAACAGCATGGGCGCCTCGTCCTTCTCGCCCTCGCCGATCACCACGGTGCCGTTGAAGTCCACGGTGGAGAGGAACGAGCGCATGGCGTCCACGGCCGCGCCGTCCGCGCTGTTCTTGTCACCGGCGCCCACCCAGTGGCCGCCCGCGATCGCCGCGGCCTCCGTGACACGCACCAGCTCCAGTGCCAAGTTGCGGTCCGCCACATTTCCCGAGCCCTGCTGGGTCGTCTCTGCCACGTTGTTCCTCACCTTCGAGTTACGGCGGCGCCCGGTCCGCGTGCTGCGGGGACCCGGGGCACCACCACGGGTGTCCCCAGCATATCCCCGGGCCCCGCTGTTGGGACGGTCCGCGCGGGCACGGCACAATGGAGCGCGTGAGTTCCTCTGCTTC
>NZ_RCOM01000108.1 GCF_003667225.1 Kocuria rhizophila
GTCCCGGCGCGGGGCGGGTCCCACCGTGCGTTGGGAGGGGCGAGGGCCGCACCCACCGCAGACCGGCCGCGAGCGCGGCCCCCGGACGTGCGGCGTCGTGGTGGCTCAGACCACGTAGGGCAGCACGAAGAGCATGGTCAGGGACCAGATCAGGTGCGTGACGATGCCGGGGACGAGCGAGCGGGTGCGCTCGCGCAGGTAGCCCACGAACGCACCGAGCGCGGCGGCCGCGAGGGCGAGCAGCGGGATGCCCGCGAGCGAGGTCACGGCTGTGTAGGCGATGGTGGTCACGAGGATCCGCCGGCCCCGTGGCAGGATCCGCCAGAGCGCCCCGCGGTAGTAGACCTCTTCGGCCACACCGTTGACCGCGGTGGTGAGGGCCACCATGACCAGGCTTCCCACCCGGGCGTGGTTGAGCAGCTCGTGCACCGGTTCGCTCAGGAACGGGATGAAGCGGACCATGAAACCGCCGGCGATGAACACCACCGCGAGCACCACACCCCCCACCACCGCGTCCCGCATGCCCCGCGGGGTGACCCGCCAGGGCAGGCGTTCGCCCGTCATGCGGATCGCGATCGAGCTGCCCGCGATGTACACGCCGGCCAGGATGAAGGTGGCGGGGTAGAACCACGGGTCTCCCGCGGGAATGCGCAGCGACCACGCGAGGCACGCGGCCGCGACCAGGCCGGTGCCGATGACCACCCAGACCGTGCGCTTGCGCGTGGCCGCCGTGGTGTCCCCGTAGGGGCTGACCCGATGTTCCGTCACCGAGGTTCCTTTCCGCCCGGCGGTGCGATCCGTCGGGGATGTTCGAGACCCGCCGCCCGGGACTGCCCGGGCCCGTGCGGGCCGCGCGGCAGACCGGGCCGCGGGCTACTTGCGGCGCGGGTTCAGCACGCTGATGGTGGTGGAGAGCACGGAGGCGAACGCGGTCCACCCGGCGTAGGGACTCAGGACCACACCCTTCTCCGGGGACACCTTGGCGCTGCGGCGCACCAGGTCCGCGCTGCTCACCGCGAGCAGCACGGACTCCACGGCCGCGGCCCGCAGCTTCTTGCGGTGGAAGAACAGGATGCTCCACCCGGCGTTGAGCGCCAGGTTCACGCCGAGCGCGGCGATGTAGGCCCGCTGCTCGTCCGTGCGGCCCTCCTCCCCCAGGTCCGCGATGGACAGCGAACCCATGGCGGCGATGTCCGCGTAGAGCGCGGTCCACGCCACGGGGAACGCCCAGCCCGGGGGCTGGAAGCGCGGCTTGCGCAGCTTCTCGTACCACGTCGACCCGGGGTCGCTCGCGAGCGTGCCCACCACTGCCGTGGCCGCGACGGCCGCCGAGGTCGAGAGGAAGACCCGCCGCCAGCGGTTGAGGTCCAGGTCCGTGACCGCGGCGCGCACCGCGTCCGCGAAGGGGGTGTGCCCGCCCGGGGGTGCCCCGATGTAGTCGTCCAGGTCCCGCTCGTGGATCACGGTGTCGTGCTGCAGGCTGCCCACCAGGGGCCGGGCCAGCTTGGTGTCGATGGGTGTCACGAGCCCGATCCAGTTGGCCGCGAGCTCCGCGGTGGTCACGGGGGCGGTGATCATGAACCGCGGGCCCTTGCCCACGGCGCGGGAGTACTGGTCCAGCATGTCCGCGTACTCGATGGCCTCGGGCCCGCCCACGTCGAACGTGCGGTTCACGTCCGCGGGCAGGTCCGCCGCTCCCACCAGGTAGTGCACCACGTCCGCCACGGCAATGGGCTGGATGCGGTTGCGCACCCACCGGGGGGCGATGGCACCGGGCAGCCGCTCCGCGAGGTGGCGGATCATGATGAAGGACGAGGACTCGTCCCCGATCACCACGCCGGTCTGCAGTGCCGCGGTGGGCACCCCGGAGTCCATGAGCGCCCGGCCCACCTCCACGCGGGAGCGCAGGTGGTCGGAGAGCTGGTCCACGGGCTCGTCGTCCGGGTGCAGCCCGCCCAGGTACACGATGCGCTGCACGTGGGCGTCGTGCGCGGCGGTGCCGAAGGTCTCGGCCATCTCCACTTCCTCGCGCACGAAGTCGTCCGAGTCCCCCATGGAGTGCAGCAGGTACCACGCGACGTCCACGTCCTGCAGGGCGCGTGCGACGTCCGCGGCCTCGGAGGCATTGCCCTCCACCACCTCGGCCTCACCGGGGCCGGCGGAGCGGCCCTCGGCGACGACGCTGTCCCCCCAGGGCAGGTTGCGGACCTTCTCGGCGCTGCGGCTCAGCAGGCGCACCCGCCAGCCGCGGCGCAGCAGCTCCTGGGCCACCTGGCCGCCGATGTAGCCCGTGGCGCCCGTGACGAGTGCCAGCCGTGCGTTCTCACTCATGTGTCGTCCCCGCATCGTCCGTGTCGTGGCCGGGTGGGTGACCCGGAGGCGGTGCCGCACCGCCGTTGTCGGTGCCAGTATGTCAGCGTGCTGAGGGGCTGGGCCACGGACTCCGCTCAGGGCGAGACACCCCCGGGCTCAGCCACCCACGTCCACGTCCTCGAAGATCAGGAACGTCTGGGTGTCCACCACCTCGGGCATGGGCTGGATGCGCTCGAAGATCACGTCCCGCAGCTCCCCCGTGCCCCGGGCGCGCACGAGCAGCATCACGTCGAACGTGCCACCCACGAGCGCCACGTGCTGCACCTGCGGGATGCGGCGCAGCTTGGGCCCCAGGGTGTCCCACGTGTTCTGCTTCAGGCGCAGCGTCACGTAGGCGGAGGCCTCCAGGCCCGCCTTGGCGGGGTCGATCACCGCGGTGTAGCGCAGCACCACGCCCTGCTCGTGCAGCCGGCGGATGCGCTCGTACGCGTGGGCGCGGGAGATGTGCACCGTGGCCGCGAGCGCGGTCACGGACTGCCGCGCGTCCCGCGTGAGCTCGTCCAGGATCCGCCGGTCCGTCTCGTCCAGTTCCACGCGCTTGCTCTGCGCCACCCGCTCCACCTTTCCCGCCGTCTGCGGACCCTGCCCTGTCACGGCGACGCCGCCGGGCGGCACCCTGCGCCGTCGCCCCTTCCGCGGCCCGCGCCGCAGCCCCCGCCGACGACGCCGCACCACCCGTTCCCGGGGCCGCTCGCGTCGGCCCGCCGCCGGTCCACCCACCGCGCCGACAGTGCGGCCGCGTGGCTCGGACGTGACGAGTGTGACGTGCAAGACATTTCCGCATGGCGCCCGTCACTCACGAGCAATTCGTCCACGGGAAACCCCTTCGGGGAGTCTACCGTCCACGGATTCCCCCCGGTGTGGAGACGGAGTGCCCCGATTGCCCATACTGACCGGACGACGTGTCCGACGCGTTGCCGCTCGATCCTGCCCGCGGCCGTCGCGGCACCACCGAGTTCCACCCAGAGAAGAAAGGGACGCACCATGAGCGAGCCCATCCCCGCCGGTGGCGAGTCCGCCACCCGGGAGCCCACCCCGCCCGTGAATCCGGCGGTGGAGGCCTCCAAGAACTTCGGGATCACGCCCGAGCAGTACATGCTGCCCGCCAGCAAGGAGATCCGTCTGCTCAACCCGGACGGCACCGCCGTCCCCGAGTCCGAGCAGGGCCAGGAGCCCGGCCACGAGTACCCCATGCCGGACACCGAGCGGTTGCTCAACGCCTACGAGAAGCTCGTGGTGGGCCGTCGCATCAACGACCAGAACATGGCGCTGGTGCGCCAGGGCCGCATGGCCGTGTACCCGTCCAGCCACGGCCAGGAGGCGTGCCAGGTGGCCGCCGCCCTGTGCCTCGAGGACGACGACTGGCTGTTCCCCACCTATCGCGACTCCGTGGCCGTGATGTCCCGCGGTGTGGATCCGCTGGAGGTCATGAGCACCTACCGCGGTGACTGGCACGGCGGCTACGACCCCAAGCAGTACAAGGTCTCCATCCAGGCCACCCCGCTCACCACACAGCTGCTGCACGCCGTGGGCGTGGCCCACGCCGCCAAGCTGCGCGGCGAGAACACGGTGACGCTGGCCATGTGCGGTGACGGGGCGACGTCGGAGGGGGACTTCCACGAGGCCCTGAACTTCGCCGCCGTGTTCCAGCTGCCCGTGCTGTTCCTGGTGCAGAACAACGGCTACGCGATCTCCGTGCCGCTGTCCTCGCAGACCCGCGCGCCGTCCCTGGCCCACAAGGGCGTGGGCTACGGCATGGCCAGTGAGCGCGTGGACGGTAACGACCTCGCGGCCATGCTCTCCGTCCTGGGGCGTGGCATCGAGCTGTGCCGCCAGGGCGGCGGCCCGCTGCTCGTGGAGGCCATGACCTACCGCATGCAGGCGCACACCAACGCGGACGACGACACCCGCTACCGCGAGCGCGACGAGGTCAGCGAGTGGGTGGCCAAGGACCCGATCACCCGCATGCAGCGCTACCTTCAGGACCAGGGCGCGCTGGACGAGGACGTCACCGGCAAGATCTCCGAGCACGCCGAGGCCATGGCCAAGCGGCTGCGCGAGGCGATGTCCTCCAAGCCGGAGCTGGACCCGCAGGACCTGTTCCGCTTCGTGTACCACGAACCCACCACCCAGCTGCGCGAGCAGGGCGCCCAGCTCGCGGACGAGCTCTCCCGAGAGGAGGCGTGATGAGCGCTTCGAAAACCAGTTTCGCCAAGGCGCTGAACACCGCACTCGCGGACGCCATGCAGGCCTCCCGGGAGGTCGTGGTCTTCGGTGAGGACGTGGGCACCCTCGGTGGCGTCTTCCGCATCACCGACGGCCTGACCGCGCGCTTCGGCCGCGAGCGCTGCTTCGACACGCCGCTCGCGGAGTCCGGGATCATCGGCACCGCGGTGGGCATGGCCATGAACGGCATGCGCCCCGTGGCCGAGATGCAGTTCGACGCGTTCGCGTACCCCGCGTTCGAGCAGGTGGCCTCCCACGTGGCCAAGATGCACAACCGCACCCGGGGCAAGCTGAGCATGCCCCTGGTCATCCGCATCCCCTACGGCGGCGGCGTGGGCGGCGTGGAGCACCACTGCGACTCCTCCGAGTCCTACTACGCGCACACCCCCGGGCTGAAGGTCTTCACCCCGGCGTCCGTGACGGACGCGTACGTGATGCTGCGCGAGGCCATCGACTCCCCGGACCCCGTGGTGTTCTTCGAGCCCAAGCGGCTGTACTGGTCCACCGCGCAGGTGGACCTGGACGCGCTGCGCGAGCAGTACGAGAACGGGAGCCTGCCCACGCGCGAGGGCCACGCCGTCGTCGCCCGCGAGGGATCCGACGCGACCCTGATCTCCTACGGCCCGTCCATGCCCGTGTGCCTGGCCGCGGCCGAGGAGGCCGCGAAGGACGGGATGTCCGTGGAGGTCATCGACCTCGGCTCCGTGGTGCCCTACGACGACGAGACCGTGGCCGCGTCCGTGCGCCGCACCGGGCGCGCCGTGGTGGTGGCCGAGTCCCAGGGCTTCGCGTCCGTGGCCTCGGAGATCGCCGCACGCACCCAGGAGCGCTGCTTCCACTCGCTCGCCGCGCCGGTGCTGCGGGTCACGGGATTCGACATCCCCTACCCCTCGCCGTCCTTCGAGCACCACCACATCCCGAGTTCCGAGCGCATCCTGGACGCGCTGGACGACCTGCAGTGGGAGGACTGACCCGTGAGCATCAATGTGTTCAACCTGCCCGACCTGGGCGAAGGGCTCACCGAGGCGGACATCCTCCGCTGGCTCGTGGCCGAGGGTGACACCGTCACCATGGACCAGCCCATCGTGGAGGTGGAGACCGCCAAGTCCGCCGTGGAGGTGCCCACCCCGTTCGAGGGCGTGGTCCACAAGCTGCACGGCGCGGAGGGCGACACCATGCTGGTGGACCAGCCGCTGATCTCCATCTCCGACGGCGTGGAGTCCCCCGAGGCCCCCGCCGGCTCCGGGACGGACGCGGACGCTCCCGGCGCCGAGCACGGCGCGAGCTACCGCGAGGAGGAGCTCGCGGGCACCACGCCCTCGGCCGAGCTGTCCGTGGACGAGGCCGATCCCACCGCCGGCGAGGACGAGGAGTCCTCTGGCAACGTGCTGATCGGCTACGGCACCTCCGCCGCGTCCTCCTCCCGCCGACGCCGCCGCAAGCGCGGTGCCGGTGCCGACGCCGCCGAGCAGGCCCACGAGGCGCTCGCCGAGGCGCCGCGGCTGGCTCCCACCGTGATCTCCCCGCTCGTGCGCAAGCTCGCCCGCGAGCACGGCGTGGACATCGCAGCCCTGCAGGGCAGCGGTCCCGGTGGTCTGATCATGCGCAAAGACGTCCTCGCGGCCATCGAGCAGGTGGACGACCAGCGGATGCGCGCCGACGCCGCCGGGCCGGCCCCCACGGGCCTGTC
>NZ_RCOM01000109.1 GCF_003667225.1 Kocuria rhizophila
GCACAAAACCGCACGACGGCGCCGCGAGCGCGAGTGGTGCGGGCAGCGGCACCGGGGCTGGCGCGCCCACGGCTGACGCGGCGTCGCCCACCGAGGGCACCGACCGGGCGGGTTCCTCCGCCGTTCGCACCGACCCCCAGGAGGACCAGCGATGAGCAACCGTCTCGCGCGTTTCGGCAACGACCTGCACAGTGGTCGCACGTCCTACCCCTTCGTGCAGAAGCGTGGTCTCTGGCTGGCTGTGAGCCTCGCCCTGATCGTGGTCTCCATCCTGATTCCCGTGGTCAAGGGCGGTTTCAACCTGGGCATCGACTTCACGGGCGGGTCCGAGTTCACGGTCTCCGGTGTGGAGAACCCGGACGCCTCCGTGGGGGAGCGGGCCGTGGCGGACACGGCGGGCACGCAGGAGGCCACCGTGACCAACATCGCCCCCGGAACCGTCCGAGTGCAGACCCAGCAGCTGGACGACGACCAGACGCTCGCGCTGAAGCACGAGCTGCAGGACGCGTACGGGGTGGGCGAGGACCAGGTCACCTCCACCTTCGTGGGTCCCACATGGGGCCAGGGTGTCACGCAGCAGGCGCTGTGGGGTCTGCTCGTGTTCGTGGCGCTGGCGCTGGCCCTGATGGCCCTGTACTTCCGCACGTGGAAGATGTCGGTCTCCGCGATCGCGGCCATGCTGACCACGATCGTGATCACCGCGGGGATCTACGCGCTCGTGGACTTCGAGGTGACGCCCTCGGCGATCATCGGCTTCCTCACGGTGCTCTCCTACTCGCTGTACGACTCCGTGGTGGTCTTCGACAAGGTGCGGGAGAACACCTCCGGGCTGCTGGACGGCACCGCGCCGGGGGAGCGGAAGAAGCGCACCTACGCGGAGCAGGTGAACCTGGCCGTGAACCAGACGCTGGTGCGCTCGATCAACACGTCCGTGGTGGGCATCCTGCCCGTGGGCTCCATCCTGTTCATCGGTGCCTACCTGCTGGGTGCAGGAACGCTCAAGGACCTCTCGCTGTCCCTGTTCGTGGGCATCATCGTGGGCACGCTGGCCACCCTGTTCGTGGCCGCGCCGCTGTACTCGTGGCTGCGGGACCGTGAGCCCGCCGTGCGGCAGCAGAGCCGGGAGGTGCTCGAGCAGCGCACCACCGACGCGCCCCCGGTCAGCTCGGACCCGGTCTCCGCGTGAGACCGGGTGTCCGCCCCGACCCCTCGACACCGCGAGCGCGGTGACCGTGGCCCCCGTGCACAGTGCACGGGGGCCACGGCCTTAGACTGGACCATCAGCCGCGCAGATCAGGCCCACCACGTCCTCGGCCACCGCGGCCACGCTAAGGAGGCGACGGATCATGTCCAGCCAGTCCGATCCCCGGGTCGACCGTGCCGCGGTGGACGAGTCCGCCTCCAGGGACGACCACGCCACCTCGGGCCAGGCGCCTGAGCGCGCGACCGAGCCGCTCCGCGCGCCGGCCCCGTCGCGCAGGGCGGGAAGCACCCCCGCGGGCGGCACCCACTACGTGCTGCCGGCATCACGGCCGGTCTTCGGCCGCGCGGTCTTTCCCGGGCGCAGCGAGCGCACACGGTCCACGCTGTCCGTGCTGAGCGGGGAGTCCGTGCCCAGCTCACCCATCCTGGTGCCCCTGCTGCGCACCGTGCAGAGCACCCACCCGGACGAGGACCTCACGGTCCTGGAGCGCGCCTTCCAGGTGGCGGACGCGCACCACGAGGGCCAGAAGCGCAAGTCCGGCGACCCCTACATCACGCACCCCGTGGCGGTCACCACGATCCTCGCGGAGCTCGGGATGACCGGGGCCACGCTCGTGGCGGGGCTGCTGCACGACACCGTGGAGGACACCCCCTACACCCTGGACGAGCTGCGCGAGGAGTTCGGGGAGGAGGTCGCCGCCCTGGTGGACGGCGTGACCAAGCTGGACAAGATCCACTACGGGGAGAACGCTCAGGCCGAGACCGTGCGGAAGATGATCGTGGCCATGGCCAAGGACATCCGCGTTCTGGTCATCAAGCTTGCGGACCGGCTGCACAACGCGCGGACGTGGCGGTTCGTGTCATCCGAGTCCTCGGGGCGCAAGGCGCGGGAGACGCTGGAGATCTTCGCGCCGCTGGCCCACCGGCTGGGCATGAACACCATCAAGTGGGAGCTCGAGGATCTCTCCTTTGCCGCGCTGTACCCCAAGGTGTACGACGAGATCGTGCGCATGGTGGGGGAGCGCACACCCGAGCGGGAGCGCCACCTCGCGGAGATCCGGGGTCAGATCGCGGAGGCCCTGGAGGGCTCCGGGATTGAAGCCACCATCACGGGCCGGCCCAAGCACTACTACTCGATCTACCAGAAGATGATCGTGCGCGGGAAGGACTTCGACGAGATCCACGACCTGCAGGCCGCGCGCGTGCTCGTGGACTCGGTGCGCGAGTGCTACGCGGCGCTGGGCGTGCTGCACGCCAAGTGGCGGCCGCTGCCCGGGCGGTTCAAGGACTACATCGCGATGCCCAAGTTCAACATGTACCAGTCGCTGCACACCACGGTGATCGGTCCGAACGGGCGCCCGGTGGAGATCCAGATCCGCACCCACGAGATGCACCGCCGCGCGGAGTACGGTGTGGCCGCGCACTGGAAGTACAAGGACAAGGTCAACCAGGCGAACTCCGCCACACCCAAGGCCAAGGAGGGCGAGCTGAACTGGCTCAGCTCGCTGGTCTCGTGGCAGGAGGAGGCCAAGGACTCCTCGGACTTCCTGGACTCCCTGCGCTACCAGATCAACACCGCCGAGGTGTACGTGTTCACGCCCAAGGGCGAGGTCATGGCCCTTCCCACGGGCTCCACCCCGGTGGACTTCGCATACGCGGTGCACACGGAGGTGGGCAACCGGACGATCGGCGCCCGGGTCAACGGCAAGCTCGCCCCGCTGTTCTCGCAGCTGCAGCACGGCGACCGCGTGGAGATCCTCACCTCCAAGTCCGAGCAGGCCGCGCCCTCCCAGGACTGGCTCAAGTTCGTGGGCTCGCCGCGCGCGCGGACCAAGATCCGGCAGTGGTTCTCCAAGGAGCGCCGGGAGGAGGCCATCGAGCGCGGCAAGGAGCTGCTGACCAAGGCGCTGCGCAAGCACCACCTGCCGCTGCAGCGCACCGTGACGAGCGAGTCCCTGCTCGCGGTGGCCCAGGACTTCAACCGCGGGGACGTCGCCGCGCTCTACGAGGCCCTCGGCTCGGACGCGGTCAGCGCCCACCAGGTGGTCGAGAAGTTGCTGGAGCACCTGGGCGGTGCGGAAGGGACCGAGGAGGACCTGGCCGAGAACACCCGGGTCACCCAGCCCGTGCGCGCCGGTGCCACGGACGCGGGCGTCGTGGTGCAGGGAACCTCGGACGTCTACGTGAAGATCGCCCGGTGCTGCACCCCGGTGCCGCCGGACGAGATCGTGGGCTTCGTGACGCGCGGTTCCGGGATCTCCGTGCACCGCAGGGACTGCGCGAACATGAAGGTGGTCCCCGAGGGCGACGACCGCGTCAAGGACGTGGCGTGGGCGCCCACCCAGTCCTCCCTGTTCCGTGTGGAGATCCAGGTGGAGGCGCTGGACCGCAAGTCCCTGCTGTACGACGTGACCCGGGTGCTGTCCGAGAACCACGTGAACATCCTCTCCGCGCAGGTGCACACCTCCCGGGCGCGCCTGGCGATCTCCCGGTTCTCGTTCGAGATGGGGGACACCCGCTACCTGGACCACGTGCTGAACCAGGTGCGGCGCATCGACGGCGTGTACGACGTGTACCGCGTGTCGGGCCACCGCCCCGTCGCCTCCTGAGGGAACGCGCGGTGGGCGCTCGCACCCCCCTGGGCCCTCGTACCCCGTGGCCGCCAGCGGTGCCGCGGTGCCCGCGCCAGGTCTTGCTGAGCGCACCCTGCTGACCGCCCCCCGCCGGCCTTGGCACCTCGCACGGGCATGCGCCCGCCGAGCGCCGCCGGGGCGCGGCACTTCACGCCGGGGCGCGGCCGCTGCGTGGCGCCGCGGTGGCCCCGCCGAGCGCCCGGTCGAGCTTGCGCACCCTGGCCAGGGCGGCGCGGCGGCCGGGGGTTTTGGGCATCGTCTCCAGGTCACGGATGAGCTGGGCGGACGAGCACGACAGCCGGTCGTGTCCCAGCATGGCCAGCAGGGCGGCGTCGCCGGGAGGTCCCGGAACGTGCAGCGCCAGGTCCAGCGCGGTGCGCCGCGGTGTGGTGAGCGTAATGCCGTGGTGGGCCACCAGGTCCTCCGGGGCGAAGCTCGTCTGGTGCAGCACGATCCCGGCGGGCACCGTGGTGGTGGTGCGCGCGGACTTGTCCACGAGCACGGGCACGGGATCCGGTTCCGGTGCGCACCGGTAGAACCACGCGGCCCCCATCCGGCCGAGGACACCCCGGCGCTGCAGGTGACCGGGCAGGACCCGCCCCAGGACCGCGGCACGAATGCCGTGGGAGACGGGCTGCCACGCGTGCACGTGCGCGCCCAGCAGCTCACGGCGCAGCACACCGTCCACGGTCATGGCGTGCAGCTCGGCCCGGCTGAACGGGTGGCCCGGGAGGAACACGGTGACCGCGGCGTCGTGCCGGGTGCCAGTGGCGGGCGGCGGGGGTGCGAGGGACGTCATGCCCCCATCCCACCGCACGGCGCGGCCCCGTGGCAGGGAAGCCGGGCACCTGTGGAGAACGGACGGGCAGCGCCCCCGCACCGTTCGGTGCGGGGGCGCTGGTGACGCGGGGTCGAGGCTGAGCTCAGCCGAGTTCGGACGCGGAGGCCTGTAGCGTGGCGAGCCACTGCTCGCTCGTGGCGAGGTCCTTCTCGAGGGACGCGGCCTTCTTCTCGTTGCCCGCGGCCCGGGCGGCCTCCACAGCCGCCCGCTGGTCCGCGATCTTGTTCTCCAGCTGGGACAGCATGGAGTTGGAGCGGGCCTTGGTCTCGGGGTCGGTGCGCCGCCACTTCTCGTCCTCGGCCTTCTTGACGGCGTCCTCCACGGAGCGCAGCTCGTTCTCCACGCGGCGCATGTGGGCGCGGGGCACCTTGCCCGCCTCCTCCCAGCGCTGCTGGATGGACGCGAGCTGCTTCTTGGCTGCGGCCAGGTCCTTCACGGGCAGGATCTGCCTGGCCTCCGTGAGCAGCTGCTCCTTGACCTTCAGGTTGCCCTCGAACTCCTTGTCGATCTGCTCGTTCGCGGCCGTGCGGGCGTCGAAGAACACGTCCTGGGCGGCGCGGAACCGGGCCCACAGGGCGTCGTCGTCCTTGCGGGACGCGCGCGGGGACTGCTTCCAGCGGTCCATGAGCTCGCGGTACTTCCCGGCGGTCTCGCCCCAGTCCGTGGACGAGGAGAGCGCCTCGGCCTCCGCGATCAGGGCCTCCTTGACGCGCTTGGCCTTGGCGTTGGTCTCGTCCAGGGACGAGAAGAACGCCTTGCGGTGCCGGTCGAACGTGGTGCGCGCCTTGCGGAAGCGCTTCCACAGGGCGTCCTCGTCCGACTTGGACAGCCGACCGCCCGACTTCTGGTGCTCCTGCCACTGCGAGAACAGCTCGGCCATGCGGGAGGACGAGTGCTTCCACTGCGTCTTCTCCGGGTCCTGGCCCGCCACCTTCTCGGCCTCCTCCACGATGGCGGTGCGCCGCGCGAGCTGCTCCGCCTTGTGGGCCTTCGCCTCCTCGCGCTCACGGTCCAGGGCCACGCGGATCGCGTCCTCGAGCGTGTCCAGGCGGGTGGAGAGGTCCACGAGGTCGCCCACCATGGTGTGCGCGTCCACCTGCTCGCGCACGTGCGCCACGGTCTTGCGCATCTCACCGGCCGGAGCCCTGGCCGCGATGCGCTGCTCGAGCAGCGCGACCTGAGCCTCGGCGTCGTCGAACTTGCGCGCGAAGTACGCGAGCGCCTCGTCGGGGGTGGCGTCCGGGAACTGGCCGCACTCGTGCTCCGCGTCCCGCACGGTCACGTACACGGTGCCGTTCTCGTCCGCACGGCCGAACTTCCTGGCGCGTGCCACGGACTCGGCCGGGGCGAGGGCGGGGTGTGCGGCGTCCACCGGGTGCGACGCGCCCGGAGCGTGGGGAGCGGGCGGCGCCTTGGGAGCCGCCGGGGGCTTCGGACCGGCCTGGGGCTTCGGAGCGCCCGAGGGGTGGGGCGCGGCCGGAGGCTTGGGCGCAGACGGAGCCTTCGGGGCCGGAGGATCCTGGGG
>NZ_RCOM01000010.1 GCF_003667225.1 Kocuria rhizophila
CCTTTCCGGTGTGCTCGCGGGTCAGCAGGGACAGGGCGGTCTCGTGGACCAGGTCCAGGACAGCCCGGACGTCCTCGTCGGTGGTCTCGGGGTTCAGCAGGGTGAGCTTCAGGCACGGGCGGCCCTCGATCTCCGTCTCGGCAACGGTGGCGCGGCCCATGTCCCACACCGCGCGGCGGATCGCGCGGACCCAGCGGTCGGGGTCCTCCGGCCCGTCCTCCCGGGCCGGGGGCAGCCACCGGAAGAGCACCGTGCTCAGGGACGGCTCGCACACCAGCTCGAAGCGGGGGTCCGTTCGCAGTCCGTCCGCCGTGCGTGCGGCGAGGTCGATCACGGTGTCCAGCAGCCGACCGATCGCGTCCGGGCCCAGGGTGCGCAGCGTGACCCACAGCTTGAGCGCGTCGAAGCGGCGAGTGGTCTGCAGGGAGCGGTCCACCTGGTTGGGCTCGGGGGTGTCCGCGGGGTTGAGGTACGCGGCGTGGTGCGTGCAGTGGCGCAGCGTGCGCCCGTCCCGCACGAGCACCGCGGAGCAGCTGACCGGCTGGAACCAAGTCTTGTGGAAGTCCACCGTGACGGAGTCCGCGCCCTCGATCCCCGCGAGCAGGTCCCGGTGGGCGGGGGAGACCAGCAGCCCTCCGCCGTAGGCGGCGTCCACGTGCAGCCAGATCCCCTGCGCCGTGCACAGCTCGGCGAGCTCCGGCAGGGGGTCGATGACCCCGCGGTCCGTGGTCCCCGCGGTGGCCACCACGGCCATCGGGGTGAGCGACTGCGCCTCGAGGTCGGCGACCACGCGCCGCAGGGCGGGCACGGACAGCATCCCGCGGTCGTCCACGGGCACGGGGACCACGCAGTCGTCGTCCAGGCCGAGCACGTGCGCCGCGGTGACCACGGAGAAGTGGCTCTCCGCGCTGGCCAGGATCCGCAACGACGCCGCCCGCACCGGTCGCGGGGCCGCTCCCGGAACGAGCGCGGAGCGTTCGAGGCACTCGTCGCGGGCCAGCATCAGGGCCTGCAGGTTGGAGGTGGTGCCGCCCGGGGTGAACATGCCGTCCGCGCCCTCGGGGAAGCCGATGCGCCCGGCGGTCCACGCGAGCAGCTGCCGCTCCATGACGGTGGCGGCCTTGGACTGGTCCCACGTGTCCAGGGACACGTTGACCGCGGCGGCCAGCGTCTCGGCGGCCACGGCGGGCACGGCCACCGGGCAGTTGAGGTGGGCGAGGGTGCGCGGGTGGTGGAACCACACCGCGTGGCGCAGCCACGTGCGGTCCAGCTCGTCCACGGCGGCGTCGAAGTCCGGCAGGGGCGAGTCGAGGTCCACGTGCGCGAGGTCCGCGGCGATCTGGGCGTGGGTCGCCGGCTCGTGGGGCTGCTCGGCCGAGGCCATGCGCGCGGCGCCGGCGGCCGCGGCCGTGGTGACGTCCCTCACGAGGTCCGCGACGGTGTCCTGGTGCAGCAGGGGTGAGCTCATGAAACGTGGCTTCTTTCCGTGGGGTGCACTCGTCAGGCGTAATAGGATACGAATCGGTATCCTATTCCACGACAGGTTAGGCTAACCTAAGAACATGTCGATGTGCACTCGCGGTCACGGCGCCGGGCGCGGTGGGCAGGAACGGGGCGAGCACCCTGGACCTGATCCGCGCCGGGCGGCTGGAGCCACGCAGCCCACGGGTGCGGAGGCCCCCAGGACCGCCGCGCGGACACGCCCGCCGAGCAAGGAGAAACACCCCATGCCCCACTGGGAACGACTGGCCGTGCGCGCGCTCGGGGCCTCGGAGACCGTGCTGAACGTCGTCGCCCGCGAGGACGTGAGCGACACCTACACGCGCATCACCGTGCGGGACGAGGGCTTTCTGGCCCGGCACACCCCGTTCCCCACCCTGTGGCTGCGACTGTGGTTCATGTCCGAGGGGAAGGACCACCAGCGGGCGTTCACCGTGATCAATCCCCGTCCGGATCAGGGCCTCTTCGACATGGAGTTCGCGCTGCACGAGGGTGCGGCCTCCGACTGGGCCCGCACGTGCGCGCCCGGGGACACCATCCGGGCCTCCCTGCTGGGCAGCACCCCGCCGTGGCAGCCCAAGCGCGCGCCGCGCCGCGCCTCCGAGGAGTCCCCCTCTCCGTCCCTCGACGCCGCCTTCAGCGGCCGGACCGTGATCGTGGGGGACCCGGCGAGCCTGCCGGCAGTCAACGCGATGCTCCCCGCACTGGAGTCCCAGGACGTGGAGGTGTGGTTCGGCTACCGCAACGCGCAGGACGAGGACCTCCCGCTCGCCGCCGCACCCCACCACACGGTGCGCCGGGTGCGCCACGACGGGGAGGGAGCCACCATGGCGGATGCCGTGCTCGCGGACTGGGACGCCCACCGTCCCACCGCGCAGGACCGGTTCTGGATCGCTGTGGAGGCCTCGGAGAACCGGCGGCTGAGCACCACCCTGCGCTCCCACTACGGGGTTCCGCGCACCCACATCGACGCCACCGCCTACTGGAGGAACGCATGAGCACCCTGACAGCCCCCGAGCCCGTGGCAGCGGTGCGTTCCGGGAACCGGCCCTTCTGGCTGCTGCTGTGGGCCCTGTACACCACGCAGTTCATCGGGGCCTCGTTCCTCTCCACCGGGCTGGTGGGCATCCTGCGGGACGGCGGCACGGACCTCGGAACCCTGGGCATGCTGCAGCTGCTCGCGCTCGTGTGGCCGCTGAAGTTCCTGTGGGCGCCCCTGCTGGACCGCTGGTCCCCGGCGCGCTCCCGGGGGCACTACCGCACGTGGCTGCTCGTGCTGCAGCCGCTCATGGTGCTGTCCCTGCTGGCCATGGCGGTGTTCTCGGACCCTCAGGACGGTCTCGGCGTGATCATCCTGCTGGCCGCGGCCTTCGTGCTGTTCTCCGCCACCCAGGACATCGCCGCGGACGCGCTGTCCGTGCGCGGGCTCGAGCCCGAGCAGCACGATCTCGGTGCGGGCGTCCAGGTGGGGGCCAGCTACATCGGCACCGTGGTGGGCGGTGGCCTGGCGCTGCTCGTCTACGACGCGTGGGGCTGGCGCGCGGCGGTCGTGATGCTCGCGGCCTGCACCGCGGTGGCCATGGTCCCCGTGCTGCGCCACCGGGAGCAGGAGTACGCGCCCCTGGAGGCGCGTCCCGCGGCCCTGTCCCGGATGTTCGGCGTGCTGTCCGTGCCCGGAGGCAAGCGGTGGGCACTCGTGGCGGTTCCGCCCGTGGCCCTCGGCTCGGCGGCCGTGTGGTCGCTCGTCACGCCCGCGCTCGTGGACGCCGGGTGGTCGCTGGGCTTCATCGGCACCGTGACCTCGGTGGTCGCCGCGGCACCCGCTCTCGCGGCCGCCCTGATGGGTGGCCGGCTGTGCCGAACCCGTGGCCGCGGCGCCACCCTGCTGATCGGCGCGGCCATCCAGCTCCTCGGCGGAATCTGCTTCGTGCCCGTGGTCTGGTCCGGGGCAGAGCTCGCACACGGCATGCAGGTGCTGCTGGGCATCGTGGGCGCGTGCTGCGTGCTCGCGGGCTACACCGTGATGAACACCGGCATCTACGCGGTCAACCTGGGGATCGCGCGCCCCGGTCACGCGGGCGCGGACTTCACCCTGCTGAGCTCGATCTCCATGCTGGGCGGGACGATCGGCGCCTCGGCGGGGCTGTTCATCGCCGGCGCCGGGGGCTACGGCACGGCCCTGGTCTTCGGCCTGCTCGTTGCCGTGGCCGGCGTGGTGGCGTGCCGGACGCACCCGCTGCTCTCCGCGAGGCGCTGACCGACGCCGCAGCCGTCCGCGCCGCTGCTGGCCCACCGTGCGCGGGCCGCACCGCTGGAGGGGCGTTCTCGCGCGGCACCGCTGGCGGCCGACCCCGCGCGGGCCGCACCGCGGAGTAACGGTTACCGCACCGGACGAACGACGACGCCGCAGGGTCACCCCTGCGGCGTCGTCGTTCCGTGCGCGGTGCGGCTCAGTGGAACTCGGGCAGGCGCATCATGCCCTCCTGCACGGTGGTGGCGATCATGGTGCCGTCCCGCGTGAACATCTTCCCGATGGACAGCCCGCGCGCGGAGGACGCGCTCGGGGAGGTCTGGGTGTAGAGGATCCACTCGTCCGCGCGCGCAAAGCGGTGCCACCACATGGCGTGGTCCAGGGAGGCCACGTTCATGCCGCGCTCGCCCCAGGAGCGGCCGTGGCGGCGCAGGATGGGCTCCATCATCGTGTAGTCGGAGACGTACGCCAGGGCGGCACGGTGGATCTGCGGGTCGTCCGGCAGCGGCGCGAGGGCCTTGACCCACACGGCGTTGTAGGAGTCCTGCGACCCCTGCCACGGCAGGAACAGCGGCTCGGTGATGTAGCGCATGTCGAAGGGGCGCTCGAACGCCTGGGCGCGCGCCTCGGGGATGTCGAGGGCACCCATGGTCTCCCGCAGGGACGGAAGGGTCTCCGGGTCCGGGACGTTCTCCGGCATCTGGTCCTGGTGCTCCAGACCCTCGGCGGGCTCCTGGAAGGACGCGATCATCGACAGGATGGTCTTGCCCTCCTGGTAGGCGTGGACACGGCGCGCGGAGAAGGAGCGTCCGTCCCGCACACGCTCCACCCCGAAGGTGATGGGCAGCTCGATATCCCCGCCGCGCAGGAAGTACGCGTGCAGCGAGTGGATCGCCCGGCCCGGGTCCACGGTGCGCATGGCCGCCATCGAGGCCTGCGCGAGCACCTGCCCCCCGTACACGCGGGCGCGGGGGGTGGTGATGGTGCGACCCACGAAGATGTCCTCCGTGGTGCGCGCACCGCCGCCGTCGGCGAGATCGAGCATGCGGATGAGGGCTTCCACGGGGTCTTGCGTCGGATCCAAAGTCATGGGCCCACTCTAAACCGGGCGGTGGATGTGGTGTGATGGACGCATGACTTCCCTCGACGTTCCCGTGCAGATGCGATTCTTCGACCAGGACCAGTACGGCCACATCAACAACGTGACCATGCTGCGCTACTTCGAGGACGCGCGCGTGCGGCTCACCGCCTCGCCGATCGCGAAGGACCCGGACCACGGGATCCCCGAGGACACCACGTTCCGGGAGTCCGTGGGGGAGCTGCGCACGGTGGTGGCCCACCAGAGCGTGGACTACAAGGAGCAGCTGTTCTTCCGCATGGACCCGGTGTACGTGCGCACGTGGATCTCGCGCATCGGCGGTTCCTCCTTCACCATCTCCTACCGGCTGCAGGAGGAGGACGGCTCCCACGTGTACGCGGAGGGGGAGTCCGTGATCGTGGTCATGGACCCCGAGTCGGGCAAGAGCGTGAAGCTCTCGGAGGACCACCGCGCGCTGCTGGCCTCGCTCGAGGACGACGTCAAGTACTCCCACGGGCAATGAGCGCCCCCCGAGATCCCGGGGCGGAGGGCTTCGCGCTGCTCGACCGGCAGGACGCCGCGGACCTGGCCACCTATCTGGGCCGCGCCCGCTCCGTGGACCCGCAGGCCGCCGTCCGGCTGCAGGGCCTGGACCGTGTGCTCGCGGTGTGGGTCTCGGTGATCCACCCCGCGGGCCTGCTGGACACCGCCCCCGTGGTGCTGGGGCTGCGGACCATGCGTCTGGCCGAGTCCTCCGAGCTGGACCTCACCGTGGCGGCGTCCGCCGTCACGGACCGGTTGGCGCGGGTCGCGGGTGAGCCCCCGTCCGCTGGCGAGGAGACGGTGTGGCTCAGCGCCCCGCCGCAGCAGGTCTCGGCCGCGTGGGCCGGGATCGTGGCACCGCGCACCGGCTGGAGCGCCGTGGGCTCCGTGGCGGCCCACCGCGTGCACGAGGTGGCCCGGCGGGGGATCCAGACCGTGGCGGACACCGTCCCGGCGGACTCCGGCGCGGCCGTGGTGCAGAAGGTGCGCTCCCGTGTGTGGGGCGCGTCCTCGGACTGGGGCCCGCTGGACGGCCCGGAAATTCCCGACGGCGCCGCCTTCGCCCTGGACGTGCTGGGCTTCCTCCCGTCCTCGGAGCCCGTGGTGCGGGTGGCCGTGGAGCAGACGGGGCAGTGGGCCCGGCTGAGCACGGGCGCGGGACACGTGCTCGTCAAGCTGCCCCGCTGAGCCGTTCACGGCAGCGGAGGATCCCACAGCAGCGGGCCGCACCCGGGAGCACTTCCCGAGTGCGGCCCGCTGCGCTCTGCCGGGCGGCCGCACGGCCTGCCCGTCCGAGGACGCGCCCGGATCTCAGCCCGGGCGGTTGACCATCGCGTGGGCCGCGCGGTCGAAGTAGTCCCACATGATGCCGTCGTGCAGCGGGGACAGCTCCAGGGTGTCCATGGCCGCGCGCATGTGCCGCAGCCAGGTCTCGCGCGCCCACGTGTCCACGGGGAACGGGGCGTGGCGCATCCGCAGCCGGGGGTGGCCCCGCTGCTCCGAGTACGTGGTGGGCCCGCCCCAGTACTGCTCCAGGAACATCCGCAGCCGCTCCTCGGCCGGGCCGAGGTCCTGCTCCGGGTACAGGGCCTTGAAGTCCGGGTCCTCGGCCACGCGCGCGTAGAACTCGCGGGTGAGCTTCTCGAACGTCTCGTGCCCGCCCACCTGCGCGTAGAAGGAGTCCGACGACACCGCCTCGGCCGCCTCCCGAGCGTCCCCCACCTGCTGCGGTGGCTGGGTCACGGACGGCCCGGCGGACCGGGAACCGACCGCTCCGAGCGTGAACGTGCGCCGTCCGCTCGGGGCGGCCGCGTCCGGGGACAGCGGTCCGGGGCCGGTGTGGTGGGGTTCCCGTGCGGGATCGGAGTCGGGGCTCACCGCTCGGAGTCCGGACCGTCGGCGGGGTGCTCGGCCCGGGCGGCGTCGACCTGCTGGGCGCGGACACCCCGACGCGCGGCGTCCTGACGCTCCAGCACGATCCGGCGCAGACCGCTGTGGGCGGGGTCCAGCTCGTCCAGGAACTGCTGGGCGGCGTCCACGGTCTCCTGCGTGGCGCTGCGGGGGAAGAGCCCCACGGCGATCTGCTGGGCCAGCTCGTGGGTGCGCTCACGCCACACGCCGGTGACCTCCGCGAAGTAGCGGGAGGCGTACGGGGCGAGCAGGGCGTCGTCGTGCACCCGGAAGAAGCCGGCGATTGCGGCCTGCTGCTGGGAGTTGGGCAGGGCACCCTGCTCCACGACCAGACGCCAGGTCTCGGCCTTGGCCTCGGGGGTGGGCACCGCGGCGCGGGCGGTGGCCGCGGCGATCGCACCCGTCTCGGTGTTGTCCTCGCCCAGGGCCGCCTCGATCTCCTCGGTGCCCGCACGGCCCGCGGCCACGAGCGCGGTGAGCACGGACCAGCGGGTGTCGGTGTCCAGCTCGACGCCCTCGGGCACGCCCTCGCCGCGGGAGAAGCCTGCCACGCGGTCCACCTGTTCCTCGGTGCACGCGCGGCGCAGGAAGGCGCGGAAGAACTGCCACTGGTGGTCGGAGCCCGCCTCGGCCGCCGCCGTGAGGTCCCACAGGGTGTCCGCGGCCCGTGCGCGCACCTCGTCCGCGTGCTCCGGGGCCAGGTAGCGGTCCAGGGCGGTGTCCAGCTGGCGCAGCTGCACCTGCACGGCCGTGGAGTCGGTCTCGTGGCCCACGTTGGACAGCACCAGGTCCACGTAGTCGCTCGCGGGGCTCACGCCGTCGTGCACGGAGTCCCAGGCCGCGGCCCACACGAGCGAGCGGGGCAGGGACTCCTCGAAGTCCCCGAGGTGGGTCATGGCGGTGGCCAGGGAGCACTCGTCCAGGCGGATCTTGGCGTAGGCGAGGTCGTCGTCGTTGAGCAGCACCAGGTCCGGGCGCTCCCGGCCCACGAGCTGGGGGACCTCGGTGAGCTCGCCGTCCACGTCCAGCTCCACGCGGAACGTGCGGGTGAGCCGTCCGGTGTCCTCGTGGTGGTCGTAGAAGCCCACGGCCACGCGGTGGGGGCGGAGGGTGGGGTGGCCCTCCTGGCCGATCTGCTCGATCGCGAAGGAGGTGATCACACCGTCGTCGTCGGTCTCCACGCGGGGGACCAGGGTGTTCACCCCGGCGGTCTCGAGCCAGCGCTCGGACCAGTCGGTCAGGTCCCGCCCGCTCGCGGCCTCGAGCTCCACCATGAGGTCGGAGAGCTCGGTGTTGGACCACGCGTGCTTGTCGAAGTACCGCTTGAGCCCGGCCATGAACTCCTTCTGGCCCACCCACGCGACCAGCTGCTTGAGCACGGAGGCGCCCTTGGCGTAGGTGATGCCGTCGAAGTTCACGAGCACGGCCTCGAGGTCCGGGATCTCGGCCTTGATGGGGTGCGTGGTGGGCAGCTGGTCCTGCGCGTAGCCCCAGGACTTCTCCCCGGCCACGAACGTGGTCCAGGCGTTGGTGTACTGCGTGTTCTGCGCGCACGCCAGGGTGGACATGTACTCCGCGAAGGACTCGTTGAGCCACAGGTCGTTCCACCAGCGCATGGTCACCAGGTCCCCGAACCACATGTGCGCGAGCTCGTGGAGCACAGTGATGGCGCGGCGCTCCACGAGAGCCTGGGCAGGCTTGGAGCGGAAGATGTAGGACTCCACAAACGTGACCGCACCCGCGTTCTCCATGGCGCCCGCGTTGAACTGGGGCACGAAGAGCTGGTCGTACTTCTCGAACGGGTAGGGGGTGTCGAACTGGGACTCGAAGAACTCGAAGCCCTGCTTGGTGACCTCGAACATCTCCTCGGCGTCCATGTGCTCGAACAGGGAGCGCCGTGCGTACAGCCCCAGCTCGACGGTGCGGCCGTCGGAGGAGACCAGGCTGTCGTGGGTGCTGAGGTACGGGCCGGCGATCAGCGCGGTCACGTAGCAGGACATCACGGGCGTGGGGGAGAAGTCCCAGCGGGCCACGCCCTCGGAGACCGCCACGGGCTCGGGGCTGGGCTGGTTGGACACCACGGCCCACTCAGCGGGGGCCGTCACGCAGAACTGGAACGTGGCCTTGAGGTCCGGCTGCTCGAACACCGGGAACATCCGGCGCGTGTCCGCGACCTCGAACTGCGAGTAGAGGTACACCTGGCCGTCGGCCGGATCCACGAAGCGGTGCAGGCCCTCGCCCGTGTTCATGTAGTGCATGGTGGACTCGACCACCAGCTCGTTCTGCGCCGCGAGCCCCGGGAGCTGGATGCGCTCGCCGTCGCTGACCTCGGCGGGGTCGAGGGACGCACCGTTGAGGGTGACGGACTCCACCGAGGCGGTGATCGCGTCGATGAACGTGCTCGTCCCCGGCTCGGCGGTGAACGCCACCGTGGTGCGCGCGCGGAAGGTCCGGGGGTCCTCGGTGAGGTCCAGCTCCACTCGGTACGACTGCACCAAGACGACCTTGGCGCGCTCGGCGGCCTCCGCTCGGGTCAGGTTGGTTCCGGGCACGACGGCGTTCCTCTCCTCGACGACAAGTCCATGCGCACGCGGCGCATTCAGTCATTATGACAGCCGCCACACATCCCCACGCATCAGGCGGGCAGCGCGTGGCGGACACCGGCCGCCCGGCCCGAGGGTGTGGGAAGGCGGCGATACAGTGGGGGTCACACACCGACCCCGCGGGCGCCGCCCGGCGCACCGCCCACGCCAAGCCAGGAGTTGCTGACACCCATGCGCGTGCACATCGCCACCGACCACGCCGGCCTCGAGCTCTCGCACCACCTCATGGAGAAGCTCACCGAGCACGGGTACGAGATGATCGACCACGGGCCGGTGGAGTACGACGCCGCGGACGACTACCCCGCGTTCTGCATCAGCGCCGCCCTGGGCGTCAAGGAGGACCGGGAGAACGGCCTGGACTCCCTGGGGATCGTGCTGGGTGGTTCCGGCAACGGTGAGCAGATGGCGGCCAACACGGTGGAGGGCATCCGCGCCGCGCTCGTGTGGAACCAGGACACCGCCAAGCTCGCCCGGGAGCACAACGACGCCCAGGTGATGGCGCTGGGTGGACGTCAGCACGAGTTCGAGGAGGCGCTCGGGCTCGCCCTCACCTTCCTCGCGGAGCCGTTCTCGGGCGACGAGCGCCACGTCCGCCGCATCGCCCAGCTGGGCGAGTACGAGCGCACCGGGGACATCGCGGGCAAGCTGTCCGCGGTCACCGCGCGCCCCTTCACCGCGAACTGAGCGGGCCCGCACCCGTGCCCGAGGGCCACTCCGTCCACCGCCTCGCGCGCCAGCTGTCCGACCTCTTCGAGGGGCAGCAGCTGCGGGTGAGCAGTCCCCAGGGGCGCTTCTCCGCCGGTGCCGCGCTGCTGGACGGCCGCGTGCTGACGCGCTCCAGGGCCCACGGCAAGCACCTCTACCTGGACTTCGCCGCGCCGGATGACCCCGCGGACGTCATCGTGCTGCGCTCGCACCTGGGCATCTACGGCGCGTGGAGCTTCGCGGGGGACGAGACGTTCGCGGCGGCGTCGTCGATCGGCGCGCCGCGCCGGCTGGGGGAGCGCGAGTCCGGCTCCGCGGCGGCCCCCGTGGCCCACGACGACGCCGGGCGGGTGGTCCCCGAGGCCCCCGTGGGTGCGGTGCGGGTCCGGCTCGCGGGGGAGCACGGCTGGGCTGACCTGCGCGGCCCCGCGCTGTGCGTGGCCGAGACCCCCGAGGAGGCCGCGGCCGCCGAGGCGAAGCTCGGTCCGGACCCGCTGGATCCGCAGGCCGACCCCGAGCCGTTCGTCGCCGCCGCGGGGAGGTCTCGACGGCCCATTGGGGTGCTGCTGATGGAGCAGCACGTGGTGGCGGGGATCGGCAACATCTTCCGGGCCGAGTCCCTCTTCCGCCGCGGAGTGGACCCCATGACCCCGGGCACCTCGCTCACGCGGGAGGACCTGCTGGGGCTGTGGGAGGAGAACGTGGCCCTCATGGCCGTGGGTGTGCGGGTGGGCAGGATCATCACCACGGATCCCGTGGACCGCCCCGGGCTGTCCGAGGCCGAGGCCTGGCCCGAGCACGCCAACTACGTCTACCACCGCCACGGGAAGCCGTGCCTTCGGTGCGGGGCCACCGTGCTGAAGAAGGACCTCAACGGTCGAGGCCTGTACTGGTGCCCGAGCTGTCAGGCCTGAGGTCGGGGAGGCCCGGGAACTCGGGGACGCCCGGAAACTCGGGGAGCTCAGCCGGCCCGCTGCGGTGACCGTGCGGCGTCGTCAAGATGCGGAGAACCCCGCAACGCCGGGCGCTGCGGGGTTCTCGGTGGGTCTGGAGGGGGCGACGGGAATCGAACCCGCGTAGCCAGTTTGGAAGACTGGGGCTCTACCATTGAGCTACGCCCCCGGTGACGTGAAAAGAGTACACGAGGCCCTCCCCGCCTTCCACTTGCCCGCGGTCCCGGGCCCCGATTTCCGGGCGTGGCCCCGCGACACGATAGAGTGGAACGTTGTCGGCCCGCTCCGAGTGGTCCGGCGCCCTCGTCCCGCGCTCGCGCGGGATCCCGCGGCCCGCCTGGCGAGCTCGCGACCACGGGGTGTAGCGCAGTGGCTAGCGCGCCTGCTTTGGGAGCAGGAGATCGCAGGTTCGAGTCCTGTCACCCCGACGTCTGGGCACCGCAGCACCCGTGCTGCAGCGCCCGTCGACCCACCGGACCGACCCCGGTCCGTTGCCGTAAGCACCCAACGACCCCAGGAGTACAGCGGAAGTGAAGAGCGCCGTCGAGAAACTCAACCCCACCGAGGCGAAGATCACGATTGACATCGCGTACGCGGATCTGAAGCCCTTTGTGCAGGAGACCTACAAGGAGCTGGCCAACCAGATCCAGATCCCCGGCTTCCGCAAGGGCAAGACGCCCTCCAAGCTCATCGACCAGCGCGTGGGCTTCGACTTCGTGGTGGAGAACGCCCTGAACGAGGGCCTCAACAACTTCTACCAGCAGGCCCTCACGGAGAACGAGCTGACCCCGCTCTCCCAGCCGCAGGTGGAGGTGCTCTCCAAGCCCGAGGAGAACGACCGCGAGGCCGACACCAAGGTGGAGATCTCCGTGGCCATCCGCCCCGAGATCGAGCTGCCCGACTACAAGGGCCTCGAGGTGGAGGTGGAGGCTCGCGAGGCCACCGCCGAGGACGAGCAGAAGGCCCTGGACGAGCTGCGCGCCCGCTTCGGCACCCTCAAGTCCGTGGACCGCCCCGCGGTCGAGGGTGACCACGTGACCCTGGACCTGCAGGCCCTGGTGGACGGCGACGAGGTCGACGCCGCCAACGACCTCTCCTACGAGGTGGGCTCCGGCACCATGCTCGAGGGCATCGACGAGGCCGTGACTGGTCTCTCGGCGGGCGAGGACGCCACCTTCGAGACCACCCTGGCCGGTGGCGAGCACTCCGGCGCCGAGGCCACCGTGAAGGTCAAGGTCACCGCCGTCAAGGAGCGCGAGCTGCCCGAGGCCGACGACGAGTTCGCCCAGCTGGCCTCCGAGTTCGACACCATTGCCGAGCTCAAGGAGGACCTGAAGAAGCAGGCCGCCGAGTCCGCCGTGGTGGAGCAGGGCATCGAGGCCCGCGACAAGGTCCTGGACAAGCTCGTGGAGCTCATCGAGGTCCCCGTGCCCGAGAAGGTCATCGAGGACCAGATCTCCCAGCACTTCGACTCCGAGCAGGCCCAGGCCTCCGCGGAGCCGGGCCACGACACCGAGGAGCACCGCGCCGAGGTCCGCAAGAACGCGGAGACCGCGTTCCGCAACGAGATCATTCTGGACGCCGTGGCCGAGGCCGAAGAGGTCGGCGTGGAGCAGTCCGAGCTGATCGACTACATCATCTCCATGTCCCAGCAGTACGGCATGGACCCGAACCAGTTCGCGCAGATGCTCGACGGTTCCGGCCAGGCCGGGATGATGGTGGGCGAGGTCCGCCGCCGCAAGGCGCTGGCCAAGGTTCTGGAGACCGCCAAGGTCACCGACACCAAGGGCAACACCGTGGACCTGTCCTCCTTCGTGGGCACCGCGGACGAGGACGCCGAGGCCTCCGACAGCGAGTGATCCTCCACTCCGCCCCGGCGGAGCACGCGTGAGACGACGCCGCGGCCGCCCCCATCACGGGGGGTGGCCGCGGCGTTTCGCCGTGGGCGTGCCACCATGCGCCACCAGCGAACAGCCCCGGGACCGGGGGGTGGGTGGACACGGTGAGCACTACGCTTCTGACTCAGGAACTGTACGTGGGCCCCGCGCTCGTCCGGCGAGCCGCGGCGACCCTTCCAGAAGAAAGAGGGCATTCATGACCTCCACTCCCCACCAGCCGTACGGTGCCGCACCGGCCTCTCCCCGCATGGAGGGCATGGCGCCGGGCGGCCAGGACGACTACGTCTACAACCGTCTGCTCAAGGAGCGCATCATCTGGCTGGGCTCCGAGGTGAAGGACACCAACGCCAACCTCATCTGCTCGCAGATGCTGCTTCTCTCCGCCGAGGACCCCGAGGCGGACATCTTCCTGTACATCAACTCCCCGGGCGGCTCCGTGACCGCGGGCATGGCCATCTACGACACCATGCAGCTGATCCCCAACGACGTGGTCACCGTGGCCACCGGTCTGGCGGCGTCCATGGGGCAGTTCCTGCTCTCCTCCGGGACCAAGGGCAAGCGCTACGCGACCCCCAATGCCCGCATCCTCATGCACCAGCCCTCGGGAGGCATGGGCGGCACGGCCTCGGACATCCGCGTGCAGGCGGAGCTGATCCTCTCCATGAAGCAGCGCCTCGCCGAGCTCACCGCCGAGCAGACCGGGCAGACGCTCGAGACCATCCTGCGCGACAACGACCGTGACAACTGGTTCGACGCCAAGCGTGCCCTGGAGTACGGCTTCTTCGACCACATCGCGCAGTCCGCGAGCAACGTGACCGGCGGCGGCGGGACCATGAAGGACGCGCAGTAGTCCCGCCCCGCCCCGCCACGACACACCCACAGACTTCTCAGGACGGATTCATGAACCTCCCTCACGCCACTGCACCGCAGCTGCCCACCAGCCGCTACGTGATCCCCGACTTCGAGGAACGCACGCCCTACGGCTACCGCCGCCAGAACCCCTACACCAAGCTGTTCGAGGACCGCATCATCTTCCTGGGCGTCCAGGTGGACGACACCTCGGCGGACGACATCATGGCGCAGCTGCTCGTGCTGGAGTCCCAGGACCCGGACCGGGACATCACCATGTACATCAATTCCCCGGGCGGCTCGTTCACGGCCATGACGGCCATCTACGACACCATGCAGTACATCCGCCCGGAGATCCAGACCGTGTGCCTGGGCCAGGCGGCGTCGGCGGCGTCCGTGCTGCTGGCCGGCGGCACCCCGGGCAAGCGCCTCGCGCTGCCGAACGCCCGCGTGCTGATCCACCAGCCCGCCATGGAGGGCCAGGGCGGCGGCCAGGCCTCGGACATCGAGATCCAGGCCAACGAGATCATGCGCATGCGCACGTGGCTCGAGGAGACCATGGCGCTGCACACCAGCAAGAACGTTGAGGAGATCAACCGCGACATCGAGCGCGACAAGATCCTCACCGCCAAGGAGGCGCAGGAGTACGGGATCATCGACCAGGTCCTGGACTCCCGCAAGATCAACAAGCCCTCCACGGTGACCCAGGCCTGACGCGGTCTGTCACGGCGTGGAACGCGGCCACGGTGGGCACCCGGTGCCCGCCGTGGCCGCGTCCCGTTCGAGCGCCGGCGGGGTGCCCATGACACCGCGGTGGTGATTGGGTGCACCGCCCGCCCCTCGCCTAGAGTGGTCCCAGCACCCGCCACGACGAACTGTGAGGCTGACACATGGCGCGCATCGGAGAGAGCGTTGACCTGCTCAAATGCTCCTTCTGTGGCAAGAGCCAGAAGCAGGTGCGCAAGCTCATTGCGGGCCCGCGCGTCTACATCTGCGACGAGTGCATCGAGCTGTGCAACGAGATCATCGAGGAGGAGCTCACCGAGGTCCCGGAGACGGACCAGACGGAGCTCCCGCGCCCCCAGCAGATCTACGACCACCTCCAGGAGTACGTGATCGGCCAGGAACCCGCCAAGCGGGCGCTGGCCGTGGCGGTGTACAACCACTACAAGCGCATCCGCGCCGGGGTCTCCGGGCACACGCTCGCGATTGCTGGAGCGGAGGGGGACGAAGAGGCCATCGAGGTGGCCAAGTCCAACATCCTCCTCGTGGGCCCCACGGGCTCGGGCAAGACCTACCTCGCGCAGTCGCTGGCCAAGAAGCTGGACGTGCCGTTCGCGGTCGCGGACGCCACGTCCCTGACGGAAGCCGGGTATGTCGGTGAAGATGTCGAGAATATTCTCCTCAAGCTCATCCAGGCCGCTGATTTCGATCTCAAGAAAGCGGAGCAGGGGATTATTTACATTGACGAGATCGACAAGATTTCTCGTAAATCGGAGAACCCCTCGATCACGCGTGACGTATCGGGCGAAGGGGTCCAGCAGGCGCTCCTGAAAATTCTCGAGGGCACCGTGGCGTCGGTGCCCCCGCAGGGCGGGCGCAAGCACCCCCAGCAGGAGTTCCTGCACCTGGACACCACCAACGTGCTGTTCATCGTGGCCGGTGCGTTCGCCGGTCTCGAGGAGATCGTGCAGCAGCGCACCGGCAAGAAGGGCATCGGTTTCGGCGCGCCCATCAAGGACACCACCGAGGTGGACATCGCCGGGCAGGTCCAGCCCGAGGACCTGTTGAAGTTCGGCCTGATCCCCGAGTTCATCGGCCGCCTGCCCGTGGTGACCACGCTGTCCAAGCTCTCGGTGGCGGACATGGTGCGGATCCTCACCGAACCGCGCAACGCGCTGGTCAAGCAGTACCGCAAGCTCTTCCAGCTGGACGGCGTGGAGCTCACCTTCGACCCCCAGGCGCTGGAGGCCATCGCGAAGCTCGCGCTCGAGCGCGGCACCGGTGCCCGCGGACTACGGGCCATCCTCGAGGACATCCTCATGCCCGTCATGTTCGACCTCCCGGGCCGGGACGACATCGCCGCCGTGCTCGTGACCGAGGACGCCGTGGCCAAGATCGCGGACCCCGAGATCTTCACGCACGAGATGATCGAGGCCGAGCGGCGTCGTCACAAGTCAGCGTGACACGCCGCACGAACCAACGAAAGGAACTCTCATGGCTGAGAAGCAGCACGTCGACTTCTGGTTCGACCCCCTGTGCCCGTGGGCATGGATGACCTCCCGCTGGATGGAGGAGGTCGTGCGCGTCCGTGACGTGGAGGTGGACTGGAAGATCATCTCCCTGGGCATCCTCAACGAGGACAACCCGGACAACCACCACCACGGCCACGACGAGTCCATGTGGCTCGTGCGCGTGGTCGAGGCGGCCGCGCAGCAGCACGGGGACGAGTACCGCAAGAAGCTCTACGACGCCATGGGCACGCGCCGCCACCCCCGCGGGATGGACAGCCTGGAGCAGATCATCACCGAGTCCCTCGCGGAGGTCGGGCTGCCCGCGGAGCTCGCGTCCGCCAAGGACTCCACGGACTACGACGCCGACCTGCGCGCCTCCACGGACGAGGCCCGGGCCGTCGCGGGCAAGGACATCGGCACGCCCGTGATCGCCGTCAACGGCGTCGGCTTTTTCGGCCCCGTGTTCACCCCCGCGCCCAAGGGCGAAGAGGCCGGGAAGGTCTGGGACGGTGCGCTGGCGCTGGCCTCCTACCCGGGGTTCTACGAGCTCAAGCGCGGCCGCGAGAAGGGCCCCGACTTCAGCTGAGGCCTCCGACCCGTTCCGTAGACGGCGGGCCCCGGACGATGTCCGGGGCCCGCCGTTGTGTTTCTCCGGGGAACCGGGTCAGGCCTCCTCGGTCTGCTCCAGCTCCACGCCGCTCACGCTGAGCTCACCCTCGGCGGGGGAGAGCGTGAGGTCCGCGGCGTTGCCGGCGGCCTTGAGGTCGTCGAGCCCGGCACGCAGCTGCTCCAGCTGAGTCGCGGGTGCGGAGACCGTGGCGGAGAGCACCGCGGTGCGCTGCTTGACCTTGGCCTCGGACTTGGACTTGCGCAGCCCGGACAGGGCCTCGCCCACCACGGTGAGCACCTCGGGGTCGCCCTCGGCCGCAAGACCGGCGTAGCCGTCGGTCACGGGCCAGGACGCACGGTGCACCGATCCGGTGCGCCACCAGGACCAGACCTCCTCGGTGGCGAACGGGATGAACGGCGCGAAGAGCCGCAGCACGGTATCCAGGGTGGTGGCCAGGGCCGCGTGCACGGACGACTGAGCCTCCTGCCCGCGGGAACCGTAGGCGCGGTCCTTCACGAGCTCCACGTAGTCGTCCGTGAACGTCCAGAAGAAGGACTCGATCAGCTGCAGCGCCCGGGCGTACTCGTACTCGCGGAACGCGGCGGTGGCGCGCTCCACCACCGTGGCCAGCTGGGCCAGCAGAGAGCGGTCCAGGCCGTTGGTCACCACGGAGGCGTCCGTGCCGGAGCCCAGCACGGAGGCCTCGGTGACGCCCTGGGCCAGCACGAACTTGGAGGCGTTGAGCAGCTTGATGGCCAGGCGGCGCCCGATCTTCATCTGCCCCTCGTCGTACGCGGTGTCCGCTCCCAGGCGTGCCGAGGCCGCCCAGTAGCGCACGGCGTCCGCGCCGTACTTCTCGAGCACGTCCGTGGGGACCACCACGTTGCCCTTGGACTTGGACATCTTCTTGCGGTCCGGGTCCAGGATCCACCCGGACAGCGCCGTGTTGGTCCACGGCACGGAACCAGCCAGCGTCTCGGCGCGCACCACGGTGGAGAACAGCCACGTGCGGATGATGTCGTGGCCCTGCGGGCGCAGGTCCATGGGGAACGTCTTGGCGTGCAGCTCCTCGTCCACGCCCCATCCCGTGGCGATCTGCGGGGTCAGGGAGGAGGTGGCCCACGTGTCCAGAACGTCCGGGTCCGCCATGAACCCGCCGGGCTGGTCCCGCTGCTCCTCGGTGTAGCCCGGGGCGGTGTCCGCGGCGGGGTCCACCGGCAGCTGCTCGGGGGAGGGCAGCACGGGGTGCTCGTAGTCCGGCTCCCCGGAGGCGTCCAGCGGGTACCAGACCGGGAAGGGCACGCCGAAGAAGCGCTGGCGGGAGATCAGCCAGTCCCCGTTGAGGCCCTCGATCCAGTTCTCGTAGCGGGAGCGCATGAACGAGGGGTGCCAGGCCATCTCGCGGCCGCGCTGGATCAGCACGTCGCGGCGCTCGGCGTCCCGGCCACCGTTGCGGATGTACCACTGGCGGGAGGTGACCACCTCGAGGGGCTTGTCGCCCTTCTCGTAGAAGTTCACGGGGTGCATGATCTTCTTCGGCTCGCCGTCCAGGTCCCCGGACTCGCGCAGCATGTCCACCACGGCCTTCTGCGCGGAGAACACGGTCTTGCCGGCCACCTCCGCGTAGCGCTCGGCGGGGGTGCCGTCCGCGATCCACTCGGGCTGCTCGGCCTGGAAACGGCCGTCGCGTCCGATCAGGGCCCGCGTGGGCAGGTCCAGCTCACGCCACCACGTCACGTCCGTGAGGTCGCCGAACGTGCAGATCATGGCGATGCCCGAGCCCTTGTCCGGCTTGGCCAGGGCGTGGGCACGCACCTCCACCTCCACGTCGAACAGTGGGGAGCGCACGGTGGTGCCGAAAAGGTGCTGGTAGCGCTCGTCGTCCGGGTGGGCCACCAGGGCCACGCACGCGGGCAGCAGCTCGGGGCGGGTGGTCTCGATGAAGACCTTCTCGCCGTCCGGGCGGTGGAACGAGACCCGGTGGTAGGCGCCCTCGCGCTCCCGGTCCTCCAACTCGGCCTGGGCCACCGCGGTGCGGAACGTGACGTCCCACATGGTGGGTGCCTCGGCCATGTAGGCGTTGCCGGCCTCGTAGTCCTTGAGGAACGCGAGCTGTGAGACCTTGCGGGAGTGCGCGTCGATCGTGCGGTAGGTGCGGTTCCAGTCCACGGACAGGCCCAGCGTGGAGAACAGGTGCTCGAAGACCTTCTCGTCCTCCACGGCGAGCTCCTCGCACAGCTCGATGAAGTTCTGGCGGGAGACCACGTCCCAGTCCCGCTGGTTCTTGGCGGGCTTCTCGGGCGGGCGGTAGCCCTCCACGTACGGGCGGCCGGGCTCGCAGCGCACGCCGTAGTAGTTCTGTACGCGGCGCTCGGTGGGCAGGCCGTTGTCGTCCCAGCCCAGCGGGTAGAACACGTTCTTGCCGCTCATGCGCTGGAAGCGGGCGATCACGTCCGTCTGCGTGTAGGAGAACATGTGCCCCACGTGCAGGGAGCCGGACGCCGTGGGCGGGGGAGTGTCGATGGAGTACACGGACTCCCGGTCCGTGTCCTCGCGGAACGCGTAGGTCCCGTTCTCGCGCCACTGCGCGGCGTACTTCTCCTCCAGGCCCTCCAGGGCCGGCTTATCCGGAACGCTCACCGTGGCGGTGGTCGCTGCGTGGTCGGGGGTCTCGGGCGTGTCTGTACCCGTCATCTCGTGTGCCATGCGCCCAGTCTCTCACGGGGTTTTTCCCCACTTCGAATCCCCGGGGGACGACGCCGCCCGGTCACCGGTGCGCGTCAGGGCCCGTCCCCACCGCCGGGTCCACGCACCAGCGAGACGTTGCCCGGCACCCGGCCCGGGAACGCACGCGGGCACCGAGACCCGGCCGTGCGGCGTCGTGCTCCGTAGACTGCGGGGCATGACGCAGAACACGGAATCGGCATACGGCACCCCCGGCACCGCGGGGACGGGCAAGGTGGCGGTGGTCTCGGGTGCGAGCACGGGGATCGGCGAGGCCACGGTGCGGCGGCTGCGCGCGAGCGGGTGGACGGTGTACGCCGTGGCCCGGCGCGAGGAGCGGCTCGCCGAACTCGCGGAGCAGACCGGGGCGATCTCCGCGCCCACGGACGTGACCGACCAGGGTCAGGTGGACGCGCTGCGGGACCGCGTGCTCACCGAGCAGGGGACCGTGGACGCGGTGCTCAACATCTCCGGCGGGGCGCGCGGCACGGACTCCGTGGCGGACGCGGACCCCGAGGGCTGGCAGTGGATGTACGAGGTCAACGTGCTGGGCACCCTGCGGGTGACCCGCGCGTTCCTGCCCGCGCTGCGCGCCAACGGACGGGGCACGGTGCTGAACCTCACCTCCCTGGCCGCGATCCGTGCGTACGAGGGCGGTGCCGGGTACAACGCCGCCAAGTACGCCGAGCGCGCGATGACCGAGGCGCTGCGGCTCGAGGAGGCCGAGCACAACGTGAGGGTGGTCGAGATCGCGCCCGGGCTCGTGCACACCCCCGAGTTCTCCCTCAACCGACTGGGCGGGGACCGGACCGCCGCGGAGAAGGTCTACGCGGGCGTGGCCGAGCCGCTTACCGGGGAGGACGTCGCGGAGGTCTGTGCGTTCGCGGTGGAGCTGCCGCACCACGTGAACATCGACACGCTGACCCTCAAGCCCGTGGCCCAGGCGGCACCGCACAAGGTGATCCGCACCACCTCCTGACCGGTGGTTCCGCGCCGATGCGGGGAACGTGCGCACCGGTGTGGTCAGCCCACTTGCGGGTTTTCAAGCGGGTGAATTAGGTTAGGCAAGCCTTATCAAATTCACCGCTCGAGGAGAGCCATGTCCAGCGACCCCTCCCAGACCCGTCGTCAGCTCAGCCGCCGCTCCCTGCTCGGATCCGGCCTGGCCGTGGCCTCCCTGATGGGGCTTGCGGCGTGCTCCACCGGATCCCGGGACGGCGGCGGCTCGGACGCCGCACCGGGTGCCTCGACGTCCTCCACGCCCACCGACACGTTCCCCGTGACCGTGAAGCACGCCCTGGGGTCCACCACCGTGGAGAAGGCCCCCGAGCGCGTGGTGTGCGTGGGTGCGAGCAACACCCAGGACTTCGTGGCCGCACTCGGCGTGGTTCCCGTGGGCATGACCAAGGTGGCGTGGGGCGGCAACGACAAGGGCTCCACCGACTGGTTCGACGCCAAGGTCTCCGAGCTGGGCGGGACGGCGCCCAAGACCATCGACGAGTCCGACGGCGTGAACTTCACCGAGATCGCCCAGCTCAGCCCGGACCTGATCATCGCCGTGAACTCCGGGCTCACCGCGGAAGAGTACGGGCGCCTGACCAAGATCGCCCCCACGGTGGCCTACCCCACGGGCCCGTGGGTGAACTCGTGGCAGGACATGCAACGGCTCACCGCCAAGGCCCTGGGGCGCTCCCAGGCCGGTGACGAGCTGATCTCCCAGACCGAGGAGCTCATCCGCACCCGCTCCGAGGAGCTCGGGGACGCCAAGGGCAAGAGCTTCATCTACGGGGACGTCTCCCAGGCCCTCGGCTTCTACGGCCCCTCGGACGGCCGCCCCCGCTTCTTCACCGAGCTCGGCCTGACCCTGGCGCCCGTGGTCACCAAGAACGTCTCCGAGAGGGAGTTCTGGCGCGAGTGGCCCAAGGAGCGCGCGGACGAGCTCACGAGCGACCTCTTCGTGGCCGCCGCCGAGGACGAGGCGCAGGCGGAAAAGTTCCGCACCGACTCCGTGCTCAAGACCATCCCGGCGATTGCCGCCGGCCACGGGCTGTTCCTGACGACCAAGCAGGACGTGCTCTCGGGCTACTCGTCCTCGCCGCTGTCCCTGCCGCGCGCCTTGGACACCCACGTCCCGGCGATCAAGAACGCCCTGGGGGCCTAGCCTCCGTGCCCGCCAGCACCCCCCTCACACGCTCCGGCGCCGCGGACACCGCCGGTGCCCACGCCCCGCGCATCTCCTCTGCGGGGCGCCCGGGGCGCAGGGTCCTGCCCTGGCTCGTCATGGCGGTCGTCCTCCTCGTGGCGGTGGTCCTCTCGATCTCGTGCGGCTCCCGCCCGATCGACCTCGCGAGCACGTGGCGTGTGGTGCCGCAGGTCTTCGGCGGTGATCCCGGCGCTGTGCCGGGTGTGCCCCCGCTCGACGGCGCCGTGGTGGAGTCCCGCGTGTGGCGCACCGCCGCCGGGGTGCTCACCGGAGCGGCCCTGTCCGTGGCGGGTGCCCTGCTGCAGGGAGCCACCCGCAACCCGCTCGGCGATCCGGGAATTCTGGGGCTCACGGCCGGTGCCGCGTTCGCGGTGGTGACAGGCGGCGCGCTGTTCGGACTGTCGGGTGTGGCGAACCAGCTGTGGCTGGCCGCGCTGGGCTCGGCCGTGGCCATGGTCGCGGTGTACGGGCTGGCCACTGCCGCCCGCGGCGGGGCGCGTCCCGTGACGCTGGCCCTCACGGGTGCGGCCGTGTCCGCGGGGCTCACCGCGCTCACGAGCGCGATCCTGCTGAGCCACCAGGCCACGTTCGACACCTTCCGGCGCTGGCAGGTGGGGGAGCTCACCCGCCCGGACGGCACCTTCCTGGTGGTGGCCACCCCGGTGGTCGTCGCGGGTCTGGTGCTCGGCTGGTGCCTGGCCCGCTCCCTGGACACCCTCACGCTCGGGGACGCCCTGGGCCGGGGGCTCGGAACCCACCCGGCCCTGACCCGCGGACTGGTCGGTGTGGCCGTGGTGCTGCTGGCGGGCACGTCCACCGCGCTGGTGGGCCCGCTCGTGTTCTCCGGGCTGCTCGTGCCCCACGCCGTGCGCGCGGTGGTGGGTGTCTCCTACCGGCGGGTGATCCCGGCGTGCCTGCTCGCGGGACCGGCCATCGTACTGCTCGCGGACGTCGTGGCGCGCGTGCTGGTCCCAGACCGGGAGATCCAGGTGGGGATCGCCCTGGTCGTGATCGGCGCCCCTGCCCTCGTGGCCGTGCTGCGCGGTAGGACGGTGGCGGCATGAGCGCAGCGCTGCAGCTCCCGTCCCGCGCGGAGACGGTCGACGCCGTCCGCGCGGGACGGACCCGCACGCGTCGCCGCACCCGGAGGGTCACCCTCCTGCTGCTGCTCGTGCTGGCCGTGGCGTCCTTCGCCCGCATCGCGCTCGGCAAGTACGTGGTGGCGGTTCCGGACCTGCTCGCGGTGCTGGCCCACGACTACGACGGCCCGGCGGACTACATCGTGTGGCAGATCACCCTGCCCCGCACGGTCCTGGGAATCCTCACGGGCACCGCCTTCGGACTCGCGGGCCACCTGTTCCAGCGCGTGCTGCGCAACCCGCTGGCCTCCCCGGACATCATGGGCGTCTCCTCCGGCGCGGGACTCGGTGCGGTGGTGGCGATCACCGCGGGACTCTCCGGGGCCGCGGTGACGGTCAGCGCGCTGGCGGGTGGCTTCGGTCTGATGCTGGCGGTCATCCTCGCCGCCGGGGGCACGCATGCCAGCATCGGCAAGCTCGTGCTCACCGGTGTGGCCGGGGGTGCCCTCACCGGGGCGGCCATCAACGGCGTGCTCACCCGTGCAGACATCTACGCCGCGCAGGACGCGATGCAGTGGCTCACCGGTTCGCTCAATGCCGCCTCGTGGCAGGACATCGCGCAGGTGGGGCTCTGCCTGCTCGTGCTGCTGCCCCTGTGCGCGGTGCTCACGCCCGCCGTGGACGCCCTCGGCACCGGGGATGCGCTCGCCGCTGGGTTGGGCGTGCGGGTGCAGGGCGTGCGGCTCACGGCCCTGGCGCTCGCGGTGACCCTGGTGGCGGTGGCCGCCGCCACCGTGGGGCCCGTGGCGTTCGTGTCCTTCATGGCCGCGCCCATCGCCCGCGGCATCGGTGGCGGCGCCGGGCACGCGCACCACGCGGCCCTCGTGGGTGCGGTGCTCATGGTCGTCTCGGACTACGTGGCCGCCGAGGCGCTGCCCAACCTGGCGCTGCCCGTGGGCGTGGTCACCGCGGCTGCCGGCGCCCCCGCGCTGCTGTGGCTGCTCATCGGACGAGGAAAGGCGGAGGCATGAGCCCCGAGGACGAGCTCAGGGACACCGCGGCGAGCCCGCGGCACGAGGCCCGGCCCGCAGAAGCGGCGAGCGCCGCGCGGACCGTCCGGGCGGCGTCGTCCGAGGTGGCCGTGCGCGGACTGCGTGCCGGCTACCGCGGCGCACCCGTGCTCACGGACGTGGACGTCACGTTCCCAGCGGGGCGCGTCACGGCGCTCGTGGGCGCCAACGGCTGCGGCAAGTCCACGCTGCTCCGCACGTGCGCGCGCCAGCTGACCCCCACCGCCGGAGAGGTGCTCGTGGGCGGGGAGGACGTCCGCGGCTGGCACCGCACCCGTTTTGCGCAGACGGTGGGCTTCCTGCCGCAGGACCCCGTGGCGCCGGAGGGGGTGAGCGTGCGGGAGCTGGTCTCGCGCGGTCGCCACCCGCACCGCGGTGCCTTCGGGCGCTGGCGCGCGGAGGACGACGCCGCCGTGGCCGAGGCGCTCGAGCTCACCGGTCTGCGCGATCTCATGGACCGCCACGTGACCGACCTCTCCGGAGGCCAGCGACAGCGCGTGTGGATCGCCCTGGCCCTGGCCCAGCAGACCGAGGTGCTGCTGCTGGACGAGCCCACCACCTACCTGGACATCGCCCGCCAGGTGGAGATCCTGGACATCCTGTGCGAGCTGCAGCGTGCCCGGGGGATCACCTTGGTGATGGTGCTGCACGAGCTGTCCCTGGCCGCGCGCTACGCGGACGTGCTCGTGGCCATGAAGGCCGGCCAGGTGGTGGCCCGCGGCGGGGCGGAGGAGGTCATGACCGACGAGGTGGTCGGTCGCGTGTTCGACATGGACGCCCGCGTGCTGCACGATCCCGTGACCGACGCCCGCGTGGTGATCCCGCTGTCGGCGGGCCGGTCGCGTGCCCCGGGAATTGCGGGGGCCGAGACCCCGGCGGATGCCACGGTCGGATCGGCGGCTCGGACGGCGGCCGGACCCACGTCCGGGCCACGGACCGGTACGGCCCGGCCGTACCCGGACGCCCGGGACGAGAACGAGGAGAACGGGGAGGTGCCCGCATGACCCAGCTGGCGTGCGTGGACGCCACGGTGACCCGGCGCGAGGAGCTCAGCGAGCACCTCGTGCGGGTGCACGTGGCGGGGGAGCAGCTGAGGACCATGCCGTGGGGTGAGCAGGGCCCCGGGCCCCGGGCGGACTCCTACGTCAAGCTGCTCATCCCGCCCGCCGGTGGAGCGGTGGACGTGGATGTCGCCGACATGGCCCGCTGGCGCCGCGAGTTCATGGCCGCTCCGCGCGAGGAGGCCGGGTGGATGCGCACCTACACCGTGCGGGACGCCACCACGGTGGAGCTCGCGGGGCAGCGGGTGCCGGAGCTCGCGATCGACGTGGTCCTGCACGGGGACCCCGAGCACGGCATGGGTCCGGGTGCCGCGTGGGGGGACTCGGTCCGCGCCGGGGACTCCGCCCGGCTGCTCGTACCCTCCGGCGACTCCGCGTGGTGGGCGGCATGGGACGACGGCCGCGCGGCCGGTCAGGACGTGGTGATCGCGGGGGACGAGACAGCCCTGCCCGCGATCTCCGCGATCGTGGACGGCGTGGAGCAGCGGGTTCGGGTCAACCGCCCGGCGGGCGGGGCGTACGAGCCCCCGCGCTCCATCACCGTGGCCGTGGAGGTCCCCGAGGAGGCCGACGCTGTCCCGGGTGCGGGTCCGCGGGCACTGGCCCGGGCGGCGTCGTGCGACGAGCCCGGCGCCCACCGCGTGGTCCTGGACGGCGGCACCGAGCTGGTCTGGGCCTGGCTGCCGCGCGGCGCCCGCGAGCGCAACCTGGCCCTGGAGCTGTGGCTGTGGGAGCGGCTCGCGGAGCACGCCCGCCGGTACTGGGCGGTGGGCCACACGGAGCTGGCGTCCTGGCAGGACGAGTCCGAGTTCGTGTGGGCCACGGCGCGCCCCGAGGGCCGCGGCACGTACTGGTTCCTCGCGGCGGAGTCCTCGGCCGTGAAGTCCATGCGCCGGATGTGCGTCAGCGGCGGGGTGCCCAAGGCGGACATCTCGTTCATGGGCTACTGGAAGCAGGGTGCCGCGACCGAGTGAGGCCCGTCCGGGGAGTGTGACGCCCCGTGACGGCCGGGGTACGGGGCCACGGACCCGCACGTAGCATGGCGGTTTCCGTTCCGCCGTCGCTCAGGAGTGCCCCGCCCATGACCTACCCCCTGGGTCTGAACCTCTCCGGCCGCCGGGTGCTCGTGGTGGGTGCCGGGCCGGTGGCCGCGCGGCGGGTGCCCGCGCTGCTCACCGAGGGTGCGGCCGTCGAGCTCGTGGCGCCGGGCGCCCACGAGGACCTGCGGGCACTCGCGGAGGCCGGGGAGCTGACGTGGCACCGCCGGGGCTTCCGCCCTGAGGACGTGGCCGGGGCGTGGCTCGTGCTGGCCCACACGGACTCGCCCGCCGTCCAGGACCTCGTGACCCGCACCGCCGAGCAGCACCGGGTCTTCTGCGTCACGGGTGGCGACGCCGCCGCGTCCAGCGCGTGGGTCCCGGCCGTGACGCGGGCCCACGGGGTCACCGTGGCCGTCAACGCGGGCGGGGACCCACGGCGTGCCAAGGCCGTCACCGCGTGGATCGCGGCACGCCTGGAGACCGGGGAGATCCCGGTCAGGGCGCGGCGCTCGCGGGAGGGCGCCTCGTCGCCAGGAGGGACCGACGGGCCCGCACTCCCCAGCTCCGCGGGCCCCTCCCCGCACCACGGCGGCCCTGTGGCGCCGGGTCCCCGCATTGACCAGACTGACGAGGCACGCATCGGCGACGTCCCTGCTCAGCTCGGCTCCCGGTCCAGCGACCACCTCGAACCGGACGCCCAGCAGCCGGGAACCGTGGCCCTCGTGGGCGGTGGACCGGGCGACCCCGGGCTCCTCACGGTGCGGGGCCGCCACCTTCTGGCCGGCGCGGACGTGGTGGTCGCCGACCGGCTGGGCCCCACGGACCTGCTCCCGGCGCTCGCGGAGCACGCGGAGATCATCGACGTGGGCAAGCGCGCCGGCTACCACAAGGTCACGCAGGACCGGATCAACCAGACGCTCGTGGACCAGGCCCGGGCGGGGCGCCGGGTGGTGCGGCTCAAGGGCGGGGACCCGTACGTGTTCGGCCGCGGCGGGGAGGAGGTGGAGTTCTGCCACGCCCACGGGATCGCCACCGAGGTGGTTCCGGGAGTCACCTCCGCGATCTCCGTGCCCGCGGCCGCCGGGATCCCCGTGACGCACCGGGACATGGCCCACGGCTTCACGGTCATCACCGCCCACGAGGAGCTGCGCCACGTCCCGTACCGCGAGGGCCACACGCTGATCCTCATGATGGGGGTGCGCGGCCTCGCGCGGACAGCGGAGACGCTGCTCGCCGCGCGCTACCCCCGGGACCTGCCCGTGGCTGTGGTGGAACGGGGCTGGACGCCAACGCAGCGCACCACGCTCGCGCCGTTGGCGGACGTCGCGCGCACGGCCGAGGAGCGAGGGGTGCGGGCCCCGGCCGTGATCCTCGTGGGCCGGGTCGCCGCCCTCGGGCGCACCGACCCGCGGCCCTGACCGCGACCGTGCCCTGCTGCGGGCGGCACCCGGGAGCAGCTGTGACTGCCGTCTCCTGGGCGGAGCAACCCCGTCCTGCGGATCGCCCGCCGCCCCCAGGCAGCGGACGGACGTGGACGACGCCGCCCGGCGCGCTATCATGGGCGGGTGCGTCTCGTGCGCGCGGGCGCTGATCCGGCCATCACCGGGGAGCCCTTCCGGAAGAACCGGCCCGTGCGGGCCTCAGTAGAACCGGACGACTCGGGCCCGTGACAGCCCCCAATGAGCGGCTCGCGGCGTCGTCGGCATCTCCGGCGGCGTGGCGGACAAGCGAGGTGGTACCGCGCCACGGGCGCCCCGTGCGCCAGGGCGTCCTCGCATCCTGAACCACCGGCACCTCAGGATGGAGCACCGTGACCGACTCATTCGTGTACCCCAAGGCGAGCACCGACCCCGACGCCCAGGGCGTCCCCGCGGCCCCGCGTCTGCCCGCGGTCGAGGAGCGCGTCCTCGACTACTGGAAACGTGACGACACCTTCCAGGCGAGCATCGACCAGCGCGACAGCGGCACGGACGGCTCCAACGAGTTCGTCTTCTACGACGGCCCTCCCTTCGCCAACGGTCTGCCGCACTACGGGCACCTTCTCACCGGCTACGTCAAGGACCTCGTGGCTCGCTACCAGACGCAGCAGGGGCGCCGCGTGGAGCGCCGCTTCGGCTGGGACACCCACGGGCTGCCCGCGGAGCTCGAGGCCATGAAGCAGCTCGGGATGACCGACAAGCAGGACATCGAGGCCATGGGCATCGACACGTTCAACGACGCCTGCCGCGCCTCCGTGATGAAGTACGCCTCCGAGTGGCAGGACTACGTGACCCGCCAGGCCCGCTGGGTGGACTTCGACAACGACTACAAGACGCTGAACCCGGAGTACATGGAGTCCGTGATCGGCGCGTTCAAGGCCCTGGACGACAAGGGCCTGGTCTACTCCGGCTACCGCGTGCTGCCGTACTGCTGGAAGGACGAGACGCCGCTGTCCAACCACGAGCTGCGCATGGACGACGACGTCTACCAGATGCGCCAGGACACCTCCGTGACCGTGGCGTTCCGGCTCTCCGAGGACACCTCGTGGGCCGCGCACCCGGAGGTCGCCGCCGAGCTGGCGGGCGCGGAGGCCATCGCGTGGACCACCACGCCCTGGACCCTGCCCACCAACGAGGCCCTCGCGGTGGGCCCCGCCATCGACTACGTGCTGGTGCCCGGTGCTGGGGACCTGGCCGGACGCCGCTTCCTCGTGGCCGCCGAACTCGCGGGCAGCTACGCCAAGGACCTCGGCTACGGTGACGCCGAGGACCCGGCCGCCGCCGTGCGCGAGGCCGTGACCGCCCACTACACGGGCGAGCAGCTCGCGGGCATCCGCTACGCCCCGCTGTGGGACTACTTCACCGACGACGAGCGCTTCGGCACCGCCCAGGCCTGGCAGATCCTCGTGGCGGACTACGTGACCACCACGGACGGCACGGGCATCGTGCACCAGGCTCCCGCCTACGGCGAGGACGACCAGCAGGTGTGCGCCGAGCACGAGATCCCCGTGGTGCTCTCCGTGGACGAGGGCGGGCGCTTCTACGACCTCTTCACGAACGAGTCCCTGGCCGCCGGGGCGCCGCTCGCGGAGCTCGCCGGGCACAACGTGTTCGACAAGGAGGTGGCGCGCACCGTGATCCGGGATCTGCGGGCCCGCGGCGCGCTGCTGCGCGAGGCCTCCTACGAGCACTCCTACCCGCACTGCTGGCGCTGCCGGAATCCCCTGATCTACCGCGCGGTGTCCTCGTGGTTCGTGAGCGTCACGGCCATCAAGGACCGCATGCTGGAGCTGAACCAGCAGATCAACTGGATCCCCGGCAACGTCAAGGACGGTCAGTTTGGCAAGTGGCTCGAGAACGCCCGGGACTGGTCCATCTCCCGCAACCGCTACTGGGGCTCGCCCATCCCCGTGTGGGAGTCGGACGATCCCAACCACCCGCGCCGCGACGTCTACGGCTCCCTCGCGGAGCTGGAGGCGGACTTCGGGCGCCTGCCCCGCAACGCCGCCGGCGAGGTGGACCTGCACCGGCCGTGGATCGACGAGCTGACCCGCCCCAACCCGGACGACCCCACGGGTAAGTCCGTGATGCGCCGCGTTCCCGAGGTGCTGGACGTGTGGTTCGACTCCGGGTCCATGCCCTACGCGCAGGTGCACTACCCCATGGAGAACCGTGAGTGGTTCGAGACCCACAACCCCGGTGACTTCATCGTGGAGTACATCGGCCAGACCCGCGGCTGGTTCTACACGCTGCACATCCTGGCCACCGCGCTGTTCGACCGCCCGGCGTTCCGCAACGTGATCTCCCACGGGATCGTGCTGGGCTCGGACGGGCAGAAGATGTCCAAGTCCCTGCGCAACTACCCGGACGTCAACGAGGTCCTGGACCGGGACGGCTCGGACGCCATGCGCTGGTTCCTGATGTCCTCGCCCATCCTGCGCGGCGGGAACCTGGTGGTCACCGAGCAGGGCATCCGCGACGGCGTGCGGCAGATGATCCTGCCGCTGTGGAACGTCTACCACTTCTTCGGCCTCTACACGAACGCCGCCCGCGGGGGAGAGGGCTACGACGCCCAGCCGCGGTACGAGGCCGAGCACGTGATGGACCGCTACATCCTGGCCGAGACCGGCGCCCTGGTCACGGACACCAAGCGGCTCTTCGACGAGTACGACATCTGGGCCGCCGCCGAGCGCCTGCGCGCCTACATGGACACGCTCACCAACTGGTACGTGCGCCGGTCCCGCGAGCGCTTCTTCGAGGAGGACACCGAGGCGTTCGACGTGCTCTACACGTGCCTCGAGACCGTGTGCCGCGTGGCCGCCCCGCTGCTGCCGCTCGTCACCGAGGAGATCTGGCGCGGGCTCACCGGCGGGCGCTCGGTGCACCTCACCGACTGGCCGGACGCCTCCCTGTTCCCGCGCGATGAGCAGCTGCTCACCGCCATGGAGCGCACGCGCGCCATCTGCTCCGCGGGCTCCGCGCTGCGCAAGGCCAGCAGCCTGCGCGTGCGCCAGCCGCTCGCCGGCATGACCGTGGCCGTGCCCGGGGCGCAGGCGCTCGCGGGCACGTTCCAGGAGATCGTCGCGGACGAGCTGAACCTCAAGTCCGTCACGCTGGTGGACGCGGACGAGGTCTCGGCCGCCGACTACGGCATCTCGCAGGAGCTCAAGGTCAACGCGCGCGCCGCCGGTCCCCGGCTCGGCAAGCAGGTGCAACAGGTCATCCGGGCCACCAAGGCGGGCGACTGGTCCGTGACCGAGGACGGCGGCGTCGTCGCCGGCTCGGTGGTGCTGGAGGAGGGCGAGTACGAGCTGGTCACGGTGGTCGACGACGCCGCGGCGTCCTCCGCGCGCGCCGTCACCGTGCTGCCCGGCGGCGGTTTCCTGGTGCTGGACACCGAGCTGACCGACGAGCTGCGCGCCGAGGGCGTGGCCCGGGACATGGTCCGTGCAATCCAGCAGGCCCGCAAGGACGCCGGGCTGGTGGTCTCGGACCGGATCCGCACCACGGTCCACGCCGACCCCGCGACGCTGGCCGCAGTGGACGCGCACCGCGAGCTCGTGCAGGGGGAGACCCTCACCCGGGAGCTGGAGCTGGTAGAGGCCACGGACCTGGACGTCACCGTGGCGGTGGTGGACGCATGAGCGGCGCCACCGAGCACGAGAACTTCGCGTCCGTCGAGGAGATCTACCAGGGGCTGCTGGCCCGGGCGCCGGAGCACAGGATGGCGCCGCGCCTGGACGCGATGCAGCTCGCGGTCTCCGCGCTGGGGGACCCGCACCGCAGCGCCCCGGTGGTGCAGGTGACCGGGACCAACGGCAAGACGTCCACGGCGCGCATGGTCGAGTCCCTGCTGCTCGCGCACGACCTGCGGGTGGGCCGCTACACGAGCCCGCACCTGGAGCGCGTGACCGAGCGGATCAGCATCGACGGCGAGCCCGTCTCCGACGAGACCTTTGTGCGGATCTACACGGAGATCGCCCCGTACCTGGACCTCGTGGACCGCCACCTGGAGGGCGAGGGCGCCCCGCGCCTGACGTACTTCGAGACCCTCACGGTGCTGGCGTTCGCGGTGTTCGCGGACGAGCCCGTGGACGTGATGGTCCTGGAGGTCGGGATCGGCGGCTCGTGGGACGCCACCACCGTGGCGGACGCCGCGGTCTCCGTGGTCACGCCCGTCGACCTGGACCACACGGACATCCTCGGTGACACCGTGGAGGACATCGCCCGCGAGAAGGCCGGGATCGTCAAGCCGGACGGGTTCCTCGTGAGCTCCGCCCAGCAGCCGGGTGCGGCCCAGGTGTTGCTCGAGCGCGCGCAGGAGCTGGGAGTTCCCTTCCGCTTCGAGGGCGTGGAGTTCTCCGTGACCGCGCGCACCACCGCCGTGGGGGGGCAGGTCATCACGGTCCAGGGACTCGCGGGCGAGTACCCGGACGTGATGCTCCCGCTGTTCGGCGCCCACCAGGCGCAGAACGCGGCGGTCGCGATTGCCGCGGTGGAGGCGCTGCTGGGCGGTGGCGAGAAGCCGCTGAACCCCGAGCTCGTGAGCGAGGGCCTCGGCGCGGTGTACTCACCCGGTCGCCTCGAGCTCGCGCGCAAGGCTCCGCCCGTGGTCCTCGACGCCGCCCACAACCCGCACGGGCTCGTGGCCTCCGCCACGGCCGTGCGCGAGGCGTTCACGTTCAGCAAGCTCAACCTGGTGGTCGGGGTGCTGGGGGACAAGGACGTGGAGACGATGATGCGGGTGCTCGCGGACGAGTACCACGAGTTCGAGCTGGAGCTGTGGTGCACCGCGTCCCACTCCCCGCGGGCGGTGCCCCCGGCGGAGCTCGCGAAGATCGCCGTGGACATGGGCTTCGACGAGGACGTGGTGCACGTGGCCGAGCGCCTGGACGAGGCGTGCTCCGAGGCCATCCAGGACGCCGCGGCCCGCGAGCAGTTCGATGGCGCGGTGCTCGTCACCGGCTCCATCACCGTGGTGGGTGAGGCCCGTGCGCTGCTCGGCCTGTGACCCGTCGCCCGCACCCCTCGTGACCGCACCCCTGGAAGGAGCCGCATGGCCCGCATGACCAAGGCCCAGCGCGAGTGGCGCCCCGGCCAGCCCAAGAAGCCCCGCTCGATCCGCATGATGTTCGCGTCCTGCGTGCTGTGCATCGAGGCGTTCATCGTGTTCTTCGCCGCGCTCACGGCCTACGGGCTGTTCACTCAGGACTGGAGCACACCCCAGAAGCTGTGGCTCATGGGCGGCTCCGTGGTGCTTGCGCTGCTGTTTGTCCTGCTGTGCGCGGTGCTGCGCAGGCCGTGGGGCTACGCGGCCGGATGGGTGCTGCAGCTCGTGCTGATCGCCACCGGCTTCGTGGTCCCCGCCATGTTCTGGATCGGGGCGCTGTGCGCGCTCGCGTGGTGGTACGCCGTGGTCAAGGGTGGTCGCATGGACCGGGAGAACCTGCAACGGGCCGAGGAGCAGCGCCGCTGGGAGGCGGAGAACCCCCGGGTGTGAGCCAACCGGGCGGGCGCGGCCCCACGAGCGGCCCCGCGTTCGCTAGGCTCGGTCCCGAACCGGGTGCGGGGCCCACCAGGGCTCCCGCACCTCCACCCCGACACCAAGGAGACCCATGTCCCAGCGCACCCTCGTCCTCGTCAAGCCGGACGGCGTCGAGCGCGGCCTCACCGGTCAGATCCTGGCCCGCATCGAGGCCAAGGGCTACACCCTCGCGGAGCTCAAGCTCGTGCACGCCACCCGGGAGATCCTGGAGCAGCACTACGCCGAGCACCGGGGCAAGCCGTTCTTCGAGCCGCTCGTGCAGTTCATGCTCTCGGGCCCGGTGGTCGCGGCCGTGGTGGAGGGTGACCGCGTGATCGAGGGCTTCCGCAGCCTCGCCGGGTCCACCGAGCCCACCACCGCTGCCCCGGGCACCATCCGCGGGGACCTGGGCCGGGACTGGGGCGAGAAGGTCCAGAAGAACCTCGTGCACGGCTCGGACTCCCCGGAGTCCGCCGAGCGCGAGATCGGCATCTGGTTCGCCTGAGCCGCACCCGCACCACCACGGCGCGTGCCAGACCCTCGGGCTTGACACGGGCCGTTGGCCTGCGGGAACGACGACGGGGCGGCACCCACGCTGGGTGCCGCCCCGTCGTCGTCGTGCCAGGGGCTGGTCAGCCGAGGATTGCCGGCGCGAAGCGGACGGCCACCACGCCGAAGACCACCACGAGCACCGCGGTGCCCAGCAGCCAGGCCCACGCGGTGGAGCCGGCGCCCTCCCGGCCGGCGCCGCCGAGCATTCCGGCACGGCGCATCCGTGCCGTCGTGTGGGCCAGCAGGTAGGTCTGCGCGCACCACACGATCATGCAGTACAGGCACAGGGCGTTGATGTGGAACGTGGTCTGCCACCACAGCCACAGGGTGAACACGGAACCGGCGGCGATCCCGAGCCACAGCAGCCACCAGAACCAGCGGGCGTAGCGCGCCCCGGCCAGCACGCCCACCGCCACGGCGAGCACCACGGCGTAGGCCACGATCCCGATGAACGGGTTGGGGAAGCCGAACAGCTCCGCCTGCGGGGTGCGCATGACCGTGCCGCAGGCCAGCCACGCGTTGATGTCGCAGCTCGCCCGGTGCCCGGCGTCCTGGTACAGGGCCAGCCGCTCGGCCACGAGCTCCGCGGACGCCGCGAAGCCGATCAGGGAGAGGACCACGGCCAGCACCCCCCAGGTGCGGTCCGAGCGCGTCACGGGTGGCGGAACCGTGTCCGAGGGGGTACCGCTCGGGTGTCCCGTGGCGGTGGTGGGTGCGGGGCGGGATGCTGAACTCACGCGCCCGATCGTAGACCACCGGCCGGGGGACGTGCCGCGCGGAGGTGCGCCTCCGGTGGCTCTCACCGCGGTGGAGCTGTGGCGTGCACCACCCGGATGCGCGGCCACAGGGGACGACTGTGAGATACTGGTGCGCGGTCGGTCCTCAAGCCGCACGTGAGGCACCGGCCCGGCAGGAGCACCGACAACCATCGGTACGGACCCGCGGCTCTCACAGGATCGAGCGCGTCCGCCACTGGTTCAAGTTCGCGGTCCCACGGACCGAGCGACTCGGGCATCCGCCGGCTCGCGGACAGCGCGCCCCACAGGCCGCGCCCGCGGGTACGACACCGACTTCCGGCGGCCGCGTGGAGAACACCGGCTCGACCGACCGAGCACACCTCGGGCCCGGGTGCGGACGGTGCCCCGAGCAGGAGCACAACTGCACATGGAACCTGAACAGGACACCACCGCACAGACCCCCGAGGCCACGGTGACCCCCGTGGACGGCACGAGCCAGGCGATCGCCACGGCCGCCGCCGTCGACGCAGGCGAGGCCCCCGCCGCTCCGGAGCCCGCCGCCGAGAAGGCGGCCGAGGAGACCAAGGAAGCAACCGCGGCCAACCAGGCGGACGACGACGCCGCGGCGGGCCAGGACACCGGGTCCCAGAAGACGGAGACCGCGGAGAAGGACGGTGCCGCGGCGGAGAAGGCCACCGATGCCTCGGCCGAGAACACGGCGTCCGAGGACGACGGCTCCGCGCAGGAGAGCACCCAGCCCCCCACGCAGGACGACTTCGGAGCCTTCGGCCCCGGTGCCTCGCTGCTGTTCCGCGCCCCGGACCCGGAGGAGATCCGCCGTGCGGCCGAGGCGCAGAAGGCCCGCCTGCGCGAGGCCGCCCAGGAGCGCGACGCCGAGCGTGCGGCGCACCGCGACGAGGACGAGGACGACGAGAACGGGAGCGTCTCGAGCAGGCGGCGCCGGCGGCGTCGTCGCGGGGACGAGGACATGGAGCTCGTGGACGACTCCGACGGCTCCGTGACGCGGGTGCGCGCCCCGCGCGGCGCGTCCGAGGGCACGAGCAGCGACGAGGTCACCGGGGTCAAGGGCTCCACGCGCCTCGAGGCCAAGCGCCAGCGCCGTCGCGAGTCCCGCCAGTTCGGCCGCCGCCGCCACGTGATCACCGAGGCCGAGTTCCTGGCCCGCCGCGAGTCCGTGGAGCGCAAGATGCTGGTCCGCCAGAAGGAGGACCGCATCCAGATCGGCGTGCTCGAGGACGGGATCCTCGCGGAGCACTTCGTCTCCCACACCACGCAGGACTCGCTGATCGGCAACGTGTACGTGGGCAAGGTGCAGAACGTCCTGCCGTCCATGGAGGCCGCGTTCGTGGACATCGGACGCGGGCGCAACGCCGTGCTCTACGCCGGCGAGGTGGACTGGGACGCCGCGGAGCTCGGCAACAAGCCCCGCAAGATCGAGAACGCCCTGAAGCCCGGCAGCACGGTGCTCGTGCAGGTCACCAAGGACCCCGTGGGTCACAAGGGAGCCCGGCTCACCAGCCAGGTGTCCCTGCCGGGGCGCTACCTCGTCTACGTGCCCGGCGGGTCCATGACCGGGATCTCACGCAAGCTCCCGGACGTGGAGCGCCAGCGGCTCAAGAGAATCCTCAAGGACCGGCTGCCCGAGGGCGCGGGCGTGATCGTGCGCACCGCCGCGGAAGGAGCCTCCGAGACCGAGCTGACCAACGACATCAACCGGCTGCGCTCCCAGTGGGAGCAGATCCAGGAGAAGGCGGGCTCCACCAAGACCCTGGCGCCGGAGCTGCTCTACGCCGAGCCGGACCTCACCATCAAGACGGTCCGCGACGTGTTCAACGAGGACTTCACCGCCATGGTGGTCCAGGGCGAGCAGGCGTGGGACAACATCGAGGCCTACGTGACCTACGTGGCCCCGGACCTGCTGGACCGCCTGCAGCGCTGGACGGAGGACGAGGACCTCTTCGAGCACATGCGCGTGGAGGAGCAGATCCAGAAGGCCCTGGAGCGCAAGGTGTTCCTGCCCTCCGGCGGCTCGCTCGTCATCGACCGCACCGAGGCCATGACCGTGGTGGACGTCAACACCGGCAAGTTCACCGGTTCCGGCGGCAACCTCGAGGAGACCGTCACCAAGAACAACCTCGAGGCCGCCGAGGAGATCGTGCGCCAGCTGCGGCTGCGGGACATCGGCGGAATCATCGTGGTGGACTTCATCGACATGGTCCTGGAGTCCAACCGGGACCTCGTGCTGCGCCGGCTCGTGGAGTGCCTGGGCCGTGACCGCACCAAGCACCAGGTGGCGGAGGTGACCTCCCTGGGTCTCGTGCAGATGACGCGCAAGCGCATGGGCACCGGCCTGCTCGAGGTCTTCTCGGAGCCGTGCGAGGAGTGCGCGGGCCGCGGCGTCGTTGTCCACGACCACCCCCTCAAGGGTCGCTCCACGGCCACCGCGCCGGACCACCGCGGCGGCAACCGCAACGAGCGCAAGCGCTCGCGGCAGAAGCAGAACCAGCCGCAGGACAAGCCCCGGTCCAACAACCGGGGTGGCGCGGACGACCAGCAGCAGGCCCGGGACGAGGCCGCCCGCACGGCGTTCGCGAACATCGCGGCCGCCTCCTCCCACGAGGACGACGACGCCCAGGGCGCCTCCCGCGGCGGAGCCGAGCACAAGGACTCGACCGGCCAGCACGCGGAGCACGGGAACCAGGGCCCGGAGCAGGCGTCCGAGCACGGTTCGGCGGACTCCGAGAGCGGGCGGCGTCGGAAGAAGCGCCGCGGCAAGCGCAGCCGCGGTCGCGGGAACCAGGGCGAGGACACCGCCACCGAGAACGGTGGGAACGGTGCCTCCGAACCCCGCGGCGAGCACGCCGCGGGTGACGCCGGGTCCAGCCTGACGATCCACGGTGAGGTCATCGAGCTCCCCCAGGGGCAGAAGGACGAGCGCGCGGAGCAGGAGGCGCTCACCCTGGACTCGCTCTCCGCGGCCTTCTCGGCCGAGGACTCCGGCGAGGACGCGTCGCAGGACCGCACCGGGTCCGGTCGCGGCTCCGGACGGCGGGGCGGCGAGGGCTCGAAGGGCCGCGGGGGACGCTCCGCGGGCCAGCGCGGCCGGGGTCGCGGCAACGGCGCCGCGTCGTCCGACGCCGAGCAGACCCGGTCCGAGCAGCCCGAGGGCTCCGCGCCGGAGCGGGACGCCCAGAAGCAGTCGCCGTCCGAGGGCGGGGCTGGACAGCCGGACCCGTCCCGGCGCGCCACGACGGCACAGCCCGCCGCGTCCACCACGGACGCCGCTCCTGCCAGGCGCCGCCGCGGTTCCCGCCGCGCCGTGGCTCCCACGGCCGCACCGGGTGCCGGAAGCGTGGAGACCCGTGAGTACGACGCCGCCGAGCGCTCGGCCACGCGGTTCACCGCCGCGGCCGCGCCCGTGAGCTCGGCCTCCTCGGACGGCCAGCCCACCATCGTGGGTGTGGGCGTGAGCGCCCGGGACATCACGATGACCCCCAAGGGGGACTGACGCCCCGCGCGGCCCTCCCGGGAGGACCGCGGGGGACCACCCACCACAGGAGCGCTCGGACTCGTCCGGGCGCTCCTGTGGCATGATCGGGACCACGTGCACGGGGTGCCGCACGGCGGCTGAGAACACACCCGTAGAACCTGATCTAGCTCGTACTAGCGAAGGGAATGTCGTGAACCCCACGCCTTCTGTCCCCGCCCCCCGCGTCCTCTCGATCGCCGGCACCGACCCCACGGGTGGTGCCGGGCACGCCGCGGACCTGAAGTCCATCGCCGCCATGGGCGGCTTCGGGCTGAGCGTGGTCACTGCGGTGGTCGCGCAGAACACGCAGGGCGTGGTGGCGGTCCACACCCCACCCGTGTCCGTGCTGCAGGCGCAGCTGGACGCCGTGGCGCAGGACGTGGAGCTGGATGCCGTGAAGGTCGGGATGCTCGGCTCGGTGGACGTCATCGAGACGGTGGGGGCGTGGCTCGCGGCCCACCGTGCGCCCGTGGCCGTGATCGACCCCGTCATGGTGGCCACCGCCGGGGGACGGCTGCTCGAGCCCGACGCCGAGGACGCACTGCGCGGCATCCTGCACCACGCGGACCTGATCACCCCCAACCTGCCCGAGCTCGCCGTGCTCGCGGAGCGGCCCGTGGCCACCACGTGGGACGAGGCGCTCGAGCAGGGCCGGGCCGTGGCGGAAACCTTCGGCACGCGCGTGCTGGTCAAGGGCGGGCACCTGAGCGGGGAGTCCACCCCGGACGCCCTCGTGGTCCCGGGCCGGACCGAGCCCGTGGCCCAGTACTCGGGGACGAGAGTGGCCACGCGCAACACCCACGGGACCGGGTGCTCACTGTCGTCTGCGGTGGCCACGGTCGTGGCGCGCACGGGGGACTGGGCACAGGGGATCGACACCGCCCGCCGCTGGCTGCGCGGTGCGCTGCGCGCGGCGGACTCCCTGCACGTGGGCCACGGCAACGGCCCGGTCCACCACTTCCACCACGTCCAGGACCTCGTCACGGACCCCGCCTTCGTGGCGGCGGCGTGCGGGGAGGACGACGACGCCGCTCCCGCTGTCTCCCCGGCAGACGGCGCTGTCCACACTGCCTCCCCGGCACAGAGGGCCGTGGCGGCCGGGCACGCACTGCAGGCCGCGGCGGGGGACGTGTCCGCGCGTGGTGACGCGGCGGCGTCGTGCGGGGGCACCGAGGATCCCGGCACACGCTTCACCGACGAGCTCTGGGAGGCGAGCGCGCCGATCCGCGAGCAGATCGCGGTCCTGCCCTTCGTGGTGGGGCTGGGGGACGGCACGCTGGAGCGGGACGAGTTCGAGCGCTACCTGGACCAGGACATGCAGTACCTGGACGCCTACTCGCGGGCCCTCGCGCTGCTCGCGGCGGCGGCCCCCGAGGAGAGCACCCGGGAGTTCTTCGCCAGGGCGGCGGCCGCTGTGGTCACGGGGGAGTCCGCACTGCACCGCGCGCGGCTGGACGGGCGCGCCCCGCAACAGCCCTCCGGGACCACGAGCGCGTACGCGGACTTCCTGCTCGCCCGCACGGGACAGGACGGGTTCGCGGTGGGTGCCGCCGCGGTCCTGCCGTGCTACTGGCTCTACGCGCACGTGGGGGCGGAGCTCACGGAGCGGGCGCGCCGCACGGGGCTGCAGGGGCACCCGTTCGCGGACTGGCTCGAGACCTACGACGACCCGCAGTTCCACGCCGCCACGGAGGTGGCCCGTGCCGCCGTGGACCGCGCCGCCGAGCAGGCGGACACCGCCACGCGCGAGGCCATGCGCCGCGCGTTCCTGCGCGCGTGCCACCTGGAGCTCGAGTTCTTCGCACAGACCTCGGCCGCCACCGCACGCCAGGAGGGCTGATCCCGCACGGCGGAGAGCCCGCGAGTGGCGTGACTTCCGGGGATCGGGTAGTCTGGACTGTCGGTGCCGGACACCGGTGTGCGCATAGTCGTTTTCATGCGCCCGGACTCGGCACACTCGGGTGAACTTCCTGTTCTCGGTGCGACAGCCACGCAGAGAGCGGGTCGGTCACAGACCACCGCGGCGTGATGTCTCGACATTCGCAGTCCGGCAGGAGCCCACCCGACCTTTACACGCAGTCCGTAGATGTCGAGAGAAGTGAGTTCCCAAGTGGTGTACGCGATTGTCCGCGCAGGCGGCCGCCAGGAGAAGGTTTCCGTTGGAGACCTCGTGACCCTTGACCGCGTCGCCGGCGAGGCAGGCAGCACCGTAGAGCTTCCTGCGCTGCTGCTGGTCGATGGGGACAAGGTCACCTCCGACTCCAAGACCCTGGCCGACGTCAAGGTCACGGCCGAGATCGTCGAGGACCTGCGCGGTCCCAAGATCTCGATCATGAAGTACAAGAACAAGACCGGCTACAAGAAGCGCCAGGGCTTCCGTGCTGAGCTGACCACGGTCAAGATCACCGGCATCGACGCCTGATTTCCCGGTCCCCCATACATTTCCAACGAAGGTAGGCACACACCATGGCACACAAGAAGGGTGCGAGCTCCACTCGCAACGGCCGTGACTCCAACGCCCAGTACCTGGGTGTCAAGCGCTTCGGCGGCCAGTCCGTCAACGCCGGCGAGATCATCGTCCGCCAGCGTGGAACCCACTTCCACCCGGGCCTGAACATGGGCCGCGGCAAGGACGACACCCTGTTCGCCCTGGCCGCCGGTGTCGTCGAGTTCGGCACCCGTCGTGGCCGCCGCGTGGTCAACATCCAGACCGCCGAGTAGTCAGTTCTTCCGGACCCCAGGGTCCCCCCGCCGTCACCGCAGCGTGACGGCGACCACTGGAGGGTGGGCGCGTCACGCGCTCACCCTCTAGTCTTTTCAGGACAGCCCCGTCTCCCCGCCCCGCGCGGGGGACCCCAGAATCCGAGGAGCCACGTGGCCAGTTTTGTTGATCGAGTCATCGTCCACGCCACGGGCGGCAACGGCGGCCACGGCTGCGTCTCCGTCAAGCGCGAGAAGTTCAAGCCGCTCGGCGGCCCGGACGGCGGCAACGGCGGGGACGGCGGCTCCGTGATCCTGCGGGTGGACGGGCAGTCCACCACCCTGCTGGGCTTCCACCACGCCCCGCACCAGAAGGCCCCCAACGGGGAGCCCGGCAAGGGAGACATGCGCCACGGCTTCAAGGGCCAGGACCTCGTGCTCTCCGTGCCGGACGGCACCGTGGTCAAGGACCGCGAGGGCAATGTGCTCGCGGACCTGCTGGGGGAGGGCAGCGAGTACGTGCTGGCCTCCGGCGGCATGGGCGGGCGTGGCAACGCGGCGCTCGCGTCCCCCAAGCGCAAGGCTCCCGGTTTCGCGCTGCTCGGCACCCCGGGCGAGGAGCAGGAGGTGGAGCTGGAGCTGAAGTCCATTGCGGACATCGCGCTCGTGGGCTTCCCCTCCGCCGGCAAGTCCAGCCTGATCGCCGCCATGAGTGCCGCGCGGCCCAAGATCGCCGACTACCCCTTCACCACGCTGGTCCCCAACCTGGGTGTGGTCCAGGCCGGCGACACGCGCTTCACCGTGGCGGACGTTCCCGGTCTGATCCCGGGTGCGTCCGAGGGCAAGGGACTCGGCCTGGAGTTCCTGCGCCACGTGGAGCGCTGCGCCGCCCTGGTGCACGTGATCGACTGCGCCACCCTGGAACCGGGCCGCGACCCGATGAGCGACCTCGACGCGCTGGAGGCGGAGCTCGCCCACTACGCGCAGGACATCGAGGACGACGACCCGTCCTCCATTCCTCTCACGGAGCGGCCCCGCCTGGTGGTGCTCAACAAGGTGGACGTGCCCGAGGCCCGGGAGCTCGCGGACTTCGTGCGCACCGAGCTCGAGGAGCGCGGCTACCCGGTGTTCGAGATCTCCACGGCCTCCCACGAGGGGCTGCGGGAGCTGAGCTTCGCGATGGCTCGCCTGGTCTCGGAGGCACGGGCCCAGGAGGAGGAGCGCGAGGAGCGCCGCCGCACCGTGCCGGTGCTGCAGCCCGAGCCCGCGCGGCGTCGTCGTGGCAAGGACCGCCACGAGTTCGTGATCACCCGCGAGGACCGCGCCGAGGAGCCGCTGTACCACGTGCGGGGCGAGAAGCCCGAGCGCTGGGTGCTGCAGACGGACTTCAACAACGACGAGGCCGTGGGCTACCTCGCGGACCGCTTCGCCAAGCTGGGCATCGAGGACGAGCTGTTCCGGATCGGTGCCAAGCCGGGCAACGCCGTGCTGATCGGACCCGAGGAGAACGGCGTGGTCTTCGACTGGGAGCCCACCATGGTGGGCGGCGCCGAGCTGCTGGGCGGACCCCGCGGTTCGGACCTGCGCCTCGAGGAGACCTCCCGACCCACCCGCCGCGAGAAGCGGGAACAGTTCTACGACCGCATGGACGCGAAGTCCGAGGCCCGCGCGGAGCTCGAGCAGGAGCGCCGCGCCGGGATCTGGACCGAGTCCGTGGACGCACGAGATCGCCGCCGCACGTCCGAGACGAAGGAGACGAACGAGAAGTGACCCACCACGAGAAGACCCCCACCGAGACCATCGACGTCTCCGCCGTGGAGCAGCAGGCCTCGAAGTCCGCGATCCAGCTCAGCACTGAGAGCCGCGGCAAGAACCGGCGCTCGGCCATCGAGAGCCGCGAGGAGCTGCCCAAGGCGCGGCGCGTGGTCGTGAAGGTGGGCTCCTCGTCCCTGACCTCCATCGAGAACTCGATCGACGAGAACGCGCTGCGCTCCATCGTGGACGCCCTCGGGCGCATCAAGGCCCAGGGCGTGGAGGTGGTGTTCGTGTCCTCGGGCGCGATCACCGCCGGGCTCCAGCCCCTGGGGCTGTCCAGGCGGCCCAAGGACCTCGCGACCAAGCAGGCCGCGGCGTCGGTGGGTCAGGGTCTGCTCATCTCCCGCTACACCGAGCACTTCGCGCGCTACGACGTCACGGTGGGGCAGGTGCTCGTGACCGCCGAGGACCTCATGCGCCACTCGCAGTACAAGAACGCGCACCGCCAGATCGAGCGGCTGCTGGACCTGGGGATCCTGCCGATCGTCAACGAGAACGACGCCGTGGCCACCCACGAGATCAAGTTCGGCGACAACGACCGGATCGCGGCACTCGTGGCGCACCTGATCAAGGCCGACGCGCTGCTGCTGCTCTCGGACGTGGACGCGCTCTACACCCGCCCGCCCAAGGACGGCGGCGAGCGCATCCCCACCGTCACGGACCCCATCGCGGACCTCGAGGGCGTGGAGATCGGCACCGTGGGCCGCGCCGGAGTGGGCTCCGGCGGGATGGTGACCAAGGTGCAGGCCGCGCGCATCGCGGCGGCGTCGGGCATCCCGGCGCTCGTGACCTCCGCGGCGAACATCGAGAGCGCGCTGGCCGGGGACGACGTGGGCACGTGGTTCGCCACCACTGGCGGGCGGCGCAACGTGCGCCTTCTGTGGCTCGCGCACCTCGCGGACATCAAGGGCACCCTCACCCTGGACGACGGCGCCGTGGAGGCCGTTCGAGGCCGGCGCTCCCTGCTCGCGGCGGGGGTCACCGCTGTGGAGGGCACCTTCAGCGCGGGAGACCCCGTGTCCATGGTGGACTCGACCGGCACCGAGGTGGGCCACGGGCTCGTGAACTACGGCTCGGACGAGATCCCCGGGATGCTCGGCAAGCGCACCTACGAGCTGGGGGAGGAGTTCGGGGAGGACTACGCGCGTGAGCTCGTGCACGTGGACAACCTCGTGAACCTGCGCCCCCGCTCCGCCCGCACCAAGCTCACGTGAGCACCCCGGGCTGACACCGGAGACCCGCGGCGGCAGAGCGAGGGGCACTGTCCTGCCCGGGCCCGCCGCCCGCTTCCGGACACCGCAGCCGCCGGAGCCGTACGACACCGACCGCACCGCCCGCCACACACCCGCAGGAGGAACCATGGCCGAGAACACGTCCGTACTGACCGCCCAGGAGACGTTCGGGGACGACCCCGTCACCGGGGTGGGCCTGATGGCCGACGACGCCCGCGTGGCCGCGCGCACGCTCGCCAGGGCACCGCGTGCCTGGAAGGACCGGGCGCTGCACCTCATGGCGGACCGCATCGAGTCGCGCCGCGACGTGATCCTCGAGGCCAACGCCCGGGACCTGGAGCGCGGTCGCGAGGCCGGCACCTCCGCGGCGATGCTGGACCGCCTCAAGCTGGACGCCGCGCGCATCACGGGACTCGCGGACGCGCTGCGCGAGCTGGCCGCGCTGCCGGACCCGGTGGGCTCCGTGGTGCGTGGTCAGACCCTCGCGAACGGGCTGCGGATGCGCCAGGTGCGCGTGCCCATGGGCGTGGTGGGTGTGATCTACGAGGCCCGCCCCAACGTGACCGTGGACATCGCCGGGATCGCCGTGAAGTCCGGCAACGCCGTGCTGCTGCGGGGCGGCTCTGCGGCGTTCGACTCCAACCGGGCCCTCGTGGGTGTCCTGCGGGACGCCCTCGCGGACGCCAAGCTGCCCGTGGACTGCGTCCAGACCGTGGACGACTACGGCCGGGACGGCGCCAACGCCCTGATGGGTGCCCGCGGCAAGGTGGACGTGCTCATCCCGCGCGGCGGGCGCGGCCTGATCCAGTCCGTGGTCACGAACGCCACGGTGCCCGTGATCGAGACCGGCGAGGGCAACGTGCACGTGCTCGTGGACGCCTCCGCTGCCGCGGAGACGGCCACCCGGCTGGTGGTCAACTCCAAGACCCACCGCACCTCCACGTGCAACTCCGCGGAGACCCTCCTGCTTCACGCGGACGCGCAGGAGACCGGCAAGGAGGTCCTCGCCGCACTCGACAAGGCCGGCGTGACCCTGCACGTGGACGACCGCGCCGCCGCGCTGCTGCCCCCGGGCTCGGACCACCTCAAGGCCACGGACGAGGACTGGGCCACCGAGTACCTGGACATGGACATGGCGGTGAAGGTGGTGGACTCGTTGGACGCGGCAATCGAGCACATCCGCCGCTACTCCACGGGCCACACCGAGGCGATCATCACCAACGACCTCGCCAACGCCGAGCGGTTCACCGCCGAGGTGGACTCCGCCGCGGTCATGGTCAACGCGTCCACGCGGTTCACGGACGGCGGCCAGCTGGGACTCGGTGCGGAGATCGGGATCTCCACGCAGAAGATGCACGCGCGCGGCCCCATGGGCCTGGAGGAGCTGACCACCACCAAGTGGGTAGTCCAGGGTGACGGTCACGTGCGCCCCTGAGACGTACCATGGAACGGACGTGGCGCGACAGACGTCCGCCGCACCACACCACCGGCGCCGCCGGTCCGAGAAGGGAAACGCATGAGCTCGCTGCACCTGCTGTCCAACGCCACCCTCGTGGCCTCCGAGGGAGCCCACCACGTGAACGAGGAGCTGCTCTCCATGGCGCCGGTGTTCGGCATCGTGGCGTTCGTGCTCTTCGTGGTGAGCCTGCTGGCCGCCATGTCCTTCTCCTCCCGCGGCAAGGCCCCCGTGGTCGGCGAATACCACGATCCCTCGCAGCTGCCCGCGGACGAGCAGGCCATGCTCGACAGCGTGCACGCCGCACCGCGCCACTGACACCGGACCGCCTGGAGTGAATCCCACGAGCGCCCCGGTGGTCACGGCCGAGACGGAGCTGACCATTCCCCCGCGCATCCCGGGCAGGACCCGGCTGGGGGTCATGGGCGGCACCTTCGACCCCATCCACCACGGGCACCTCGTGGCCGCGTCGGAGGTCGCGGCGGTGTTCGACCTGGACGAGGTCGTCTTCGTGCCCACGGGTGAGCCGTGGCAGAAGGCGGGGCAGGACGTCACGGACGCCGAGCACCGCTACCTCATGACGGTGGTGGCCACGGCGTCCAACCCGCGCTTCACCGTGTCCCGCGTGGACGTGGACCGGCACGGGCCCACGTACACGATCGACACGCTGCGGGACCTGCACGCCCAGCGCCCGGACGCCGAGCTGTTCTTCATCACGGGCGCGGACGCCATGGCGGAGATCCTCACGTGGAAGGGCGCCGAGGAGCTGTGGCGCCTGGCCCGGTTCGTGGGCGTGACCCGCCCCGGGCACGTGCTCTCCGCCCCCGTGGGATCGGAGAGCGTGTCCCTGCTGAACGTCCCGGCCATGGCGATCTCCTCCACGGACTGCCGCGCCCGGGTGGCCGCGGGCAAGCCGGTCTGGTACCTCGTGCCGGACGGCGTGGTGCAGTACATCAACAAGTACGGTCTCTACTGCAGCGGGACCGCTCCCAGCAGCACGTCCGGCCACGCGTCGGCGTCCCGCCGGTCCTGCTCGTTCGCCGCGGCTGCACGCAGGGCCAGCTCGGCGAGCCGATGCTGCTTTGCGAGCAGGGCGTCGTCCACCTGCTCGCCCCCGTTCTGCGCCGGCGTCTCCTGCAGCTGCCGCGCGTGCTCGGCCATCTCACGCTGCAGCCGCGCGAGCCGGCGGGGCCCGAGGGGCTTGACGGCGTCCTCCTGCGGCGGTGTGTCCAGCTCGATCATGGGCGCGGGCGGCGAGAGCCGCTCGTGCTCACCCGTGGCCGGGCGGGAGGCCCAGGGGCACTCGGGGGACTCGTCGTCGTGCTTGTCGGGGGGTGTGCTCACG
>NZ_RCOM01000110.1 GCF_003667225.1 Kocuria rhizophila
TCCCCCCGCCCCACCACCACCGCCGCCACGAAGCACATCACGTACGCTCCGGCCACCGCGGTCCAGCCGGCGGTGAACGCCCCCGTGAGGTCCACGAGCTGGCCCACCACCACGGGCCCGAGCGCGAAGCCCAGGTACATCCCGGTGGCCACCAGTCCGGACGCCACCCCGATCCTTTCCTTGGGCACGGCGGCCACGATGCCCGAGTTGATCACCACGTTCGCCGCCAGGGGCAGTGCTGCGTGGAAGGCGACGCCCAGCCACATGAGCCAGTGCTGCTGCGTGCTCTCCGCGAGCACGAGCAGCCCGAGCCCCACGATCCCGCCCAGGCTCATGACCTGGATCAGCGGTGCGGGTCTGCCCAGCCTCCCGGTCACCCGGCCCCACCCGATCCGGCTTCCGATCCCGATCACTCCCATCACGCCCAGCAGCAGCCCGGCCACCGTGACCGTGTACCCCATGGCCCGCACCGCGAACAGGGACGCGTACACGTTCACGCCCTGCGTGCCCACCGCGTTGAGGAAGGACGTCAGCGTCAGCAGCCACACCGCAGGCGGCAGCGCGCCCGACGACGCCGCGGCGCTCCCTGCCATGACTCCCGCGCCCACCGCGCGCGGCCCGGGGATTCCCACGGTGCGTTCCCGGGATTCCCGTCCGGGGCCCGCGACGGTAGGAGCGGGCGGCGTCGTCGTCGGGGTGCTCTCGCGGGCGCGGCGCTGCAGCCGGGTGACCACGCTCCACCCCGTGACGAGCAGGGGAACGCACAGCAGCGCACCGAACAGCGCGGCGCCCCGCCAGCCGAGCGCCGCGCCCACCACGGGGAACGTGAGGCCCGCGACCAGCAGGCCCACCTGCACCCCGGACTGCTTCCACCCCATCCACGCGGAGCGCTGGGTCAGCGGGACACGCTGCGCGACGATCCGGTTGGTCACCGGGTTGGAGAAGGACTGCGCGAGCCCCGCGATCAGGGCCGCGACCAGCAGCACGGCGTAGGACTGCCACGTGGCGCTGAGCAGGAACGCCACCAGCACGCCCCCGAAGATCAGGGTGAGCTGCACGCGGGTGTCGATGCGGTCCGCGAGCACCCCCAGCAGCGGCGCCGCGAGACCCGCCATCACGAACACCGCGGTGATGATGAACCCGTACTGCCCCTCGGTGATCCCGTAGCTCTCCACGATGGTGGCGCTGAGCGCACCCACCCCGTAGTTGAACACCGGCCCGGCGGCCATCGCGGCCATGAGCACCGCCAGCAGGATGCCGGGGGCCTTGCGCGTGGGCGCGGAGGGGGTGTGGGTCACAGTCGATCACCCTAGCCCCGCACTGCACTCTCGGCCTCCCGTAGGCTTTCCCCACGACTGAGAAAGGCGGACGTCATGAGTGACTCACTGGATCCGGAGCTCGCCCGGGCCCTGCAGGAACCGGCGCGGCTGGTGCGCGCGGACCCCGCACTGCTGGAGAAGGTCCGTCAGGCGGGCTCCCCCGCCCAGGCGGAACTGGTGCGCCGCGCCTCGGACGCAGGCACCGTGGAGGACCGGTACGCGGCGGCCGCCATGCTCGCCGCCCTCTTCGGCCACCGCGGCCCGCTGGACCAGGCGGCCCACGGCTACGGGAGCACCCCGCCGCTCGAGCTGCTCGCGCTGGCGGACGTCCCGGCGCTGCGGCCCGCTCTGCGGGAGTCGTTGTCCTCCCCCGTCCGCACCGGTCTGCTGGAGTGGGCCACCACCGCGGACCCCTCGCGGCCGCCCCTGGAACTCGCCATGGCGGCGCGGGATCTCGGACTTTCCGACGCCGCGGTGCTGCGTTCCGTCGCGGACCGCGCCGACCAGGTCGCCCAGAGCGCCGGGCGCGCGCAGAAGGGCCCCCTGACCCGGTTCTCCGAGGTGCTGCGCGCGGCGGCCACGAGCGCGCAGGACGGCGGGGCGTCGTCGTCGCCCGCGTCAGCTTCCCGCCCATCCCCGCAGGATCCCGTGCTGTCCCAGGGCCCTGCGGTCACGACCACCAGCATTCCCGCCTCCGAGATGCTGGACGACGACGAACTGGACGAGCCCTCCCAGCCCAGCGGGCGCTACCCCGGAGAGGGCGTGCCCGTGCGCGACTCGATCGCGGGCCCCGGCGCGGGCGCGGCGCGGGAGACCTGGGATCCGGGCAGCACCCCGGGCCACCCTGACTCCCGCCACGAGCCCCAGGACGGGTACGACGCCGCCCGCGCGCCCGGTTCCGCCGGCTCGCCCGACGACTACGGCCCGCCGGTTCCCCCGCGCCAGCCGTCGACCAACGAGCTGTACTACGGGGTGGGCAGCGAGCGCCACGCTCCGCGCGACCCCAACAGCGAGGAGACGCGGAACGAGAACCGCAGCGTGGCCCGCAACTGGGCCATCACGTTCGCTGTGATCGTGGCGATCATGGTGCTGCTGGTGATCCTGCTCTGACAGCAGCTCCTGGCGGCGTCGACCGGGAGCACGCGGCGGTAGCGTGGCCAGAGTGACTACTCAGCAGAACGGCACCGCACCCTGGCAGCACGGCGTGGTGGTGCGCGGCGCGCGCCAGAACAACCTCCGGGACGTCTCCCTGGACCTGCCCCGGGACGCCATCGTGGTGTTCACGGGGGTGTCCGGCTCGGGGAAGTCCTCGCTCGCGTTCGGCACGCTGTTCGCGGAGTCGCAGCGGCGCTACCTGGAGTCCGTGGCGCCGTACGCGCGGCGGCTCATCGATCAGGCGGGCGTCCCGGACGTGGGCGTGATCGAGGGGCTGCCACCCGCCGTCGCCCTCCAGCAGCAGCGGGGCGGGGGCGGCGCGCGCTCGGACGTAGCCACCGTGACCACCCTGTCCAGCCTGGTGCGGATGCTGTACTCGCGTGCCGGGTGGTACCCGCCGGGGCAGGGGATGCTCTACGCGGAGGACTTCTCCGCGAACACCGTGCAGGGCGCGTGCCCCACCTGCCACGGCATCGGGCGGGTGTACGAGGTCACCGAGGACTCCATGGTCCCGGACCCGTCCCTGACCATCCGCGAGCGCGCCGTCGCCTCCTGGCCCGTGGCGTGGGCGGGACAGAACCAGCGGGACATCCTCGTGTCCCTGGGCTACGACGTGGACACCCCCTGGAAGGACCTCCCGCAGAGGGACCGCGACTGGATCCTCTACACCGAAGAGCGCCCCACGGTGGGCGTGTACCGCGGGCTCAGCCCCAACCAGACGCGCAAGGCCCAGCAAGAGGGTGTGGAGCCCACCTACCAGGGCACGTTCATCGGAGCGCGGCGCTACGTGCTGGACACCTTCGCCAACGCCAAGAGCCCCAGCACCAAGAAGCGCGCGGCCCAGTACCTCACCAGCGAGCTGTGCCCGGAGTGCCACGGCAAGAAGATCAAGAAGGAGGCCCTGTCGGTCACATTCGAGGGCCTGGACATCGCCGCGTTCTCGCACCTCCCACTCGCGCGCCTCGCGGAGATTGCACGCGCCGTGGCCGCGGACGGCTGGACCCCGAGCGAGGCCGGTCACCTGACGGACCACGTGCTGGACGCCGAGTCCCGCGCGGCCTCCACCGCCTCGCGGGTGGCGCAGGGAGGGGCCTCGCACGACGCCGCCCCGGACGTCCGGCGCACCCCGAACCTCTCGGTGGAGAAGCGTGCCGCCGCCCAGCGCCTGGCCGCGGACCTCGTGGCGCGGCTGCAGCCCATGATCGACCTGGGCCTGGGCTACCTCTCCCTGGACCGCACCACGCCCACGCTCTCCGGGGGTGAGCGGCAGCGGCTGCGCCTGGCCACGCAGCTCTCCTCCAAGCTCTTCGGGGTGGCGTACGTCCTGGACGAGCCCTCCGCGGGTCTGCACCCCCGTGACCTGGACGCGCTGATCGGGATCCTGCACGGGCTCAAGGACCGCGGCAACAGCCTGTTCATCGTGGAGCACTCGCTCACGGTGATCCACGAGGCGGACTGGCTCGTGGACATCGGCCCCGACGCCGGCGAGCGCGGCGGGCGCGTGCTCTACAGCGGGGATCCCCGGGGCCTCGCGGACGTTCCCGAGTCCGCGACGCGCCGCTACCTCTTCCCGGAGCAGGCCACCGCTCCCGCAGCCCGCGCACCGCGCACGCCGCGCGGATGGCTCGCCCTCGAAGAGGTCACCCGCAACAACCTGCGCGGCCTGGACGTGAGCTTCCCCGCCGGGTGCCTCACCGCCGTCACGGGCATCTCCGGCTCCGGCAAGTCCAGCCTGGTCAGCCAGGCCCTGCCGGTCCTCGTGCGCGAGCGACTGGGCCAGCGCACGGGCGAGTCCCAGGAGATCACGGGCGATCCGGAGTCGGACCTGCTGACGGCCGACGACGCCGCCGAGGACGTCCGCGGGAAGGTCACCTCGGTGCCGGGAGGCGTGCGGCGCGTCGTCGTGATCGACCAGAAGCCGATCGGCCGCACGCCGCGCTCCAACGTGGCCACCTACACGGGGCTGTTCGACGACGTCCGCAAGCTCTACGCCGCCACGGACGAGGCCAAGGAGCGCGGGTACAAGGCCGGGCGGTTCTCGTTCAACGTGGTGGGCGGGCGCTGCCCCACGTGCGAGGGCGAGGGCAGCGTGATGGTGGAGCTGCTGTTCCTGCCCAGCGTGTACGCCCCGTGCCCGGACTGCCACGGCACCCGGTACAAGGCGAGCACCCTGGAGGTGCTGTGGCGGGGGCGCTCCGTGGCGGACGTGCTGGGCATGAGCGTGGACGAGGCGCACGCGTTCTTCGAGGGTGAGGACTCCATCCACCACAGCTTGGGCGTGCTGCGGGACGTGGGGCTCGGCTACCTGCGGCTGGGCCAGCCGGCCACGGAGCTCTCGGGCGGTGAGGCCCAGCGGGTCAAGCTCGCGTCCGAGCTGCAGCGGGCCTCCCGCGGGGACACCCTCTACGTGCTGGACGAGCCCACCGCGGGGCTGCACCCGGCGGACAGCGACCGGCTCATGAACCACCTGCAGGGGCTCGCGGACGCGGGCAACACGGTGGTCATGGCCGAGCTGGACATGCGCATGGTCGCCCAGGCGGACCACGTGGTGGACATGGGCCCCGGCGCGGGAGCCGACGGCGGCCGGGTGGTCGCGGCGGGCACCCCGCACGACGTCGCCGCGCACTCGGACGGCGCCACGGCACCGTACCTGCGGGACGTGCTCGGCTGAACCCGCCCCGGGGAGAATGAACGCATGAGCATCGACGTCCGCCCGGAAGACCCCCGCGATTTTGCTGCTGTCCGGTCCCTCGTGGCCCGCGCCTTCACAGACGCGGAGCACAGTGCCCCGCCCGTGGAGGCGGACGGCGCCCCCGGCGAGGCCACGCTGGTGGGCTGGCTGCGCAATTCTCCCGCCCACGACCCCCGCTTCGCGCTGACCGCCCACGACGGCGCGGACCTCGTGGGTTTCGCGATGGCCACGTGGGGCCGCTGCGCGGGCGAGCCCGTGCTGGGTGTCGGTCCCGTGGCCGTGGACCCGGCCCGGCAGGGCGAGGGCGTCGGCTCACGGCTCATGAGCGCCCTGGTCGAGCGCGCCGCCGAGGCCGGGCAGCCGGTCCTGGTGCTGCTGGGCGACCCGGAGTTCTACTCACGCTTCGGTTTCGTCCCGGCCTCCCGGCTCGGAATCACCGGGGAGCCCGAGTGGGGCGAGTTCTTCCAGGCGGTGCCCCTGGGGGACGGCGTCGTCGCGACCCCGGACGAGTACCGCGGCCCGCGCGGCTCCTACGAGTACGCCGAACCGTTCTCCCGCCTCGGCTGACCCGGGATCCACACCGTGTGACCCGTGACACCGTAGGGTGGTGCCCGGAAGGGACGTCGGGGCGTGGCAGCACCCCGGCACGGGGGTCCTGACACAGCTGCCGCGTGCGGGGGCGCGCCGGGGGTGACCGTTCTACGGGGTCCTCCCGGTGTTCCCCCCACGGGACGGGGGAACACCGACATGACCGAGCCAGGCAAACACCGTGCCGCGCACCGCGCCGAACGGGGAGGGCGGAGCAGGTCGCTGCTATGGCTCGCCGTGGCCGCCGCGCTGGTGCTGATCCTCAGCACGGCCTTCTCCATCTCGCGCCTGGACTCGGACGACGACGCCTCCGGCGGTTCCGGGGCGAGCGGCACCTCCGGGGCGGCGGGCGCGGATGGGCTGGCTCTTATACACATCTGAAGC
>NZ_RCOM01000111.1 GCF_003667225.1 Kocuria rhizophila
GTGGGAGGGTGGAGAGGTCCCGCTCCTCGACGTCCGAGGTGTTCTGCGGGATGCCGTCCTTGGTGACCGTGATGCCGCCGTACTGGTTGGCGCTCGCGGGCACGGGGCCGGCCTCGGGGATCTTGGACTTGCTGTTCTGCCACATCACCAGCCCGATGATCAGCACGATGGCCAGCATCAGGGCCACGATGCCCAGGATCAGGCCGAGGGGTCGTCCGCTGTGGCGGCGCGCCTGGCGGTCGGCGATCTGCCGGGCCCGCTCTCGGGCGTCCGCCGGTGAGGAACCGGCATTGTTGTTCTTGGAAACCATGGGGGCCAGGTGTCCTTCCGTGGGGCGTGGCGGGGTGTCGACAACTCGTCCTCAGGGTACCCGGCCCGGGGGTCGCCCACGACTCAGCGGGCACCCAGGGGCCTCCCCGGAACGCGCCGCCCCTGCCCGGCGGTGGTACGCCCACTTAGGATGGAGGGAAACCAGCCGGTACGCGGGAAGGGAACCAGCATGAGTGCAGAACAATCCATGGAAGAGGTGGCCGTCCCCCGGGACGGCTACGACTTCGTCGTGGTCTCCAACCGGCTCCCCGTGGACCGGGACGTGGCCGAGGACGGCAGCAGCACCTGGCGGCGCTCCCCCGGCGGCCTGGTCAGCGCGCTCGCCCCGGTCATGGCGCAGCGCGACGGCGCGTGGATCGGCTGGCACGGCGCCCCGGACGAGACCCTGGAGCCGTTCGACCACGACGTCTTCCACCTGGTTCCAGTGACGCTCAGCGAGCTGGAGGTCACCCGCTACTACGAAGGCTTCTCCAACGCCACGCTGTGGCCGCTGTACCACGACGTGATTGCACCCCCGGAGTTCCACCGCACCTGGTGGTACGCCTACCGACGCGTCAACGAGCGCTTCGCGCGCACGGCCGCCGAGACGGCCGCGCAGGGCGCCACCGTGTGGGTGCAGGACTACCAGCTGCAGCTCGTGCCGCGCATGCTGCGCCGGTTGCGCCCGGACGTGACCATCGGGTTCTTCAACCACATCCCGTTCCCTCCCACCGAGATCTTCTCCCAGCTGCCGTGGCGCCGGGCCGTGCTGGACGGGCTCACGGGCGCGGACCTCATCGGCTTCCAGCGTCCCGGGGACGCCCAGAACTTCCAGCGGTGCGCGCGCAAGTACCTGGGTGCGCAGTTCACCAAGGGCACCGCGGTGATGTCGGAGGACACCGCGGACGGCCAGGGGACCACCTGGACCGTGCACGCCGAGTCCTACCCCATCTCGATCGACGTGGACTCCATCCAGGAGCTCGCCGACGACCCCCAGGTCCAGGCGCGGGCGCGGGAGATCCGCGAGGAGCTCGGCAACCCCGAGACCATCTTCCTGGGAGTGGACCGGCTGGACTACACCAAGGGCATCCGGCACCGCATCAAGGCCTACGGGGAGCTGCTGCACGACGGCGAGATCACGGTGGAGGACTCCGTGCTGATCCAGGTAGCCAGCCCGTCCCGCGAGCGCGTGGACTCCTACCGCCAGCTGCGCGAGCTCGTGGAGGGCATGGTGGGCCGGATCAACGGCCAGCACGACACCATCTCGCACACCGCCATCCGCTACCTGCACCACGGGTACCCGTTCGAGGAGATGGTGGCGCTGTACCTCGCGGCGGACGTCATGCTCGTGACCGCGCTGCGGGACGGGATGAACCTCGTGGCCAAGGAGTACGTGGCCGCCCGCCGGGACCGCTCCGGCGCGCTCGTGCTGTCCGAGTTCACGGGTGCGGCCGAGCAGCTGAAGCAGGCCATCCTGGTCAACCCGCACGACATTGACGGTCTCAAGGAGGCCATCCTGCACGCGCGGGACATGCCCGCGACCGAGGCCCGCAAGCGGATGGCGTCCATGCGCCGTCAGGTCCTCACGCACGACGTCGTGGACTGGTCCCAGCGCTTCCTGGACGACCTCTCATCCCACGCCGGCGGCGCGGGCGGACCGGAGCACGACGCCGCACGGCCGGGTGACGCCCCGAGCGGAGCCGACCGTGGGTGACGGGGTCGAGGACGCGCTCGACGCCGCGGCGGAGGCCGAGAGCCTGCTCGTGGCACTGGACTTCGACGGCACCCTGGCTCCGTTCACCGAACGCCCCGAGGACTCGCGTCCCCTGCCCGCGGCCCGGGACGCCCTGGATGCCCTGGCACGGCTGCCCCGCACCACGGTGGCCGTGATCTCGGGGCGTCCTCTCGACTTCCTGCGCACCGTGGTGGATCCTGACCGCGCCATGGTGCTCTCGGGATCGCACGGTGCCGAGGTGGATCTCGGTGCGGCCCCCGGCGCGGACGGCGGCACCGAGATCGTCCTGGACCCGCAGCAGCGTGAGCTCCTGGCGCGTGCCGTGGCGGACACCGAGGCGATCGTGGCGCGCTACCCGGGCTCGCGGGCCGAGCACAAGCCCGCGGGCGTCGCGTTCCACACCCGCCCCATCGCCGATCCGGAGGTGGCGCAGCGCGCCCTGGCCGACATGAGGAACGCCTATGCCGCGGTGCCGGGGCTGCGCGTGACCCCGGGGCAGCAGGTGGTCGAGTGCTCGGTGCTCAGCGCCACCAAGGGCGACGGCCTCGACGCCATCCGCGCCGCGGTGCGCCCGGACGTCACGGTCTTCGCCGGGGACGACGACACGGACGAGGACGCCCTGGCCGTCCTGGGCCCTCGCGACGTGGGCATCAAGGTGGGCGCCAAGGACTCCGTGGCGCCGTGGCGGATGGCGGATCCCGCGACCCTCGCCGAGGCACTCGCGGGCCTCGTGCGGCGTCGTGCTCGGGCCCTGGGCCACGCCGGCTGACATGGCCGACACCCAGCAGCCGGGAACCTCGGCCCCGGCGCACCCGCCGCGCGGCGTGTCCATCAGCACGGCATTCCCCGATCCCGGGCTGCTCGAGCTGCCGTGGGACGTGCCGCTCGAGAACTGGCCGCCCGAGGTGCTCGCCGCGTACCCGCGCGGGCTGTCCCGTCACGTGGTGCGCTTCGCCCGCGTGGGTGAGCGCGTGGTGGCGGTGAAGGAGACCACCGCGCACTACGCCCGGCGGGAGTACGGACTGCTGCGGAGGCTGCAGCGCATGGGAACCCCCTCGGTGGTCCCGGACTCGGTCGTCACGGACCGGTGCGCACCGGACGGTGAGCCGCTGCCGGCGGCCCTCGTGACCGACCACCTGAGCTTCTCGCTGCCCTACCGCGCGATCTTCGAGCAGGTTCCCTCCCCCGGGACCATCGAGCGTCTCGTGGACGCGCTGGCCCTGCTGATCGTGCAGCTGCACCTGTCCGGCTTCTACTGGGGGGACGTCTCGCTGTCCAACACGCTGTTCCGCCGGGACGCCGGGGAGTTCGCCGCCTACCTCGTGGACGCGGAGACCGGTGAGCTGCATCCCCGGCTCACGCGCGGGCAGCGGGAGTACGACATCGACCTCGCCCGCACCAACGTGGCCGGGGAGATCATGGACCTGCTGGCCGGTGAGCACATGCAGCAGCGGCTCTCGGAGGAGGGGGTGGACCCCGGGTCCGTGGACCCGTTCGTCGTCTCGGACCGGCTCGTGGAGACCTACAACGGCCTGTGGGAGGAGCTGACTGCGACCGAGGTGTTCTCCGTGGCGGAGCGCTGGCGCGTCCAGGCCAGGGTGGAGCGGCTCAACGACCTCGGATTCGACGTGGAGGAGGCCTCCCTGGACTCCGACGAGGCCGGCCGCGTGCACCTGCGTCCGAGGGTGGTGGAGCCCGGGCACCACAGCCGCAGGCTCCTGCACCTCACGGGACTGAACACCCAGGAGAACCAGGCCCGGCGGATCCTCACGGACATCGACCAGTTCGGTCACGCCCTGTACCCGGGTCTTCCCGAGGACCTCACGGCGCAGCTGTGGATGCGCGAGATCTTCGCGCCCATCATGTCCGCTGTCCCCGCCGAGCTGCACCGCAAGCGCGAACCTGCGCAGATCATCCACGAGGTCCTGGAGCACCGCTGGTTCATGTCGGAGAAGGCGGGCGAGGACGTGGCCACCGCGGCCGCGGCGCAGGACTACGTGAAGTCCTACCTGGCGCAGCGCCCGGACGAACGGGACGTCTTCTAGTCCTCGTCCGGGGGGACGCAGATCAGGTCGGTCACGGCCCGGTGCACGCGCTCTGTCCACTGCTCGTCCAGTGATCCGTACCGCGCCACGTGGGCGTACGCCGCACCCAGGATGAAGTCCACCACCATGTCCAGATCCACGGAGGCCCGGATCAGCCCGCGGTCCCGGTCCCGCTGCAGCAGGGAACGCAGCGCATCCATCCGAGGGCGGACCACCGAGGAGCGCAGCACCTGGGCCGTCGCTGACCCGGGCTCCTGCAGCAGCGTGATCGCCACACCCAGGCCCATGTCCCGCAGCAGCAGCTCCACCGCCTCCGTGAGTGCCTGCTCCCACGTGGCGCCCTCCGGCAGGGAGCCCGCCGCCGCGGCCGTGTGCCTGAGGGCCGCCTCGAGCAGCTGAGGACTGTTGTCGTAGCGCCGGTAGATCGAGGTCTTGGCCACGCCTGTGAGTGCCGAGACCGCCTCGATCGTCACCCGCTGCGGACCACCCTCCCGGAGCAGGCGCAGTGCCCCGGCCACAATCCTGCGGTCGGTCCGGGCCGTGCGGGGGTCCACGGACTCACTCGCGACGGCCTGCGGGTCCGGCTCGGGGGGCGACGGGCGCGATGCTGGAGCACTGGCGCTGTCGGTCACGGGGATCCTCCGGGTGTCGGTGCGGTTGGTTCACAGGCAGTGGACGGGCGATTCACGGGCGGTGGGCGGACCGCCCTCGGTCCGTGGGCGGGGCGCGGTGCAGGCCCGGGGAGCGCCCGCTCCGCCGCAGACGGGAGCGGGCGGCGTCGTCCGCCACGGCAGGCCACCAGGACCACCGCACCCCACCCGCGCGGCGGGCACCGGCCCACCGGGCGCGCCGCCGCACCACGTGGCCGACCACGCACCCCCGCCGGAGGCGACGCCGCCACCTCGTGGGCATCCGTGGCCCGCCCGGTCCAGGGCGTGGGCCGCCCGGCCCGGGGCAGCAGACTGCGGACCCCCTCCGCGCAGCTCCCCGCAGGTCAGCCCGCAGGTCCACTCAACGCTACGCCTACCGTAGTGTATCTTGGGGGCATGCTTACCGCTCTCGTGACCGGTGGGACGTCAGGCATCGGTGCCGCGTTCGCACGCTCCCTCGCCCGCAGGGGCTTCAACCTGATCCTGGTCGCACGGGACGAGGACCGCCTCGCCCGCACGGCGAACGACCTCACTGACGAGCACGGCATCCACGTCGAGACCGTGGGGGCCGATCTGGCCGTCGCGGAGGACCTCGCCAGGGTCGCGCGGCGCATCGAGGACCCCGACCGCCCGGTCGACATGGTGGTCAACAACGCGGGCTTCTCCGTCAAGACTCCCTACGCGGACGAGGACTTCAGCCGGCACGAGATGGGGTTCGACGTCATGTGCGCCGCAGTGGCGCGCCTCTCCGGCGCGGCGGCCCGCGCGATGACCGCCCGTGGAACGGGGTGGATCGTCAACGTGTCGAGCGTCTCCGGATACGTCACCATGGGCGAGTACTCCGCAATCAAGGCCTACGCCACGAACATGACCGAGTCCCTGGCCGTGGAGCTGCACGGCACGGGAGTCCAGGTCACTGCCCTGCTGCCGGGATGGGTCCGCACCGAGTTCCACAGCCGCGCGGGCATCGCCGGCTCCTCGATCCCCGACTTCATGTGGCTGGACGCGGACCGCCTGGCGGAGGAGGCCCTCGCGGACATCGCGCGGGGCAAGGTCATCTCCATCCCCACGCTGCGCTACAAGGTCATGGCCACCACCATGCGCCACCTTCCCCGTCCCGCTGTCCGCTGGGTCTCCCGTCAGATCTCGGGAATCCGACGCCGCGAGATCCAGGCCTGATCCCGTGTCGCGTTCCCAGGAACCTGCCGAGAACGACTCCGCCAAGCCGGCACGCCCCCGAAAGGCCAGGGAACCGCAGCCCCGCCCCCGGGTGCTGGACTCCCTCGAGGGCTCCGCCGGACAGCCGGAGCC
>NZ_RCOM01000112.1 GCF_003667225.1 Kocuria rhizophila
GCCACGTCCCGCAGGAGCCCCGCGATGTCCGAGTCCCCCGCCCTCCGTGCCGCCACGGCCGCCCGTTCCGTGGACCGGCTGTTCGGCTCCCGCGCGTTCCGCGTGCCGGGCACGTACCTGGGCGCCGTCGCGTTCCCGCACCCGCGCCGGGGCCCGTGGCACTACTGGTGGCAGGCGCACCTGCTGGAGGCGTTCGTGGACGCCGCCGCCCGCGAGCGCTCGGCTGGCCAGCACGACGACGCCGCCCGCTCCCGGTCCCGCGCGCACCAGCTGCTGCGAGGCATGGCCGTGCACAGCGGTGGCCGGGTGACCAACAACGTGTTCTTCGACGACATGGCGTGGCTGTCCCTCGCCCTGGGCCGGCTGCGCCACGAGGACGTCGCGGCCACGGGCCGCACCACGCGCACGGTGCAGGACGACGGCGTGGCGCTGGCCAAGCGGCTCGAGTCCGGGTGCGACGAGAACCTGGGCGGTGGGGCGTGGTGGAACATGACCCGCGACTACAAGAACACCGCCTCCACGGCCCCGGTGGCCCTCACGTTCCTGCGGATGCACCGGGTGGACGAGGCCCGCGCGTTGCTCACGTGGCTCTTCGACACCCTCTTCGACGCCGAGCGCGGCGTGTTCCTGGACGGCATCCGCATGGTCGCCGCCGGCTCCGGCTCGGAGATCACGGCGGTGGATCGGCACGTGTACACGTACAACAGCGGCCCGGTGCTGGGTGCGGCCCTGGAGCTCGCGGAAACCGTCACGGACCCGGACGAGCAGCAGCTTTGGCTCTCCCGCGCCGCCGCCCTGGTGCACGGCGCCGCCCGTGAGTTCACGGTCCCCGGACCCCACGGCCGCCCCGTGCTGAAGGGCCAGGGCGGTGGGGATGCCGGGCTGTTCACGGGGATCCTGGCGCGCTATTTGGGCGAAGCGGCGTCGTCGTCCGAGCTGGACGCCGAGGCACGCCGCACGGCGAAGGCGCTGGTCTGCGACACCGCGGACGCCCTGTGGGACGGGCGGCGCGAGTTCGACCCGGACGAGGACTTCTCGACTCCTGGCGCGAGCCGCGGCGAGAATGTGGCGGTGTTCTCCCCGGAGCCGTCCCAGCACGCGAACCAGGCGCAGCGCACCGGCGCGCCCGTGGAGCTGAGCACCCAGGTGCAGGCGTGGACCGTGCTGGAGGCGGCCGCGCGTTCGGCTGACCGCTGAACCGGGCCCGCCACGCGGGAGGACTCTGGCCCGCAGGGGTGTGGCGGGGGTAGAAACGAGGCATGAGCTCAGTACGCACCCCGGACCCGAACCCTGGTTGGCTCAGCGAGGAGGACCTCAACCGAGCCCGCGCCACGCTGCCCATCGTGTACGTCCAGGCCATTCCCGTGCGCCTGGACCCGCTGGGCTGCCTGTCCGAGATCGGGTTGCTGCTCACCGCCAACGACGAGGGCCGGATGGTCCGCACCTTCGTCTCCGGGCGCGTGATGTACCGGGAGACCGTGCGCGCCGCGCTGCTGCGCCACCTGGAGAAGGACCTGGGCCCGCTGGCCATGCCGCAGATGCCCTCCACCACCGTGCCGTTCGCGGTGTCCGAGTTCTTCCCGTCCCCGTCCGAGACCGGGCTGACCGACGACCGCCAGCACGCCGTGGCCCTGAGCTACATCGTCCCCGTGCGCGGCGAGTGCGAACCCCGCCAGGACGCGCTGCAGCTGTCCTGGATGACCCCGGACGAGGCGCTGTCCCTGGACGTCCAGGAGGAGTTCGAGGGCGGGCGCGAGGACCTCATCCGCCAGGCGATCGCCCACGCGGGCTGGGGTCGCTGAGCGTCTCCGCCGTCCTGGAGGGACGGCGATGTCATGCCAGGGCCGTGACCTGCTCCGGGTGCCTGACGCTCAGCGCCCGGTCGAAAGTGGCGAGTCTCGCCCCCGCGTGGCTGGCCAGCATGACGAGATACTCGTCCGTGATCTGACGGTGGCCGGTGAGCGTTCCGAGCGGCACGCCCAGGTAGGACGGCGAATCCGCCAGGAAGTCGATTCTCGGGTGGTCGCGGAGCGCGACCAGAACCTGCTCCACGGCCTCACCTCGCTCCCCCAGACGCAGAAGCATGCGTACGAGCGCGCCCTCAACCACCGAGCACAGCAGCAACCGCTCCTGGTCCTGGAACCACGTACGCGCCTGGTGGTGGTGTTCGTGCTCCGTCACGACCAGCGCGATGACCACGTTGGCGTCGAGAAGATGTGGTCTCACTCCTCGTCCAGCAGCTCACGTACATCCGCGTCCGTGAGAGTCCGGGCCAGCGAGAGGGAGGGAAGCCCCGTCACGGGATCCACCGAGACCGTCACTGGCTCATTCCTCTCCGCGAGGCCTCTCACCACGAGGTCCGCCAGCACGGCGGACAACGACTGCCCCTGCTGGTCCGCGAGGTCCCGCGCCCTCCGGTGGACGGCCGGAGGAAGGTCCACGGTAGTGCGCATGAAGTGCATCATAGATGATGCAGCGCTGATGCGGCAGCGGAGGCCAGGGCGGAACGGCCCAGTTGCCGGGCGTCACCCGGAGGCTGCGCCGGGAACCTCCGGAACAGTTCAACCGCCGGACCCGGCACAATGGTCGGGTGCCCATCTCAGATCCCACACCCCCGTTCAGCTTCGAGCTCCACACCCGGCTGCGTGAAAGCCCCTCCCTTCCCGAGGAGCGGGTGGGCGAGAACGGCGGGCAGTTCCAGGCCCGCACGGGCACCATCACCACGCCGCACGGGCAGATCCAGACGCCCGCGTTCATCCCCGTGGCCACCCAGGCCGCGATGAAGGCCGTGCTGCCGGAGTCGATGGCGGCCGAGGGCGCGCAGGCCATGCTGGCCAACGCCTACCACCTGTTCCTCGAGCCCGGGGACGACGTCCTGGACGAGGCCGGCGGGCTGGGCACCTTCATGAACTGGCCCGGGCCCACGTTCACGGACTCCGGCGGGTTCCAGGTGATGTCCCTGGGGTCGGGGCTGGGCAAGGTGATCGACATGTCCACCGTGGCCAACCCCCTGGGGGACTCCCAGATGGCGCCCGGCCAGAAGCGCATGGCGCGCGTGGACGACGACGGCGTGTGGTTCCGCTCCTACCTCAACGGGGACCTGCACCGGTTCACCCCGGAGGTCTCCATGCGGGTGCAGCACAACATCGGCGCGGACATCATGTTCGCGTTCGACGAGCTCACCACCCTCCACAACACCCGCGAGTACCAGGAGACCGCCCTGGAGCGCACCCGCACGTGGGCGCTGCGCTGCCTCGCGGAGCACCGCCGGCTCACGGAGGAGCGGGCCCACAAGCCCTACCAGGCGCTGTTCGGCGTGATCCAGGGCGCCCAGTACGAGGACCTGCGGCGGAAGGCGTGCCGGGACCTGTCGGAGATGGGTTTCGACGGCTTCGGCATCGGCGGCGCGCTGGAGAAGTCGCAGCTGGGCACGATCGTGCGCTGGTGCACCGAGGAGCTGCCGGAGAACACCCCCAAGCACCTGCTGGGCATCTCCGAGCCGGACGACATCTTCACCGCGATCGACAACGGCGTGGACACCTTCGACTGCGTCTCCCCCACCCGCGTGGCCCGCTCCTCCGCGGTGTACACCCCCACCGGCCGGGTCAACCTCACGAACATCCGCTTCAAGCGGGACTTCACGCCCATCTCGGACACGTGCCCCTGCTACACGTGCACGCACTACACCCGTGCGTACCTGCGGCACCTGTTCAAGTCCAAGGAGCGCAACGCCGCCACCCTGGCGTCCATCCACAACGAGCGCTTCGTCCTGGACCTCGTGGCCGGCGCCCGCGCCGCGATCGAGGCGGACACCTACTTCGAGTACCGGGACGAGTTCCTGGGCACCTACTACGGCACCGTCCAGCCCACCGCCTGACGACGACGCCGCGGGGCCGGCTCCGGTGATCCACTCGCGGTGGTGCATCCGCCTGTACGGCGCTGAGGCGGGTGCGCCCGGACCTGGCACGACCTTCCCTCGCGTTAGACTGCCGTGAACTTCTTCAACCCGCCGGGAGTCCTCTGCACGCGGATCCACGGCCCCGGTGGGTCCACCCGGTCCTCTGCCGCAACAGGCGGGGGTTCAGGGATCCGCAGGTTCGAGGGCCCCACGTGTTGAGCGAGACCAGGCGCATCCCGGCCACGGGACCGCTCTGCCGCCCCGCGCGCACGGTGACCCGGGCCGCGCGAGCCAGCGGCAGCGGCGTCGTCGTTCTCGCGGAGACCGAGCAACGGGGCGCCCGAGCATGAGCGCGCAGCCCGACTTCACCGTCCCCGGCGTGCTGCACCGCGTGAGCGCGTGCGCCGGGATGATCCTGGCACCGAACCCCGGGCCCATGACCCTGGACGGCACCAACACCTGGATCCTCTCCGCGCCCGGCACCGGACCCGAGCACCCGAACTACGGCCAGCACCCGTCCGCTCAGGGACGGGGTGAGTGGCCGGGACCAGACGTCGTCGTCGTGGACCCGGGGCCCCTGGACGAGGACCATCTGCAGGCCGTGGCCGCCACCGGCAGGGTTGTGCTGATCCTGGTGACGCACCGCCACGGGGACCACACGGACGGCATCGACCGCCTGCACGAGATCACCGGCGCCCCCGTGCGCGCCGCCCTGCCCGAGTTCTGCCGGGACAGCGGCGAGCCCCTGCGGGACGGGGACTGCGTGCTGGCCGCGGGCGTGAGCATCCGCGTGCTGGCCACCCCGGGCCACACCTCGGACTCCGTCTCGCTCCTGCTGCACCACGACGAGCCGGAGACCATCCTCACCGGCGACACCGTCCTGGGCCGCGGCACCACCATGATCGACCACCCGGACGGCACCCTGGACGACTACCTGCACACCCTCGAACGGCTCGGCAAGCGCTCGAGTGCCATGGGCCTGCCCGCCCACGGCGCACCGCTGCCGGACCTGCAGGACGTGTGCGACGAGCTCGCGGAGCACCGCCTGGAGCGGCTGGAGCAGGTGCGCGGCGTCGTCGCCGAGCTGGGGGACTCCGCGAGCGTGGAGACCGTCACGGACGCCGTCTACGCGGACGTCCCCGCCGGGGTGCGCCGCGCGGCCGAGCACTCGATCGCCGCCCAGCTCGCCTACCTGAACCGCTGAGCGCAGCGCACGACGACGCCGCACGCGCCGTTCCCTGGGGCGCTCAGCCCTGCAGCGGGACGGGCTCCGAGTAGCTGGGCTCGCGGCGCTTGACCCACGCGATCGCGGCGTAGGTGACCGGCATGATCACCACCTCCACGAGGCACTTGTAGACGTAGCCCACGAGCACGTAGTTGAGGAACCCGGACCACGAGTTGATGCCGATGATGGGCGCGGCGATCGTGCAGAAGATGACCGTGTCCACCAGCTCGCCCACCATGGTGGAGGAGATCAGCCGCGCCCACAGGTGCTTCTCCTGGGTGCGCTGCTTGACCTTGACCATCACGTACGCGTTGAGCAGCTGGCCCACCAGGTAGCCCAGCAGGGACGCCACCACGATGAGCGGCACGGGCCCCAGCACCGCCTCGAACGCTGCCTGGTTCTCGTAGAACGGGGCCGGGGGCAGGATGATCACGATCCAGAACACCACCGAGGCGAACGCCCCGAAGAAGAACGAGGTGAGGATCGCCTTGCGGGCCGCGCGGAAGCCGTAGACCTCGGAGACCACGTCCCCCAGCACGTAGGCCAGGGGGAACAGGAAGAACCCGCCGTCCGTGATGACCGGACCGAACTGCACACCCTTGGTGGCGCCGATGTTGGAGAGCACCAGGATCACGCAGTACGCCGCGAGGATCACGTCGAAGTACGTGCGGGGGCGGCGGGCGAAGACCGGCTGCGCGGTGGCTGCCGGGGACGCGGCGCGCGCGGCGGCGTCGGCGGGGGGGGGGGAGCTGAGCCGGAACCTGTGCGTGGTGAACTG
>NZ_RCOM01000113.1 GCF_003667225.1 Kocuria rhizophila
AGCGTTCGTCCTGAGCCAGGATCAAACTCTCCGTCAAAAAATTCAACAGAAACCACCCACCACGCGAAACGCGGTACGGTGGGATCCCAGCTGACACCCAACACCCCCAGGAAACGGGAAAACACCTAAAAAGATGCTGGGCCTCAACCAAAAATATAAAACTTCTGGTATCAACAAACTAGACACACTATTGAGTTGACAAACAACACACCACATCTAAACCCTGATCCAGGGCTTTGGATTGGAAGTTTGCGTTGCCGTGATTCGGAAGCTCTCGTGCTGTCCTGTTGGCAACTCGACTAGCTTATCCGTTCCTCATCCGGTCCGCAACTCGACGTTCTCATGCGGTTGGTTCCTGTGGAGGAAGGGGGCTGGTCGACCGTCCAGGCCAGCTCTCGGCTGTCCGTCCTTGCGGCGACTCGGAATACATTACACACGGCCGCTGACCTGTGCAAAACGGCGTTTGCCCTGCCCAGTGGGGCTCCCTCGCTGGGGCGCAACCTCCCCCGCCGGCGCGTGGTCCCGTGCCAGCGGCACTGGGGCCGCCAAGTTCGTCAGTTGCGCAGCAAGTTCTTGCGTACCTTGCCCGTGGCCGTGCGGGGCAGCTCGTCGCTGAAGGTCACGGTGTCCGGCACTTTGAATCCGCTGAGCTGCGAGCGCACGTGCTCACGCAGCTCGTCCTCCGTGACCTGGGAGCCGCCTGCCCGCACCACGTGGGCCACAGGTCGTTCCCCCCACTTCTCGTGGGCCACCCCCACCACGGCCACGTCCAGAACGTCCGGGTGGGAGTAGAGCGCCTGCTCCACCTCGATCGAGGAGATGTTCTCGCCTCCGGAGATGATCACGTCCTTCGCGCGATCCGTGAGCTGGATGTACCCGTTCGGGTGCATCACCCCGAGGTCCCCGGTGTGGAACCAGCCGCCCCGGAACGCCTCGCGTGTGGTCTCTGGATCCCTGTAGTAGCCGATCATCACGTTGTTGCCCCGGAGCACGACCTCCCCGAGCGTCTCCCCGTCTGCGGGGACGTCCTGCATGTCGGGATCCACGATCCGAGCAGATTCCGCCTGGATCATGGCAACTCCCTGCCGGGACATCTGCCGCGCCCGGTCTGACGCGGACAGGGACCGCCACTGCTCCTGGGGCTCGCAGATGGTGATGGGGCCGAACACCTCGGTGAGCCCGTACACGTGGACCACCTCGAAACCGGCGGTCTCCAGGCGCTCGATGATGCTCGGCGCGGGCGGGGCTCCCGCCGTGGTGATGCGGATGGGATGTTCCAGGGGGTGCGCCTGTTCCGCATCCACGATCACCGAGCACACCGCCGGGGCGCCGCACAGGTGGGTGATGCCCTCCTGGTCGAATGCCTGCCAGATGGCGTCCGGGCGCACCGCTCGCAGACACACGTGCGTACCGCCGGCGGCCGTCACGGCCCACGTGGTGCACCACCCGTTGCAGTGGAACATGGGCAGGGTCCACAGGTACCGGGTCTCGCCCGTGAAGCCGTTGTGGAACACCTCACCCAGACTGTTCAGGTACGCCCCCCGGTGGGAGTACAGCACTCCCTTGGGCCTGCCCGTGGTGCCCGAGGTGTAGTTCAGGGTGATGGGCGTGTTCTCGTCCGCCACGGCCCAGCGCACTGCCCCGCCGGCGGTGCCCTCGGTCTGGGGCGGAGCCGATGGCGTGCCGTCCAGGAACTCCTCGAGCGTGGGCACGCCCGCTCCCACCCCGTCCCGCACGGCCGGCAGGCCCGCCTGGTCGTCGGGAATCTGCACCAGTGCGACCCCGGGACGGTTCGCGAGCGCCTCGGCCACGGTCTCCAGCGCTGAGACGTCCGCGAGGACCACGCGGGCCCCGCAGTGCTCGAGGATGTAGTTCAGTTCCCGAGCGCTCAACCGCGGGTTGAGCGGCACCAGCACGGCCCCGGCCGCGGGCACCGCGTAGTGCGCCATGAGCGCGGCAGGCACATTGGGGGCCACCATGGCCACGGTGGGCCAGTCCCGCTCCAGAAGATCCACCCCCTGGAACTCCTCGCTGGTCGACGACGCCGCTCGGGACGTTCCCTCCGCCGGGTCCTCCTCCCGGCGGTACCCCTCGGGTCCGGGGGATTGCGCCCCGGCCACCAGAGGCAGCAGCGCCGTGGCGAAGCGGTGCACGTCCCGTTGGAACTCCCGGTAGGTCCACTCCCGGGACCCGTGCACGACCGCACGGCGATCAGGGAAGACCTCCGCGCTGCGCTCCAGGAAGCGCAGGGGAGTCATGGGCTCGGTGTTGGCGAACATGGTGCTCCTAAGGAGTCGGCGGTCGGGGCACACCCCGCCGGGTCACTTGTAGGCGGAGATCCCCGTGACGGACTTGCCGATGATGAGCGCCTGGACCGTCTCGGTGCCCTCGTACGTGTGGATGGCCTCGATGTCCGCGAAGTGCCGTGCCACACGGTTCTCCATGAGGATGCCGTTGCCGCCCAGCAGGTCCCGGGCGTTCAAGGCCACCTGGCGCGCGGTGCGCGTGGCGGTGTACTTGGCCAGCGAGGCCTGCGGACCGCTGAGCGTCCCGGCCTCCTCCTTGCGGGCCATGGCCATCACGAGGGTCTGGATCTGGGTGAGCTCGCTGAGCATGCGGGTGAGCCGTTCCTGCACGATCTGCGATGCGGCCAGCGGGCGCCCGAACTGGTGGCGCTGCTTGGCGTAGTGCACCGCGGTCTCGTAGCACGCCTGGGCGTGGCCCACCGCGGCCCAGGCCACCCCGATGCGGGTGGCGAACAGCACAGCGGAGGTGTCCCGGAAGCTCTTGGCGTGCGGCAGGACGTTCTCCGTGGGCACGAAGACGTTCTCGAGCGTGATCTCAGCCTGGTGGATGGCCCGCAGGGCCAGCTTGGCCTTCATGGTGGTGCCCGTGTAGCCCTCCGACTCCTGGGGGACCACGAACCCGTGGACGGCGCCGTCCTCGTCGCTGCGTGCCCACACCACGGTGATCCCGCCCATGGATCCGTTGCCGATCCACTTCTTGGCGCCGTTGAGGATGTATCCGCCCTCCACCGGGGTGGCCTTGCTCTCGAGCCCGATGGAGTCGGAGCCGTGGGCCGGCTCGGTCAGCGCGAACGCACCGAGGAGCTTGCCAGTGGCCATGTCCGGCAGCCAGCGCTGCTTCTGCTCGTCGCTGCCGCACAGGGCGATCGAGCGCATGGCCAGCCCGCCCTGGACACCGGACACCGTGGAGATGGAGCCGTCACCGCGCGAGAGCTCCATGGCCACCAGGCCGGCGGCCATCTTGGACATGGGGGGCATGCCGGGCACGTCCACGCCGTCGCGGAGCAGGTCGAGCTCGCCCATGCGGCGCACGAGGTCGAGGTTGTACTCGCCGCGGTCCCAGTACTCGGCGATGACGGGCAGGACGTCCTCCTGCACAAAGGTCCTGGCCCGCAGCTGGTGCGCGCGGTCCTCCTCCGTGATGCCCTCGAAGATCCCGGCCTCGTCCGTGGCCAGGGGCTCGTTCAGGTCGTAGTGCGGCTCCAGGGTGCCCGTGGGGAAGTCCTCCGGGTGGCTGATGGTGATGCCAGTGGTCTCCGTGCTGTCCTTGCTCATGGTGACTCCTCAGTCCTTCTGGAAAGTGCTACTGCTGGGCGGCGTCGAACCGGGCGCCCCGGACACGCTCGGCGGCGCCGCAGCGGTCCAGGTACGGGGTGATGCCACCCAGGTGGAACGGGTAGTTGGCCCCCAGGATCATGCAGAGGTCGATGTCCCGGGCGGTGGCGACAACGCCCTCGTCCAACATGTGGCCGATCTCGTCCGCGAGGGCATCCTGCACGCGCGTGAGCAGCTCGCCGTCCGCGCCGTCACCGGACTGTGCGGCGACGCCGCTGTCCCGGCGGGTGCGCTCGAGGGCCTCGTTCGCACCCTCGGAGAGGTAGGTCTCGGACGTCTCGCCGCGCGTCGGCAGGGTGTTCTTGAGGCCGGCGTCCGCCACGGCGTTGAGCCACGGGGAGAGGGTGAACCGGTCCGGGTAGGCGTCGTTCATGGTGTGGGTGATGTGCACCAGCACCGCGGGACCCACGAAGTCCAGCAGCTGCAGCGGGGTCATGGGCAGACCCATGGGATCCAGGGCGTGGTCCACGGCCTGCGGGTCTCCCCCGGCATCCATGGCGCGGCCGATCTCGTCGAACATGCGGGTGAGCACGCGGTTGACCACGAAGCTCGGGGCGTCCTCCACCCGCACCGCGATCCGTCGCAGCTTGGCGGCGAGGTCGAACGCGGTGGCCAGGGTGGAGTCGTCGGTCTTCTCGCCCGCAACGATCTCGAGCAGCGGGGTGACCTCCACCGGATTGAACACGTGAAAGCCCACGAGCCGCTCGGGGTGCTGGAGGTCCCGGCCCATGGCCGTGATGGACAGCGAGGAGGTGTTCGTGGCGAGGATCGCGTCCTCCTTGATGACGGGCTCCCACTGCGCGAAGACCTGGCGCTTGACGTCCAGCTCCTCGAAGACCGCCTCGATGACGAAGTCCGCGTCCGCGAGGTCCTCCGGGCTCCGGGCGCCCGTGATGAGCGCGCCGAGCTGCTCGGCCTGCTCCTCCGTCATGCGACCCTTCTTGGCCTGGGCCGTGAACCGGTCCCGGGTGCGCTGCACACCGGCGGCCAGCCGCTCGTCGTCCAGGTCCGTCATGACCACCGGAATGCGGGCACCCTGCGCGATGAGGGACGCCAGCTGACCCGCCATGAGACCCGCGCCGATCACGGCTGCCTTCTTGATCTCCCGCACGGGAGCGTCCGGGACGTTGGCGGCCTGCTTGCTGCGGGCGCTCACGAGCTCGAACGCGTAGAGAGAGGCACGCGCGGGCTCCGACTGCACGATGGTCTTGAACGCCTCGACCGCGGCCTCCGCGTTCTCCAGGCGGGAGTCGGTGCGGGCGCGGCCCACGAGCTCGATGGCGGCCACGGGGCCGGGAGCGGCGCCGTGCCAGGCCTGCTCCGCCTTGGCGGCCGCCTTCTGCACCGCGGCGTCCCAGGTCTGGGCGTCCTCCGTGGTGCGGCGGGGCTCGTGCTTGCCCTCGAGGACCTCGACCACCCAGTTCTGCCAGGACGTGTCCCACTGCTCCGAGCCGGGAGCGCCCTCGAGCACGGCGTCCACGAGCCCGATCTCCGCGGCCTTGGCCGGGTTGAGGTTCTTGCCGCGCATGGAGTCGGTCACGATGATGTTCAGCGCGGCCTCCGCTCCCACGAGGTGGGGCAGGAGGTGGACACCGCCCCAGCCCGGGAAGAAGCCCAGGTGGCACTCCGGCAGACCCATGGGGGCCTTGCCGGAGGTGGAGAGACGGTAGTCGGTGTGCAGCGCGAGCTCCAAGCCGCCACCCAGGGCCACTCCCGTGATGAGGGAGAACGTGGGCACGTCCATCTCCGCGAGCACCCCGAAGGCGTCGTGGCCGGAGCCGACGTACTCGTCCGAGGTGCCGCTCAGCTGCGCCGCACGGATCTCCTTGAGGTTGGCACCGGCCCCGAAGGACTTCTGGTTGCCCGTGACGACCACGGCCTCCACCTGCGTGGTGTCGATCGCGGAGAGCTCCCGCTGCAGATCGCGCATGGCCTGGGAGCCCCAGATCACGAGACCGTTGGGGTCCGTGGAGTCCAGGCTGACCAGGGCGATGGGCTTCTCACGTCCCGGCAGCACCGGGGTGGTCACGGCGATGGTCACGGTGGACGGGAAGGACTGTTCGCTCACGCGGGGCTCCTGTGTCAGGTCGAGGGGTGGTGTGCACCACAGTGTTTGAGTGTCAGTGTGCCCTGAGACGCAGTCTCACGTCAAGACATTTCGTGCCACTCGCACCCACCCCGAC
>NZ_RCOM01000114.1 GCF_003667225.1 Kocuria rhizophila
CAGATTACCATTCGCGCCCCCGCCCGGGTGCGGGGCGCTTGGGAGCCCGCGTGCGGCGTCGTCGTCCCGTGCGGGGGCGCGAATGGTAATCTGAGAACCGTTCGCAAAAGCCCCGACGCAAGGAGACCCCCGTGAAGGTCCGCAACTCCCTCCGCTCCCTCAAGAAGATTCCCGGCTCGCAGGTGGTGCGCCGCCGCGGGAAGACGTACGTGATCAACAAGAAGAACCCCCGCATGAAGGCGCGCCAGGGCTGACACGCCCCGCGGCCGAGATGCGTGGGCAGGGCCCCCGGGCACGGCGGGAGGTGACCCCGGAGCCGCATGCGTCGGCTCGCCGGGCAGGTGGCAAAATGATCCCGGACGCCCACCGGGACACCTGGCCCGCCGTCCGCTGACACCCCGTCCCTCGACGAATCCGGAGCCTCGCGCCCATGTTCCTCACGGCCTCCGTCATCCTGGCCGCCATCGTCGTGTGGTCGCTCGTCTCCGGGCGCATGACCCGCTGGTACGTGACCGCGCCCATCGCCCTGATCCTGCTGGGCATGGCGGCCGGGTGGGAGACCTCGGAGCCGCTGATCGAGTCCCTGACCAGCACCGGGGTGGAACGCACCGTGGAAGTGGTGCTCTCACTCCTCCTGTTCCTGGACGCCCTGGAGATCAAGGACGCCCCCCACAAGAACCGCACCCCCGTGTTCCGCATGCTGTTCCTGGCGCTGCCGCTGAGCCTGTTCGTCATGTTCTTCGTGGCCGCCTACCTGCTCCCGGACGTGCGGCTCTCCCTGTGCCTGGTGCTCGCGTGCATCCTGGTGCCCAGCGACCTCGCCCCGGCCTCCTCCCTGGTCAAGGACCGGCGGATCCCCGCGCGCGTGCGCAACCTGCTGAACGTGGAGAGCGGCTATAACGACGCCATCGTGGCGCCCTTCTTCCTCTTCGGACTGGCCGTCCTGGGGCAGGGCGAGCACGCCGAGGACCCGGGGGAGGCGCTCGTGGCCCTGGTGCCCGCGCTCGTCATGGCCCTCGTGGTGGGTGCCGTGGTGGGTGCCGCCCTGGGCTGGGGCATCCGCCTGGCCCACACCCACGGCTGGGCGGAGATCCCCGCCCTGCGCCTGGTCACCCTGGCCACCCCGCTGCTGGCCTACACCCTGGCCATGCAGGTCTCCGCCAACGGCTTCGTGGCCGCGTTCATCGCCGGGCTCGTGTTCCGCACCGTGGTGGGGGACCTGCTCCACGAGCTGCTCGAGTTCACCGAGGGTGTGGCCACCTTCGCGATCATGCCCATCTGGTTCGTGCTGGGCCAGCTCACCGCGCTGGTCATCCAGGTGGGCCCGGAGTGGGACGTGGCCCTGGTGGTGCTCATCGCCCTCACGCTCGGCCGCGCCGTCCCGGTCTTCCTGGCGACGACGCCCTCCCGCCTCACGTGGCCCGAGCGTGCCACGGTCGCGTGGCTGGGTCCGCGCGGTATCGCCTCGATCGTCTTCGCGCTGCTCGCCATCCAGGAGGGGGACGAGGATCAGGTGAACATCATCATCCAGGCCGTGGTCATGCTGGTGTTCCTGTCCGTGATGCTCCACGGGCTCACCGCCCCGCTGATCGGGCGGGCGTTCGAGAAGCGGCGCACTCCGGCGCTCGACCCCACCCCGGTCTGACCCCCTGTGGGCCGGCGCCCGGCCTGTCCGGGGGTTCGGCCGACTGTCGGGCGAGCTGTGAGCACACATCCTCTCGCCCCCGGGCCGGTCCGGGTCGGTTGGGGGGGTCAGGTCTCCACATCGGCGAGCCGGTACCCCATGCCCTGCTCCGTGAGGATGTGCCGGGGGTTGGCCGGGTCCGCCTCCAGCTTCTTGCGCAGCTGCGAGATGTAGAGCCTCAGGTACCCGCTGTCCTGCACGTGCTCGGTGCCCCACACGTGGGTGAGCAGCGTCTGACGGGTCACCAGCTTGCCCGCGTTGCGCAGCAGCACCTCCATGACCTGCCACTCCGTGGGCGTGAGCCGGATCTGCTTGACCCCGCCCGCCACCGCCCGAGTCACGCTGTGGGTGGCCAGGTCCACGGTGACGTCCCCGAGCCGCGCGGCCGCCACGGTCTTCTCCTGCGGGATCCGCCGGGTCAGCGCCCGGATGCGGGCCAGCAGCTCGTCGATCGCGAACGGCTTGGTGATGTAGTCGTCCGCGCCGGTGTCCAGCGCCTGCACCTTGTCCGCCGCGCCCGTGCGCCCGGAGACCACCAGGATGGGCGCCTGGGACCAGCCCCGAATCCCCTGGATCACCTCGATGCCGTCCAGCTGCGGCATCCCCAGGTCCAGCAGGAACATGTCCGGCTGCTCGTCCACCGCCGCACTCACGGCCTCCGCGCCGTTCGCCGCCGTGATCACCCGGTAGCCCTTGGCCCCCAGGATGATCCGCAGCGCCCGCAGGATCTGCGGGTCGTCATCCGCGATGAGGATCTTCACAGTGCGCCCCTTCCCGTTCGTCGGTCCCGGCGGACGACGCCGCTGTCCCCGCCCCGCGCGCGACCGGCGCCTCGGGCGCGGAGTCCGCGGGCGGCGTCGTCGTCCCGAGCGTCTCCAGCGGCAGGGAGACCACCATGGTCAGCCCGCCGCCCGGGGTGTCCTCCGGGGTGAGCGTGCCCTGCATTGCCTCCACGAAACCGCGGGACAGCGCGAGCCCGAGCCCCAGGCCCGTGGTGTTGTCCGTGTCCCCGAGGCGCTGGAAGGGCACGAACATTTCGTCGTGGCGCTCGGGTGCGATCCCCGGCCCGTGGTCGATCACGCGGATCTCCAGGCGGTCCGCGAACGTGCTGGTGGTGACCGAGACCGGAACGTCCTCTGGGGTGTGCCGTTCGGCGTTGGCCAGCAGGTTCACGAGCGCGCGCTGCAGCAGCACCGGGTCCGCGAGCACCGTGGCGCCGTGGTGGGCCAGGTCCAGGCGCACCTCGGAGGGCCCCAGCTGCAGCTCGTCCAGCGCGGAGGCCACCGAGTCCGCCGGGTCCGTGGACGTGGTGCCCAGGGACAGCACGCCCGCCTGCACGCGGCTCACGTCCAGCAGGTCGTTGACCAGGGTGGCCAGCGCGGTGAGGCTCTCGTCCGCGGTGTCCATGAGCTCCTGCCGGTCCTCCGGTGTGAGCGAGTCCCCGGCCGCGCGCAGCCCGCCCACCGCCGCCGTGGCGGACGCCAGCGGGCGCCGCAGGTCGTGGCTCAGCGCGGACAGCAGCGCACCGCGCACCCGGTCCGACGCCGCGATCGGCCCGATCTCCTCGGCCGCCGCCTGCAGCCGCTGCCGCTCCAGGGCCGCGCTCATCTGCACGGCGACGACGCTCAGCAGCCGCCGCTCGGACGAGGCCAGGTGCCCGCCGTGCAGCTCCAGGGCACCCCCGCCGTCCAGGGGCATGACCGTGGGCTCGTCCCCGGGCTCCACGTCCCCCGCGCTCGCGACCACCGTGTCTCCCGCCATGATGCGCACCCCCGGAACGCGGAACACCTCGTGCGCGCGGTCCACGAGCGCCTGCACGGCGTCCTCGCCGCGCAGCACGCTGCCCGCGATGCTCTGGATCAGTTCGGACTCCGCGGCGGCCCGGCGGGCGGTGCGGGTGTAGCGGGCCGCGCGGTCCACCACGAAGCTCACGAGTGCCGCGATCACCGTGTAGAGGATCAGCGCGAGCAGGTGCAGGGGGTCGGCGATGGTGATGGTGTGGACGGGGTCGATGAAGAAGTAGTCCAGGGTGAGCCCGGAGAGCACCGCCGCGAACAGGGCGGGCCAGATCCCGCCCACGAGCGCCACGACCACCACGAGCAGCTGGTACGCGAGCACGTCGCTCGTGATGGCGTCCGGGGAGCGCGCCCCGGCCAGCGCCACGGTGAGCGCCGGACCGCCCAGCAGCGCCACCAGGAAGCCGAGCACGCGGCGTCGTGCGGAGAGCGCACCGCCCAGCGGCGGGAGCGTGAACTGCCCGCCCGCCTGCGCGTGGGCGACCATGTGCACGTCGATCTCCCCGGACTCCTTGGTGACCGTGGCGCCGATGCCCGGGCCCGTGAAGGCCGCCGCGAGCCGGCTGCGGCGGCTGGTGCCCAGCACCAGCTGCGTGGCGTTGACCGACCGGGCGAACTCCACGAGGGCCGCGGGGACGTCGTCCCCCACCACCTGGTGGTAGGTCCCGCCGAGCTTCTCCACGAGCGCCCGCTGCTGCGCGAGTGCCGCGGGGTTGTCGGCGCGCACGCCGTCCTGCGCGATCACGTGCACGGCCAGCAGGTCACCGCCCGCCGAGCGGGCCGCCACCCGGGCACCGCGGCGCAGCAGGGTCTCGCCCTCGGGCCCGCCCGTCAGGGCCACGACGACGCGCTCGCGGGCCTCCCACGTGCCGTCGATGTCGTGCTCGCGGCGGTAGTGCATGAGCGCCTGGTCCACCTCGTCCGCGAGCCACAGCAGCGCGAGCTCGCGCAGCGCGGTGAGGTTGCCCAGCCGGAAGTAGTGGGACAGCGCCGCGTCCACGCGCTCGGCGGGGTACACGAGCCCCTCTGCGAGCCGGTCCCGCAGCACCTGGGGTGCCAGGTCCACCACCTCGATCTGGTGCGCGCCGCGCAGGAACCGGTCCGGCACGGTCTCCCGCTGGGGCGCGCCGGTGATCCGCTCCACCACGTCGTTGAGGGACTCGATGTGCTGCACGTTCACCGTGGAGATCACGTCGATCCCCGCGGCGAGCAGCTGCTGGACGTCCTCCCAGCGCTTCTCGTGCGCCGAGCCGGGGGCGTTGGTGTGGGCGAGCTCGTCCACCAGGGCGATGTCCGGGGCGCGCTCCAGCACGGCGGCCACGTCCATCTCCTCGAGCTCCACGTCCCGGTAGCGGGTGCGCAGCCGGGGAACCTGGGGCAGACCATCGGTCATGGCGGCGGTGGCCGCGCGGCCGTGGGTCTCCACGACGCCGATCACCACGTCCCTGCCCTCGGCCAGCAGCCGCCTGCCCTCCGCGAGCATCGTGCACGTCTTGCCCACGCCGGGGGCGGCGCCGAGCAGCACCCTCAGCCGCCCCGGTGCGGTCATGTCAGTGCCTCGTCTCGTCCAGTGCCAGGTTGAGCTCGGCCACGTTCACCACGCGGTCACCCACGTAGCCCAGATCGGGCTTCTTGGTGTGCTGGCTCACGAGCTCCCGCACCTGTTCTACCGGAAGACCCCGCTCCCGGGCCACGCGCTCCACCTGGATGTCCGCGTAGCGCGCGCTGATGTGGGGGTCCAGACCGGAGGAGGAGGCGGTCAGGGCGTCCGCGGGGACCTCGGACTCGGGCACCCCGTTGAGCTCCGCAATCGCCTGCTTGCGCTGGGTGATGGCCTCCACCAGGTTCTCGTTCTCGGGGCCCCAGTTGGTGCCGGAGGACGACGCCGCGTCGTATCCCGCGTCCCCGGCGGCCGAGGGCCGGGACTGGAAGTACTGCGGCAGGGGGTTGCCGTCCGCGTCCGTGAAGGACTGACCGATCAGCGAGGACCCCCGGACCTCACCGTTGCCGTCCGTCATCATGGACCCGTGGCTCTGCTCGGGGAACGCGAGGTACCCGAGCCCCGTGACCACCGCGGTGTAGCCCACGCCCAGCAGCAGGGTGAGCACGATCAGGGTGCGGACGGCCACCGACATGGTGCGCCCGGAGGAGTGTGCGGCAATGCTCATGACGATCGCTTCTTTCTCGACGACTCGAAAACTCTGTGGTGCGGGGTGGGGGCGTTTCGGTG
>NZ_RCOM01000115.1 GCF_003667225.1 Kocuria rhizophila
AAGGACGGGGTGGGGGGCGGGAAGATGGCCGGTGGTCAGGCGCCGGCGGAACACCCAATAGCTCCAGCTCTGAGCGAGCATCACCGAGGGCAAGCCGATGGCCGCCACGACGGTCATGACCCCCAGGGTGTAGTCGCTGCTGGAGGCGTTGGCCACCGTCAGGTGGTGGGCGGGGTCGATCGTGGAGGGCAGGACCACGGGGTAGACGTTGGCGAAGATTGAGGTAAGGCCGCAGAACAGCAGTGCGGCGGAGCCGGCGAAGGCGCGGCCTTCCCGGCCCAGGCGGGCGCTGGTCCACCCGAAGAGCGCGGCGACGACCGCGGCACCGACCAGGGGCCAGGTCCAGGCCTTGTCGTGGAGCACTTGAACGGCCAACACCCACACGGTGAGCGGCACCAGCGCGGCCGGGCCGAAACGGAGGAGGAACTGGCGGGCACGCACCCGGACCGGGCCCTCGGTCTTCAGTCCCAGGAAGGCCGAGGCGTGCACGAGGCAGAAACCGACCAGCGCCAGCCCACCGAGCAGCGCGTAGGGCGTGAACCAGGCGAAGGCCCCGCCGACGCGGTCGCCGTTGGCGTTCAGCGGCAGGCCCGTAGTGGTCAAAGCCAAGGCAGCACCGAGCCCGAAGGCGACCAGGAACGATCCCCCGCCCAGGGCCCGGTCCACCCACCGCCGCCACCGGTCGCTGTGGACCTTGCCGCGGTACTCGATGGACACCGCCCGGAAAATCAGCCCGACCAGGACGAACACGAAGGGGACGTACAGGGCAGAGAACAAGGAGGCGTACCAGTCGGGGAAGGCGGCGAAGAGCCCGGCGGCTGCGGTGATCAGCCACACCTCGTTGCCGTCCCACACCGGGCCGATGGTATTGAGCATCTGCCGGCGCTGGCGCTCATCGCGGGTACTGGTGAGCATGAGCATCCCCACGCCCAGGTCGAAGCCGTCCAGGAGGATGAACCCGGTCCACAGCACCGCGATGGCGATGAACCAGAGAGTGGGAAGCAGTTCCATGTCAGGGGCCGTTCTGTGGTCGTCGGGCTCAGTAGGCGAAGGCCAGCACGTCATCGCGCCGACCGGTCATGCCCTCGGGATGGGCGGGGTCATCTTCGTGGTGGGCGAGCTCGGGCATGGCCGAGGCGACCCCGCCGCGCACGTAGCGCACGAGCAACCTCGTCTCCACCACCAGCAGGACCGCGTAGATCAGCCCGAGGGTGATGAGGGAGAAAAGGATCTCCTCCCCGCTGACTCCCGGGGAGACGGCAGCGGCGGTGTACATGTACACCCCGTCCACACCACTGGGGTTGGGATTCGGGACGACCACGAACGGTTGCCGTCCCATCTCGGTGAACACCCACCCGGCAATGTTGGCCCCGAAGGGTGCCAGGATGGAGGCCACCGCCACCCACATCAAGGGCTTGGAAGCCGGGACGGTGCCCTTCCGGGTGAGCCACAGCGTCAGCGCCGCGAAGCCGGCGGCGAGCATGCCGAAGCCGATCATCAGGCGGAACCCCCAGTAGGTGACCTCCATTAGGGGCAGGTAGTCGATCTTTTGGCCGGCCCGTTCGCCGTACATGGGGTCTTCAGGCAGGTGGGTGCCGTAGGCGGCCTCGTACTGTGGGATGAGGGTGTTCACGCCCTTGACTTCGGTGTCGAAGTCCCCGTGGGCCAAAAACGACAGCAGGCCCGGGATCTCGATGACGTTGGTCACCTGGTCACAGTCCTGGGCTCCGAGCGGGCCCACGGCCAGCACCGAGAAGCTGGTGCCATCGTGGCAGGCCGCCTCAGCGGCGGCCATCTTCAACGGCTGCTGGTCGAACATGAGCTTGCCCTGCAGGTCCCCGGTGGCGGCGACCCCGCCGAAGGCGACGGCGGCGACCACCGCACCGATGCGCAGGCTGGACAGCCACACCGCGTGGTCGACCCGGTCCCGCCCGGGAATATCGGCCCGCTCTCCCACGACCACGGCACCGGAGTCGTCGACGGTGTCGATGTTGTCCCGGCGGCGCTGCCACAGCTGGTACCAGGAAACCCCGATCAGGAACGCCGCGCCCACTGCCACCGCTCCGGCCAGGGTGTGGGAGTAGGCCACCAGGGCCGTGTTGTTGGTCAGCACCGCCCACACGTCGTTCATCACCGGGCGGCCGTCCACCATCTCCACGCCCACCGGGTGCTGCATCCAGGAGTTGGCGACGATGATGAAAAAGGCCGAGACCACGGAGCCGAGCACCGCGGTCCACAGCGTGGCCAGGTGCAGCTTCTTGGGCAGGCGGTCCCAGCCGAAGATCCACAGGCCCAGGAAGGTGGACTCGAAGAAGAAGGCGAGCAGGCCCTCCATCGCCAGCGGTGCGCCGAAGACGTCGCCGACGAAGCGGGAGTACTCGCTCCAGGCCATCCCGAACTGGAATTCCTGCACCAACCCGGTGGCCACGCCCATGATGAAGTTGATCAGGTAGAGCTTGCCCCAGAACTTCGTCATCCGCAGCCAACGCTCGTTGCCGGTGCGCACCCACATCGTCTGCATGAGCGCCACCAGCAGACCCAGCCCGAGCGTGAGCGGGACCATCACGAAGTGGTAGACGGTGGTGATCCCGAACTGCCACCGGGCGATCTCCAACGGATCCATGGGTTGTCCCCCAAGCCTTTTTACAGTGGTGTAGAAGTAGTTCTACGAGTCGTAGAACTACTTCTACACCACTGTAGAACACGTGGGTCGGTCCGCTAGAATCAGCTGGTGGCAACCAACGAATCGAAACGTGCAACCTCCTTAGGTGACCTGGAGCGATCCATCATGGAGATCCTCTGGCAGGCGGACACCCCCCTGTCGGCCTACGACCTCCAGGACCAGCTCCCCCTAGCCACCGACAGCGGTCGCCCCCGCGCCGCCACCACCGTGCTCACCGTCCTGTCCCGCCTGGAGCGCAAAGGCTTCGTCACACGGGAACGCACCTTCCGCCCCCACCGGTACCACGCCGCAGCGTCCCGCGAAGAGCACATGGCCTCCCTCATGCACGAGGTCCTCGGAACAGCCAACGACCGGGCCGCCGTACTCGAACGCTTCGTCGGGGGCGTCAGTTCCGAGGAGGCACAAACTCTGCGGCGCCTCCTCGACGACCACTGAGTCCATGTGATCAGCGCCTCGATCGGCCTCGCGGCATTTGCTCTCGCCCTGGCCTGGCCCGTCCCGATCCTTTTCTCGCACGCCAAGTGGCCGACCCGCGCCCCCGCCACCGCACTGGTGCTCTGGCAGGCCGTCGCCCTGGCCGGCGGGCTGTCGATGCTCGGGGCCTTGCTCACCTTCGGCCTGGCCCCTTTTGGGCCGGACTTGGTCACGGGCGGCATCAGCTTCGCCGCTAGCTTCTTTGGAGATCAGCCATGGGTGCCCGCAGGCCCGATGCACATCCTCGCGCTGTCCGGAGCAGTTCTGCTCGGCGGGCATCTGCTGCTGAACCTGATGGTCACGATTGTGCGCGCCGAACGCGATCGCCGGCGCCATGCCCAGCTGGTCCTGCTCCTGAGCACACCGTTGCCCGATGCCCCCGGCACCCGGCTCCTCGACAACCCCGCCCCTGTCGCCTACTGCCTCCCGGGGGCGTTCACCACGATGACCGTCCTCTCTGCCGGATTGCTGTCACTGCTCGATGAAAACGAGCTGGACGCGGTGATCGAGCACGAGAAGGCACATGCCACCCAACGCCATGACATCGTGCTGATGCTATTCCGCGCCTGGAAGGCTTCCCTGCCCTGGTTCCCCATCGCCGACCGCGCTCACCGCGAAGTCGGGCTCCTCGTCGAGATGCTCGCCGACGACCGCGCCCGCCGGAGCGTCGACGACCGTACCCTCGCCCGAGCCGTCGCCCTTGTCAGCACCGGTGGATCCGCTGCTCCCTCGCACCGCTTCCAAGGCACCTGGACAGGCGCGGCCCCTGCCGAGGACGCCCGTCATCGCATCCTGCGACTGGAGGCCACGCCCGTGCCGGCGGGACAAAAGGCAACAGTCATCGGCGCAGCCGCTGCGCTCATCATCGTGCCCACCATCTTGCTGCTCGCCCCCGGCCTCACCAATCTGCTCGACTGACCACAGGCGCGAACCACCCTGGCTGCCACGGCAACACCTGACCCATGACTCGGCGCCCTGACACCGAGATCTACCGCGTCACATGAGGTACATCAGCGCCACTTTGCCACCGATTCAGGAACCTCGAATCGGAGGGCGGCAGCTCTGCGCGTCATACAGCGTTGCGTGCCCGCACGACACCGCATTAACGGGAGCGAAGACGTATCCTCAGGAGGATTGTCCGTGCTCCTACGCGCACACCAATGTTTGATGCCTGCGGTCCGTTGCTCGATCTTTCCGTCGTTGCCCGCGACGTCCTGGGGGAAACACCATCATGCCCCGTGACTCCTCTCGCCGCCCTGCCAAGCCCGACCTCCGTCACCGCGCCTCCTCGCCGGTGAGCGCCCTCGCCGCGTTCTCGGCCCTCGTGGCGCCGAGCGTGGCCGTCAGCTCGGGCGTCACTCCGGGGGCCGGCGAAGAACGAGGGGCTGCCTTCGGGGTGTCGGCGGGCTCCTCGGCCTCCTCGGAGCGGTCGGACAGCGGGTGGAGCCTCTTCGCGTCAGGTCAGGAGCGGCAGCACCCTCCGGCGGCACCGTTGCGGCAGAACCGTTCCACCTCGCCCGTCCGTGACGGCGCCGCAGGCAACGGGTCCTGGCGCCAAGGCACCGGGCCGGGCGACGCCGCCCGGAACGCGGCCTCGACGGTGCGCCCGGGGCGACATGCACCGAGGCTGTACTCGGGCGAGCTTCCCGTCAACACCCTCATCGCCCCCACCACTCCCGGGGCCGTCCTGACCGGGGGAACCTTCGGGTGGCGGATCGCCCCCGATCGCGGCGACCGCGAGTTCCACAACGGCACCGACGTCTCCGCAGCCGCAGGGCTGCCGGTCGTGGCGGCCGCCGAGGGCGAGGTGACGGCCGTGTTCTGGGACGTCTGGGGCGGCAACCGTGTGGAGGTCACCCACGCGGACGGACTGAGGACCACCTATAACCACCTCGAGGACGTCAGGGTGGCCACCGGTGACCGGCTGGCCGCAGCCGAGCAGCTCGGTTCCGTCGGTGCCACCGGAACCCGAGTCACGGGACCAAACCTGCACCTCGAGACCTGGGTCGACGGGCAGGCCGTGGACCCCCAGTCCTTCGACTGGGTCGACGGTCTCCGCGTCATTCCCGCCTCCCGCAGCAAGTACTCCTTGGAGGTGCCCGTGCCGGCCCCCGTGGATGACGAGACCACCGCCAAGAAAAAGGCCGCCTCGGACGAAGAAGCTGCCGAGCAGAAGGCCGCTGCCACCAAGAAGGTCACGAAGGAGCCCCAACCCACGGCCGAGCCTTCCGCTCCTGCGAAACCCAGCCCCACACCGGCCCCTCCACCGTCAGCGGCGCAAAAGCCCACGGCCATCCAGACCAAACCCGTAAAACCCGCCCAACTGAAGCGCCCTGGGTCTGATGGAGACTCGCGCTATTTGATTCCGACCAGGTGTTCGCGGTCGGCTTGGACAGCATAGAACGCGTTCTCGAACTCGGCGGGCGGGACGTCGCCGAGGTAGCTGTGGAG
>NZ_RCOM01000116.1 GCF_003667225.1 Kocuria rhizophila
AGGTGTTTTCCCGTTTCCTGGGGGTGTTGGGTGTCAGCTGGGATCCCACCGTACCGCGTGTCGTGTGGTGGGTGGTTTCTGTTGAATTTTTTGACGGAGAGTTTGATCCTGGCTCAGGACGAACGCTGGCGGCGTGCTTAACACATGCAAGTCGAACGCTGAAGCTTGGTGCTTGCACTGGGTGGATGAGTGGCGAACGGGTGAGTAATACGTGAGTAACCTGCCCTTGACTCCGGGATAAGCCTGGGAAACTGGGTCTAATACTGGATACGACATGTCACCGCATGGTGGTGTGTGGAAAGGGTTTTACTGGTTTTGGATGGGCTCACGGCCTATCAGCTTGTTGGTGGGGTAATGGCTCACCAAGGCGACGACGGGTAGCCGGCCTGAGAGGGTGACCGGCCACACTGGGACTGAGACACGGCCCAGACTCCTACGGGAGGCAGCAGTGGGGAATATTGCACAATGGGCGAAAGCCTGATGCAGCGACGCCGCGTGAGGGATGACGGCCTTCGGGTTGTAAACCTCTTTCAGCACGGAAGAAGCGAAAGTGACGGTACGTGCAGAAGAAGCGCCGGCTAACTACGTGCCAGCAGCCGCGGTAATACGTAGGGCGCAAGCGTTGTCCGGAATTATTGGGCGTAAAGAGCTCGTAGGCGGTTTGTCGCGTCTGCTGTGAAAGCCCGGGGCTTAACCCCGGGTGTGCAGTGGGTACGGGCAGACTTGAGTGCAGTAGGGGAGACTGGAATTCCTGGTGTAGCGGTGAAATGCGCAGATATCAGGAGGAACACCGATGGCGAAGGCAGGTCTCTGGGCTGTTACTGACGCTGAGGAGCGAAAGCATGGGGAGCGAACAGGATTAGATACCCTGGTAGTCCATGCCGTAAACGTTGGGCACTAGGTGTGGGGAACATTCCACGTTTTCCGCGCCGTAGCTAACGCATTAAGTGCCCCGCCTGGGGAGTACGGCCGCAAGGCTAAAACTCAAAGGAATTGACGGGGGCCCGCACAAGCGGCGGAGCATGCGGATTAATTCGATGCAACGCGAAGAACCTTACCAAGGCTTGACATACACCGGACCGGGCCAGAGATGGTCTTTCCCCCTTGTGGGGCTGGTGTACAGGTGGTGCATGGTTGTCGTCAGCTCGTGTCGTGAGATGTTGGGTTAAGTCCCGCAACGAGCGCAACCCTCGTTCTATGTTGCCAGCACGTGATGGTGGGGACTCATAGGAGACTGCCGGGGTCAACTCGGAGGAAGGTGGGGATGACGTCAAATCATCATGCCCCTTATGTCTTGGGCTTCACGCATGCTACAATGGCCAGTACAATGGGTTGCGATGCCGCGAGGTGGAGCTAATCCCAAAAAGCTGGTCTCAGTTCGGATCGTGGTCTGCAACTCGACCACGTGAAGTCGGAGTCGCTAGTAATCGCAGATCAGCAACGCTGCGGTGAATACGTTCCCGGGCCTTGTACACACCGCCCGTCAAGTCACGAAAGTTGGTAACACCCGAAGCCGGTGGCCTAACCCTTGTGGGGGGAGCCGTCGAAGGTGGGACTGGCGATTGGGACTAAGTCGTAACAAGGTAGCCGTACCGGAAGGTGCGGCTGGATCACCTCCTTTCTAAGGAGCACTGTGGCTGGCCGTGTGGCCGGCGCCCACGATCCTCACCGTTGTGGTGGGGGTGTGGTTGATGCTCATGGGTGGAATATCAGCAAGCGGACATGCTGCTCCCTGACACGGGAACACGACCGGGCACGAGTCCTGGTGGTGGTGTTGGGGTGGTGGTGTGGTGGCACATTGTTGGGTTGTCGATCAACACGCTGGTGTTGGTTGGTTTCCCGCAGCACCACGAAGCTGGGACGGTTGTTCTGGTGGGGTGGTGCTGGTGGGTTGTTGTTTGTCAACTACATAGTGGACGCGAGCATCTTTGACGCCGCGCACCCTGTTGGGGTGTGTGGTGTGTTCTTTGATGATTTATTTGTGTTGTGTGGCGTATAAGTTGTTACGAGCACACGGTGGATGCCTTGGCATCAGGAGCTGATGAAGGACGTGGAAATCTGCGATAAGCCTCGGGGAGCTGATAAACGAGCTGTGATCCGAGGGTCTCCGAATGGGGTAACCCGGCTGCGTGTTATGCGTAGTCACTCGTATCTGAATTCATAGGGTGCGAGGAGGAACGTGGGGAAGTGAAACATCTCAGTACCCATAGGAAGAGAAAACAACAGTGATTCCGTGAGTAGTGGCGAGCGAAAGCGGATGGTGGCTAAACCGGTTGTGTGTGATACCTGGCGAGGGTTGCATGATCGGGGTTGTGGGATGCGTTGTTCCTGGGGTCGCCACCCTGGGCGCTGTGGCGTGGTGGTAGTCGAACTGGTGGTGAGTGCCAGACCGTAGGGGGTGTGAGTCCCGTAGACGAAACTGTCATTGTCGTGGTGTGACGTTCTCCCGAGTAGCACGGGGCCCGTGAAATCTCGTGTGAATCTGCCAGGACCACCTGGTAAGCCTGAATACTTCCTGATGACCGATAGCGGATCAGTACCGTGAGGGAATGGTGAAAAGTACCCCGGGAGGGGAGTGAAATAGTACCTGAAACCGTGTGCTTACAAGCCGTTGGAGCCTTTAGGGGTGACAGCGTGCCTTTTGAAGAATGAGCCTGCGAGTTAGTGTTACGTCGCGAGATTAACCCGTGTGGGGTAGTCGTAGCGAAAGCGAGTCTGAATAGGGCGTTGTGAGTGGCGTGATCTAGACCCGAAGCGGGGTGATCTACCCATGGCCAGGTTGAAGCGCGTGTAAGAGCGCGTGGAGGACCGAACCCACTTCAGTTGAAAATGGAGGGGATGAGCTGTGGGTAGGGGTGAAAGGCCAATCAAACTCCGTGATAGCTGGTTCTCCCCGAAATGCATTTAGGTGCAGCGTTGCGTGTTGCTTGCTGGAGGTAGAGCTACTGGATGGCTGATGGGCCCTACAAGGTTACTGACGTCAACCAAACTCCGAATGCCAGTCAAGTTGAGCGTGGCAGTGAGACTGTGGGGGATAAGCTTCATAGTCGAAAGGGAAACAGCCCAGACCATCAACTAAGGCCCCTAAGCGTGTGCTAAGTGGGAAAGGATGTGGAGTTGCTTAGACAACCAGGAGGTTGGCTTAGAAGCAGCCACCCTTGAAAGAGTGCGTAATAGCTCACTGGTCAAGTGATTCCGCGCCGATAATGTAGCGGGGCTCAAGTACACCGCCGAAGTTGTGGCATGACACCGTATAGCTGAGCCGTTTGTGGTTGAGGTGGTGTTGTGGGTAGGGGAGCGTCGTTGGGGTAGTGAAGCTGCGGGGTGACCCAGTGGTGGAACCTCAACGAGTGAGAATGCAGGCATGAGTAGCGATAGACGGGTGAGAAACCCGTCCGCCGGATGATCAAGGGTTCCAGGGTCAAGCTAATCTGCCCTGGGTGAGTCGGGACCTAAGGCGAGGCCGACAGGCGTAGTCGATGGACAACGGGTTGATATTCCCGTACCGACGAAGAACCGACCCTACTGAACCGGGGATACTAACCACCCGAACCACCATGACCGTGTGCCCTTGTGGTACGCGGGGTGTGTGGGGAGCGTGGGACCTGATCCGGGGAGGTAAACGTGTTAACAGGTGTGACGCAGGAAGGTAGCCGAGCCAGGCGATGGTTGTCCTGGTCTAAGCATGTAGGGTGACCCGTTGGTAAATCCGCGGGTTGTGTGCCTGAGATGTGATGGGACTCTCTTAGGTGAGGGAATTCGGTGATCCTATGCTGCCAAGAAAAGCATCGACGTGAGGTTCTAGTCGCCCGTACCCCAAACCGACACAGGTGATCAGGTAGAGAATACTAAGGCGTTCGAGAGAATCATGGTTAAGGAACTCGGCAAAATGCCCCCGTAACTTCGGGAGAAGGGGGGCCCTGTCTGGTGAGCACACGTGCTGTGTGAGCTGGGTGGGGTCGCAGAGGCTAGGGGGAAGCGACTGTTTATCAAAAACACAGGTCCGTGCGAAGTCGTAAGACGATGTATACGGACTGACTCCTGCCCGGTGCTGGAAGGTTAAGAGGACCTGTTAGACCCTTGGGTCGAAGCGGAGAATTTAAGCCCCAGTAAACGGCGGTGGTAACTATAACCATCCTAAGGTAGCGAAATTCCTTGTCGGGTAAGTTCCGACCTGCACGAATGGAGTAACGACTTCCCTACTGTCTCAACCATGAACTCGGCGAAATTGCAGTACGAGTAAAGATGCTCGTTTCGCGCAGCAGGACGGAAAGACCCCGAGACCTTTACTATAGTTTGGTATTGGTGTTCGGTGTGGCTTGTGTAGGATAGGTGGGAGACTGTGAAGCTATCACGCTAGTGGTGGTGGAGTCGTTGTTGAAATACCACTCTGGTCACTCTGGACATCTAACTTCGGCCCGTGATCCGGGTCAGGGACAGTGCCTGATGGGTAGTTTAACTGGGGCGGTTGCCTCCTAAAGAGTAACGGAGGCGCCCAAAGGTTCCCTCAGCCTGGTCGGCAATCAGGTATTGAGTGTAAGTGCACAAGGGAGCTTGACTGTGAGAGTGACAGCTCGAGCAGGGACGAAAGTCGGGACTAGTGATCCGGCGGTACATTGTGGAATGGCCGTCGCTCAACGGATAAAAGGTACCTCGGGGATAACAGGCTGATCTTGCCCAAGAGTCCATATCGACGGCATGGTTTGGCACCTCGATGTCGGCTCGTCGCATCCTGGGGCTGGAGTTGGTCCCAAGGGTTGGGCTGTTCGCCCATTAAAGCGGTACGCGAGCTGGGTTCAGAACGTCGTGAGACAGTTCGGTCCCTATCCGCTGCGTGCGTTGGAAATTTGTGGAGGCCTGTCCTTAGTACGAGAGGACCGGGACGGACGAACCTCTGGTATGTCAGTTGTTCCGCCAGGAGCATCGCTGATTAGCTACGTTCGGGATTGATAACCGCTGAAAGCATCTAAGCGGGAAGCTTGCTCCGAGATGAGATTTCCTAGCCCCTTTGAGGGGTGTGAGGTGCCCAGTAGACGACTGGGTTGATAGGCCAGGTGTGGAAGCGTTGCAAGGCGTGGAGCTGACTGGTACTAATACACCGAAGACTTATACACACACAAACAGTCATCAAGTGTGGTGTTCGCGTTCACTATGTGGTTGACCACCAACAACCCC
>NZ_RCOM01000117.1 GCF_003667225.1 Kocuria rhizophila
CCACGGTGACGGTCGCGGTGGAGCCGGGGGCGGCCTCGTCGAGCAGGGACTCCTCTGCGTCGGTGCCCGGCAGCACGAAGCCTGTTGCGCAGGAACGCACGGTGACGGTGCGCTCCACGCCGTCGCGGGAGCGCAGCACGGTGCTGCGGGCGACGAGCGGCTCACCCGAGTCCGTGACGTGCCACGCGCCGTCCCGGGCCTCGACGGGCAGCTCGGTGAGCGTCTCGGTCACGGTCATGGCCGCGGTGATCGCCCACGCGGCCGTCTCGGTGCGCCCGAAGTGCGGCACACCCGGCAGCCCCACGAGAGCCAGACCGCGCACACGGAGCCCCGGGGCGGAGAGGGACACGGGCTGGTACGGCCCGGACTCCTCGACGACCCGGTGGGGGTCCGCGGCGAGCAGCGGCGCGCCGCTCACGGAGAGCTCCCCGGGCACGAGCCACGCACTGGAGCCGGCGGCCGCGGGGGACTCCGCGTCCAGCACGGGAACCCACGCCTCGCCGAGCACGCGCCGCACGCGGCGCCGCCACAGCTGCTCGGGGAGGCTGCCGGTGAGCAGGTGGGCGTCCAGGTGCACGGCGATCGGCGTCCACGGATCCCACGGGCGCGGGGGCTCCTCGGTCAGACCCGCCTCGCGCACCTCGGGGGTCTCTGCCCAGACCCGCGCGAGCGCCTCGGAGATCCCGCGCGCATAGGCGGCGAAGAACTCCCGGTCCGGCGCCGACGCCGCCTCCCACCAGCGCCGCGCGGTGCCCACGACGTCCGCGGCGAAGCTCAGCGCGTCCGCGTCGAACGCGTCCGGGCCCAGCAGCTCGGCGGAACGGGCCTCGGCCCGGCGGCGCAGCACCTCGGCGTGCCATGCGCGGTCCAGGCCGGTGACGTACCCGTGGCCGCGGGCCAGTGCGGTGAGGTCATCGGCCTGGACGTGCGGCACTCCGGCCGGGTCGCGGAAGACGCGCCACCCCGGTCCCTCGATCATCGAGCTCCTCCTCGGGCGTGGTTGCGGAACGTGGCCAGCGGGTTCTCCAGTCGGCCGGCATAGGTCAAGGACTCCGACTGGTTCGTGAGGTCCACCATCCGCTGCGGGTTGCGCAGCTGGAGCCGGTTCAGGCACGAGTGCGCGAAGCTCTCCCGGAACAGGTCCAGCTCCCGCCAGTGCTCGGGGAACCGCTCGCGGTGCTCGTCCAGGGACTGGGCGGCGATCCCCCAGAACTGCGTCTCGTCCAGGATGCCGGTGGTGTGCAGCAGCACGGCCAGGTGGCGCAGCACGCCGTCGAGCACGTCCGTGTGGACCGCGAGTTCACGCTCCTCGGGATCGGTGACGGCCCGAATGCGCTCGATGCCCTCGGGCAGCGGACGGTTGCTGAGCACGGCGACCTCCTCGCCGAGGTCCTTCCAGAACGCCCCCACGGGGAAGCCGTCGCGCAGCCGCAGGATCACGTTCTCGCTGTGGGGCATCATGGCCGTGTCCTGGGACAGCAGCAGGTGGGCCACCGGCACGAGGTACACGTCCAGCAGCGCACGGACCCAGGCCTCCGGCGAGGCTCCCGAGCGCTCGATCCACGCACCGGCCAGCGGACACCCGGCGCGGTCCGTGTGCAGCACCCCGGCCAGGCTCGCGGCGTGCTCGTCCGGGGCCAGCAGGGGCAGCGGGGACTCGCGCCACAGCGCGGCCAGCTGCTTGGTGTGGTCCGAGCGCACCCCGCTGCGGTGGTGCGCGTCCCCGGTGTAGCCCACCGAGGCGTGCTCCCGCAGCACCCGGATGCCGCGCTCGCGGAGGAACTCGTCCTCCTCGGTGATCGCGTGCAGCCAGTCGCTGATCGCGGGCATCGTGCGCATGTACGCGGGGGACAGGCCCCGCAGAAAACCCATGCTGTGCACGCCCATCGCGGTCTTGGCGTAGTCCCGGTGCGGGTCGGTCACGTCCAGGAACGTGCGCAGGGACTGCTGCGCCCGCCAGAGGTGGTCACCCTCGCCCAGCAGGACCAGGTCCCGGCGCAGCACGTCCGGGAGCATCCCCGGCAGGATGCGGTGCTCCCACTGCCAGGGGTGCACCGGGATCACCGTGTAGTCGTCCGGGTCCTCACCGGCATCGCGGAGCACGGCCCGGAAGCGCTCGCGCTCGCCGGCCGTGAGGTGACGGCGCATGTGCTCCTCGTGGTCAAGCTCCACGCCCAGGGACACGGTGCACAGGGACCGGCGCGCGGCCAGCCATGTCAGCGCGGTGGGCTCGGCGGCCTCCGGCGCCCAGGCCTCGGCCTCCGCGGCGCCCAGGCCCACGCGGCCGGAGCTCGCGACGAACCCCGGGTGCCCGCGGTCCAGGAAGCGCTCCACCTCGGGCAGCTCGCTGCGGGCCAGCTGCGCCGCGGTGGGCGCGGGAGCCGCACGACGCCGCGCCATCGAGAACATGGTCGCGGAGAGGTCCTCCAGGTACAGCGGCAGCATCTCGTCGTTGAGCCCCAGCACGTCCTGGAGGTCCAGCACGGCCTGCTGGGCGTCCGGCTCGGCGCCGTCCGCCTCCCGGCCGCTGGCGGCCGCGGGCACGACGACGCCCGGTCCCGGCACCGCTGCACCACCGCGTTCGCGGGTGCGGCCGTCCGGCCCGTGCCCGGGGTCGATGCGGCGCACCGAGTCCGGGTCCACCTCCCAGTGCTCGAGGGGGTGCCGGGTGGCCTCGAAGTACCAGCGCGGTGCGCCCGAGGCGTCGGCCACCGTCCACCCGTCACCGCAAGGTTCGGGGGTCAGCATCCGCTCGTGGCTGAACTCGCAGAACATCTTGGCGAGCACGTCCCGCTGCAGTGCACGGGCCGTCTCCCGGTCCAGGCTGGGCGCCCGCGTAGGGTGCGGCGCGGTGCGCCGGGCGCCGTCGGTCGGGTGCTGCCGCTCCACGAGGTCCGTCATCGGGTCACCTCCGTGCTGCGGTGCTCGGCGGGCAGCCGGGTGGTTGCCGTGGAGGGCGTGGTCCGCTCCTGCGGGGTCGGCGCTGAACCGTCCCGGGCGGTGGCGGCCGTGGGACGGGGACCGCTGGGTGCGGGCGCATCCTCCGCTCCAGGGTTTCTGACGCCCGGGGAGTGCGGTGCAGCGCATCGCTCGCGGCCGTCTGCGGCCGTGGGGCGCGGGCCGCCGGCAGCGGGCGAGTTCCTGACGTCGTCGCCCGGGGAGGGTTGCGCGGCGCGGCGCTCGCGGGCGGCGTCGTCCTCCCCGTCCTTCCAGGGTGCAGGGTCCGCGCGGTCGACGACGCTCACGCACGCCGTCTTTCCCGGCAACGGGCACTCGCCGACCTCCCGGAACCCCGCCCACCGGTTGATCGCGCGGATCTTCTCGTTGCGCAGGTCCGGCTCCACGAGCACCCGCTGCACCGACGGGTCCGAGAACAGGAACCGGAGGGACGCGGCCATCACGGCGCGCGTGGTGCCGGGGACGGGGCGGGTGGAGGCGGCGACGAAGAGGTGCAGACCGGCGTCCCCGTCGCGCACGGGCCAGACCTCGGCGAGCGGGCTGCGGGCGGGGTCGTAGGTCTCGAGCAGGGCCAGCGGCTCACCGTGCTCGCTCACGAGCCAGGCGTCCTCACCGGGAGCCGCGGCCATCCGGCGGTACTCGCGGGCCACCTCCTCCGGGGCCGCGCCCACGAGTTCCCACGCGTGGGCGCGCGGCGCGCTGAGCCACTCGTGGAGCAGCGGCAGGTCCGCGTCCACGTCCACCGGCCGCAGCGAGAACGTGCGCCCCTGCGTGCGGAGCGTCAGGGCGCCGTCGTGCCACCGGGACGGGTCCACGCGGGGGACCGCGGGGGCCTGGGGGATCATCCCGAAGCTCTGGAACGTGGTGTGCGCCTCGGTCGCGTAGGGCTCCCGGCCCGTCACGTGCGCCAGGACGTGGGCGTTGCGCAGCGCACCCATGCCCAGGTCCGGTGCGGTGAGGGCGTGCGTGTGCTCGCCGTGGTTGAGGACGTGCACGGTGCCATCCGCGCTGGCCCGGTGGTGGCGCTCGGGGCTCAGCCGCCCCGCCGAGTCCAGGGTGAGCTGCTCGCGCACCGGCTCGAGCCAGTCCAGGGCCGCCGGGCGGTAGCCGGTGGCGGCCACCACGGCGTCCGTGACCGTCTCGCGCACCCGGTGGTTCTCGGTGTTGCGCCACTGCAGCACCGTGCGCCCGCCCTCGTGCCACGCGCCCGTGAGCTCGGTGGCCGCCACGAGCCGCACGGGCGCGGCTCGGGGATCACCCCGGCGGACGTAGAGGGCCTCGTGGACCGCCTCGATCGTCTCGTCCGAGATCCCGCGGTGCAGCTGCGGCTGGGACGCGTTGAGCCGGTCCCGCTCGGCCTCCGGGAGGGACCGGAAGTGGTCCAGGTAGTCCGGGGAGGTCAGCTCCAGGGAGAGCTTGGAGTACTCCATGGGGTAGAAGCGCGGCGAGCGCGTGATCCAGTCCACCGCGGGACCGCCCGGGGTGGTGAGCAGGTCCAGGAACACCTCCGCCGCGGACTGTCCCGAGCCCACCACGCTCACGTGCTCCCGGCCCACCAGGTCCTCACGCCGCGCGAGGTACTCACCCGCGTGCACCGTGGATCCGGAGACCTCCGAGAGCTGCGCGGGCAGCTGGGGGACCGTGCCGGTGCCCACCACGAGGTGACGGGTCCACCACGCGCGGCGCTCGCCGTGCGACTCGACCTCCACGCGCCACGGGCCCTCCCCGGCCGGCCGGGTGACCCCCGTGACCCGGTGGCCCCAGTACACGCCGCGCACCCGCTCGGCGGCCCAGCGGCAGTAGGCGTTGTAGTCCCGCCGCAGCGGGTAGAAGGACTCCCGCACGTAGAACGGGTACAGCTGGCCCGTTTCCTTGAGCCACTGCAGGAACGAGAAGCGGGACGTGGGATCCGCCATGGTCACCAGGTCCGCGAGGAACGGGACCTGCAGGGTGGCGTCCTCGAAGAGCAGCCCGGGGTGCCAGTCGAAGCCGTCGGCGGCGTCCAGGAACGCGGCGCGCACGTCGGCCAGGGGGTCGGCCAGGCACGCCAGCCCCAGACCGAACGGGCCCGCGCCCACGCACAGCAGGTCCAGGGGGTCCTCCGGGGTGCCCCGGTCCGTGGTCGCCGTGGGGCGGGGTGCGGCGGGAGCGGGGTCTCGGGGGGTCCTGCGCCGGCCTTTCCGGGG
>NZ_RCOM01000118.1 GCF_003667225.1 Kocuria rhizophila
ATGGTGGGCAAGTTCTCCCTCTTCCAGCGCACCCTCAAACCCTCATTCGCCCCGCGGACCGGTATCGCCGGGGCACCGCTGCTGGGGGTGGTCTTCGGCCTGGGATGGACCCCCTGCATGGGCCCGACGCTCAGCGCCGTGCTGGCGCTGAGCACCACCACCGGCGGGGCCTGGCGCGGGGCGCTACTGGGCTTCCTCTACTGCCTGGGACTGGGCATCCCCTTCGTCCTGGTCGCCGCCGGCCTCAACTGGGTCACCACCACCCTGACCTACATCCGCCGCAACATCCGCACCTTCAACCTCGCCGGCGGCTGCGTGCTTATCGCCGTCGGGCTGCTGATGGTGACCGGGATCTGGATGCAGTGGATCTACCAGATCCAAAGCCTCGCCGGCACCTTCATCACCCCCGTCTGAGCCCCACAGGATGCCCCTCATGGGCGCCCGATCCCACGAAGGCCGCCCAACCACGGGCTGACCCACCACTTCCAGGAGGACGACGATGATGACGGAGATGGCCCCGACCCTCGCACTGGGCCTGTATCTGACCGGCCTGGTGGCCGCCTTCGGTGTGCGGACCTGGATCCACCGGGCCCGCACCGGCTCCACCGGCTTCCGGGGCTTGAGCGGAGCACCCGGGACGGCCCAGTGGTGGGGCGGGGTCCTCTTCGCCGTGGCCCTGGTGCTCGGGGCGGCCGGGCCCGTGCTGGCCCTTACCGGCACCGTGACCGCACCCCGCCTGCCGGAGGCTGTTCCCTGGGCCGGTCTGGTCATCACCGTCTTCGGGTTCCTCGGCGTGCTGGCCTCCCAGGCCGGCATGGGCTCCTCCTGGCGGATCGGGGTGGACGCCACCGAACGCACCGAACTGGTCACCACCGGGGCCTTCGCGGTGGTCCGCAACCCGATCTTCACCGCGATGCTCACCACCCTGGCCGGCCTGATGCTCATGGTGCCCACCGTGGTCAGCGCAACGGCGTGGCTGTGCCTGCTGCTGGCCGTGGAGCTGCAGGTCCGCCTGGTGGAGGAGCCATACCTGCTGGCCACCCACCGTCAGGACTACGCCTCCTACGCCGACCGGGTGGGCCGGTTCCTGCCCGGCCTCGGCCGGCTCCATCGCACACCTCATAGCGAGAGGGCCTGAGGCGGGGACCGCCACGACACAAGGGCTGAACCAACAAGAGCGTGGCGGAAGCGGACCCTAGCAAGGGGTCCGGTGGTGCCACGACATCGGTGTTCCCGAGGCCATGCCCGTTCAGGTGTCGGGTTCGTGTTGCTGGTTCTCGCCTGAGTGGTCGATGGGCTGTCCATCCTTGAAGTTCTCGGAGGCCGCAGCCCAGTCCTTAGGGTGAGACACAGGCAACAGGCGGAACTGCTGTTCGTGGGTGCTGTCATACGGGGTGACTGCTTCCCGCTTCATCCGAGTGTGATCGCGGATGAGCAGCATCTCCACCACCTGCGCGGCGGTCTGGAGATCCTGAGCAACGGTGCCGGTCTCGACGCTCGTAGGTGAAAGGACCGCGCCGTCATCATCACGGTCCACGTAGAACCCTCGCTGCTTGGCCAGGTTGGCCTTGACCGCAGCAGCTTCGGCCTCCTTCTTCCTCCGATCCCAGGCTGCTTCCCAGGGCTCTCCCTCCCGCATGAAGCTGGACATCGAGCTGTAATCGCCCCAAAAGGACGCGAGCTCATCGCCATAGACGACCGCTTCTAGGTACTTCTTCGTGTGGTTGCGTCCGTGCTGCCTGAGTACGCTCACGGCGCGGGGCGAGTCGTCACCATCGCTCCAAGCACGCTCGAAGGCGTCATAGATCCACAGCGCCTTGCCCAGCTCCTCCTGCGCCAGAACAGTCAACGACCTGGCGCGTCCATAGGATTCAGCAGCGAGGAGGAGGTGGGCATCGGAAATCAGTGCAGAGGCGTTGTCCACCAGTGCCTTCCAGAACTTCCGCGCTTCTACGGCACTCATTTTGGTCATAGTCCCAGTGTCGCCCAGTGGCCCGACGGCACTGAGGCACGAATGGGGCTAGGGCATGTCTCTTTAATCGTGTGAGTGGTTCTGCGAGGCTGGAGGTATGTCCCGTACGGCTGTACTGACCGATGATCAGTGGGAACGGATCCGCCCTCTTCTGCCGTCCTCCGACGGCAAGAGGGGGCGGCCGTTCCGCGATGACCGCCCCGTGGTGGAGGGCATCCTTTACCGCTATCGGTGCGGGATCGCCTGGCGCGATGTGCCCGAGCAGTTCGGGCCGTGGCAGACCGTGTGGAAACGGCACCGCCGCTACAGCGCGGACGGGACCTGGGACCGGATCCTGGCCGCGTTGCTGACGGATGCGCAGAAGGTTCAGCTGATCGACTGGGCGGTGTCGGTGGACTCCACGATCAACCGGGCTCATCAGCACGCCACGAACTTCGCCCGTGACACAGGGGGCGGGATCGAACTACACGAATCTGCCCGACGAGCCGGCTGACCACGCGGTGGGCCGCTCCCGTGGCGGACTCTCGTCCAAGATCCATTCCCTGGTCGACGGCGCCGGACGTCCTCTGGTGGTGCTCGTGGGCCCGGGTCAGGCCGGGGACGCCCCGATGTTCCCGCATTTGATGCGCCACCTGCGGGTGGCCCGCCACGGACCGGGTCGGCCCCGGACCCGGCCCGGGCGGCTGCGGGCGGACAAGGCTTACTCCTCGAGAGCAATCCGCACGCATCTACGATCCCGCGGTATCACCGCTGTGATCCCCGAGCCCGCTGATCAGGCCGGCCACCGGAAACGCCGGGGCTCCCAAGGTGGTCGGCCGCCGTCCTTCGACGCCGAGGACTACAAGGGCCGCAACGTCGTCGAGCGGTCGTTCAACGTCTTCAAGCAGTGGCGAGGCCTCGCGACGCGCTACGACAAGCTCGCGCTGACCTACCGCGGCGGGGCCGTACTGCGCGCCATCACCGTCTGGCTCAAAGACCTATTGGGAGACATGCCCTAGCTGACCAAAACCCCACTGCCCGGTGGCCGGAATACGCAAGCCCGGACGCGCGCGAGGAGATGATGGCGTCTGTGAACTTATGGATTGATCTTCTGACCCCTGTACTGGAAGCGGTGGCCGCCGCAGTCGGCGTCGTCGTCACCTTGGGCCAACTCACCATTACCGCCCGATGGCGTCGTTCGGCCGCGTACTGGAGGGAGATCGCCGAGATGGACGGACCCCAGCACGATCGGGAAACCGCTCGGCGCCTGTCCCGGGAGGCCCTGGCCAAGCTAACTGCTGTGCACCTCGTGCCGGGCCGGGAACTTCTCTGGGCAGCCTCCATCGTCGTGTTTAGCCTCCTCGGCGTGGTGCTGTTCTCCGCCCGTCCCGGGAACACTCCCTCTGAGGCTCTGACGCTAGGGGCATTCATCCGCGATGCTCCGTTGACCTTTGTGGCGCTGGTGGCCTTGTTGGTCTCTTCCGGGCACGGCGTTGCTCGGTGGTCCGATGCGCTTCATGAGCGTCGGCGCCTCGCGCAGGCCTACCTCCAGGGGAAATCTCTCAACCGGCGCCCCTTGGGGTCCTCCGGGGGCGGGCAATCGCGTGAAGCCCTGGGCTGGCGTGTGACCGTCATGCATGTCGGGATCGCTGCGGGACTGTGGTGCCTGGCCCTGGTGTACGGCCTCGTCTGGGGTGCCACCGCCCAGGGTGCCTCCGAGGCTCCGGAGCTGGTGAGCCGGATACTGCTCGCCGGAACGATCTTCCTGGGGGTGAGCGCACTGACCTACCAGGCCCTGCCCAAGCGGACCCCGTACGAACATCCTGCCTCTGGCGACATCCGCGAGACCGCAACACCGCACGCTCCGACTGGTGCGTCTCCTGCCTCCTGAAAGAACGTCGCCCCGGAGTGCATCCACAAGGCCCCCAGAACCGCGCAGAAAATTCAGCTAGCTCCAGAGTGCACGCTAGAGAGAACCGGGCCGTGCGCGGGCCGCCTCCCAGCCCCTCACCCAGGACCCCGCGCCTAAATGGGGATGCAAGACCCGCACGATGACATGAACGCTGAGGGAGCGACCACTGCAGCACCAGATTCACCGGCTATCGACGAATCACACACCCGGCACGGGGAGTTCCCGGATTCGCCGGTAGAGAGTGGCCCTCGACATCCCCAGATCCCGTGCCACCTGGGTGGCAGGCTCCCCCGACTCGATCAGCCGCAGCGCGTTGCGGATCTGGGAGTCGGTAAAGGTCTGACGCCGCCCACCGAGGTCCCTGCCGGCGGCCCGGCGTTTGGCCACGGAGTCGGTGATGCGTTCGCGTTTGATTTCCAGTTCCATCTGGGCCAAAGCCGCCATGACGGTGAAGACCATGGAACCCATCGGGGTGGCCGTGTCCACGTCTCCCCCACCCAGGTTGAGAACCCGCAACCCCGCGCCTCTCCCCCGGAGTCCTTCGGCGAAGGCCAGCATGTTCTGCGTCGACCGCCCCAATCGGTCCAGCGTGGTGGTGACCAACGTGTCACCCTCCTCTACTGCTGCGATCGCCTTGTCGAAGGCGGGACGGGAGCCACGGTCTCCAGAAACTCCATGGTCGACGTACAAATCATCGCGTCGCACGCCCGACGCCAGCAGGTCATGCACTTGACGGTCCGCGTCCTGTTGCCGTGTCGACACACGCGCATACCCAATGAACTTCCCCACGTCAGCCCAATCTGTCTCGCAACCTACGGTGAGTAACAAATTTTAGGCCCCAGGATAAAGCACATAGCTGCGAGACACACCGAACCCCGGAACCACGCGGGTGCAAAAAAGTTCGACGAGACGTCTCGCATCCCATCGGATAGGGAACATTCCATGAGGAGCTCTTCGCTTGAGGTCAAGCGTCTCCCTCGACGAGGCTCGGTCGGACATGCTTGTTACTACATGAGGGTCGGTTCCGACGAGGTCCTCTTGGGAGCAATCCGTGGGCTCCTCATCGGCTGGCGATGCGTCTGCCACGAGAACGGGAAGCTAATGTGCACCATAGAGAGAAAACCAAAGCGATCTGGGCGGATGAAGCGCCCTGAGTTTGTTGGAGGCTCCTGACCTTGGAAACGAGGATGGAGTTATGCCGAAGGAACTGGCGAATGGGAAGCCGACGACGCGTCGCTACTCGGACGAGGAGAAGGCCGCCGCGGTGCGGATGGTGAG
>NZ_RCOM01000119.1 GCF_003667225.1 Kocuria rhizophila
GGCCCCACCCACCACCCGCCGATACTCCTGGAACGCCCCCGGCACGACGAAGGGGCTCCCCGGATCCAGTGATCCGGGAAGCCCCTTCGTGATGTCCAGGACATCGTCCTCGGTGGCAGGTGAGGGATTCGAACCCCCGTAGGCATTGCCAGCTGATTTACAGTCAGCCCCCTTTGGCCGCTCGGGTAACCTGCCGAGACGCCCTGCGCACGCGGCGATACCGCGCGGCGAAGCATCTCAACAGTACACGGGGAGCGGTGCGGGCCCAAAATCGCGGGTGGTGGCCCCGTCGGCGCACCGTGCCCGGTTCCCGGTCAGCCTCCCGGCCAGCGCGCGCGGCTGCCGCGCACCGGATGCGGCCACGGATGCCCGCCCGGCGGACGCCGCGCGAACCACGCCCACGAAGGGCGCCACGGGAGGACCCGCCGCCGAGTAGCACGGGCACCACCCAGATGCCAGGGACCCAAACGGTTGACCACAACTGATCAGCAGCCTGATCATGGACGAGCAGACAACCACACCCGGGCCCGCCCCCCCTCCAGAGGAGGGTGACGGACCCGGGACAGGAAGGCGAAACACCATGAACACCACAACCTCCCCCTCTCGTGCCATCGTCCTGGGCGGCGGCGGCTCCGCCGGCATCGCGTGGGAGAGCGGACTGCTCGCCGGACTGCTGGAGGCCGGAGCGGATCTGGGAGCGGCAGACCTCGTGGTCGGCACCTCCGCGGGCTCCGCGGTGGCCGTGCAGCTGCGCGCCGGCGGTCTCCAGCTCGACGCCCTGCGCGCCGAGATGGGCCCCGGTGCCAGCAGCGGGCGGTCCACTCCCGACGACGCCGCACCGGCCTTCGACGCCGAACAGTTCATGCAGCTGATGGGCGAGGCCGCGCAGCGCGCCACCACGCCCGAGGCGGGACGCGCGACGATCGGGGCCCGGGCGGCGTCGGCCACCCCCGCGATGACCGAGGAGGCGTGGCTCGCGCGCATCGGGGGCATGCTGCCCGAGCAGTGGCCGGCGGGGCGCCTCGCGCTGACCGCGGTGGATGCCGGCACCGGGGAGTTCGTGGTGTTCCACGCGGACAGCGGTGTGCCGCTCGAGCAGGCCGTGGCCGCGAGCTGCGCCGTTCCCACGGTCTTCCCGCTCGTGCACGCGGGGGACCGCGCCCTCATGGACGGAGGCATGCGCTCGGCCACCAACGCGGACCTGGCCGCTGGCTTCGACCGGGTGCTCGTGGTCTCGTGCAACCCCGAGCCGCCCACGAGCCCGTTCGGCCCCACCCTGGACGAGTCCCTGCGGTTGATCGAGGAGACCGGTGCCGCTCTGCACGTCACGGCGGACGAGGCCAGCCACCGGGCGTTCGGGATGAATCCGCTGGATCCGGCGCGTCGGATACCCTCGTTCGAGGCCGGTCTCGCGCAGGCGCGTCAGCTCGCGGACCGGGTCACAGAGTTCTGGAACGCGTGAGCACACGGCCTCGCGCGCTCCGCCGATCGCACCGGAACAGCCGAGGAGCAAGAGCATGGCATCAGAGTCGTCGTTCGACGTGGTCAGCAAGGTGGACAAGCAGGAAGTGGCGAACGCCCTGAACCAGGCGCAGAAGGAAGTGGCCCAGCGCTACGACTTCCGCGGTGTGGGCGCGGACATCGACTTCTCGGGCGAGAAGATCCTCATCAAGGCCAACTCCGAGGAGCGTGCCCAGGCGGTGCTGGACGTGTTCCAGTCCAAGCTGGTCAAGCGCGGGATCTCCCTGAAGTCCCTGGACGCGGGTGACCCGTACGCCTCCGGCAAGGAGTACCGGATCGAGGCCTCCATCAAGGAGGGCATTGCCCAGGACCAGGCCAAGAAGATCACCAAGCTCATCCGGGACGAGGGTCCCAAGGGCGTCAAGGCCACCATCCAGGGCGACGAGCTGCGCGTCTCGTCCAAGTCCCGCGACGACCTGCAGGACATCATCTCCCTGCTCAAGGGCTCGGACCTCGAGGTCGACCTGCAGTTCGTGAACTACCGCTGAGCTCACGCGCGAGGGGCCGGGACGGATTGCTCCGTCCCGGCCCCTCGCGCGTTCCGGGGAGCGGTGCTCCCGGCATCTCCGCTCCCATGGACGGGACCCTGTCCGACGCCGCCTGGCTCGGCGCGCGCCGTCCGCCGGTTCACGACGACGCCGCCGCACCGCCCCGGGGCGCGGAGGCTCAGCGTCCGCCCGGGCGCCCGCCGTTGCGGGCCATGTTCTCGAGCCGCGCCACACGGTCGTCCGTGGCGGGGTGGGTGCGGAAGAGCCCGGTGACCGAGCCGCCCCGGAAGGGGTTCGCGATCATGAGGTGCGACGTGTTGACCACCTTCTGGTCGGCCGGGTTCATGGGCCGCTGGGAGGCGCCGCCCTCGATCTTGCGCAGCGCAGAGGCGAGCGCCAGGGGGTCACCGGTGAGCTTCGACCCGTCCTCGTCCGCGTCGTACTCGCGGGTGCGGGAGATGGCCAGCTGGATCACGGTGGCGGCCAGGGGCGCCAGGAACGCCATGAGCAGACCCACCAGGGGGTTGCCGCGGTTCTCGTCGCCGCGCCCGCCGAAGATCGCCGCGAACTGCAGCACCTGGGCCGCCGAGGTGATCAGACCGGCCACCGCGGCTGCCACCGAGGAGGTCAGGATGTCCCGGTTGTAGACGTGCATCAGCTCGTGGCCCAGCACGCCGCGCAGCTCGCGCTCGTCGAGCAGCTGCAGGATGCCCTCCGTGCAGCACACCGCGGCGTTCTCGGGGTTGCGGCCCGTGGCGAAGGCGTTGGGGCTCATGGTCGGGGCGATGTACAGCCGGGGCATGGGCTGCCCGGCCTTCTGGGACAGCTCGTGCACGATCCGGTACATGGCCGGGGCCTGCTGCGGCGTCACGGGAACCGCGCGCATGGAGCGGATCGCGAGCTTGTCGGAGTTCCAGTAGCTCACGGCGGTGCCGATCAGACCCATCACCGCGAAGACCATGATGAACACGGAGTTGCGGGTGGCCCCGGAGATGGCCCAGCCGATTCCCAGCAGGACCGCCCACATCCCGCCCAGGAGCAGGACGGTTTTCAGGCCGTTGAAGTGACGGTGCATCAGGTGGTTCTCCTCAGTGTCGGGGGTCTCTGGATCATGAGGCCGTGACGGGCACCGCCGCGGATCCCGGGGTCGAGACCGTGGAGTCCGGGATCTCGGACTGTGCTGCGGTGCCGCTCGGGGGCGGTGACGGGTGGACCGGGTGCCGGTGGGTCAGTGGCTGACCCAGGGGAAGCAGATGAGCTCCCCGTTGAGCCCCAGCACCCAGCCGCACTCCTCGGTGGGTGAAGGAGACGGCGTGGCGCTCGGAGCCGTGGGTTCGGGTGAGGGCTCAGCGGTCACCGACGGCGCGGGGGTGGTCACCGTGGGGTCCGGTGTGTCCGCGAGATCCTCGGTGGCCTCCAGGGACCGCGCGCCGGTGGGTTCCAGGGGCGGCACGACGATCGGCAGGCTGCTCGCGGGGGTCGGCAGCAGGGGACTCTCCCCCGGCACGAACGGCGCTGGGGCCACCGGGGCCTCGCTCTGCGGGAGACCGGGGGCCGGTGCTCCCGGCCCGCCACTCGTCCCGGGCTGCACCTGCGCGTCTGCCTGGCCCTCGGGTTCCACGGCGCCTTGCTCCCCGGAGTCCCCCGTCGTCCCCGAGGCGCCGGGGGCGGGTCCCTCCGAGGCAGCACCGACCGAGCCGGGCTCGGCGGTGGACTGAGCGCTGCGCACGGCATCGGGCGATGCCGACGCACTCGCGGCCGCGGGAGCCGCCTCCTGCGACTCGTTCGTCCAGGCCACGATGCCCGCCGCGGACGCGGCCAGGACGAGCGCAGAAACCGCCGCCACGACGAGTCCGGTCCCCGAGCCCGCGACCACGGCAGTCCCTCGCGCGGGTGCCGCCGCGACCCCCGAGCCGCCACTCGCCGACGCACCCGCGGGAGCGCCCGCGGGATGACCGACGGCCGTGCCGGCCCCGCCGAGGCGACCTGCACTGCCGGCACCCGAGGACGCGGCGACCGTGGGCGCGGAGGCCGGGGCTGCGGCGTCGTGCACCCCGGGCAGCGGGGCCGCGCCCGAGCCGACGCCCAGCAGGGGCAGCCCGGCCAACGAGTCCGCGAGGCGGCCGCCCGCACCACCCCACAGCGGCAGCGCGGCGAGCACGGGAAGCACCCAGGCCCGCATTCCCAGACCCAGGTCCTGCAGCTGGAGGTACTCGGCGGTGCACCGGCAGCACTGGTCCAGGTGCTCCTGCACGGCCCGGGTGCGGGCGGGTGTGAGGGAGCCGCGGGTGAAGGCACCCAGCTGCGAGGCGTACCGCTCGCAGTCCTCCAGCGCCTGCGCGGAGACGTGCTCCTGCACGTACGCGGCGCGCAGCCCTTCACGGGCACGTTTGCCCAGCGCGGACACGGCGTTCGGCTGCACGCCCACCACCGGAGCCACCTGACGGGGCCGGCGCTGCTCCACCTCGAGGTACCACAGCACCTCCTGCCACCGCTCGGGGAGGGAGGCGAAGGCCCGGGCCACCACGGCGGCATCCACCTGGCGCACCACGGAGTCGTCGAAGAGCTCCACACGGTCCAGCGGTCCGTCCGGCTTCGGGTCCTCCGGACGCGTGCGGGTGAGGTCGTTGGCGCGGTCCGCGGCCAGCCGCGACACCGCCGTGACCACGTAAGCCCGGAGGAACTCGCGCGGGCCCTTCCCCTCTCGAAGGAGCGCCAGCACCCGCGTGAAGGCCTCGGAGACCAGGTCCTGGGCGTCGGCGTCGTTGCGGGAGTGCATGCGGGCCACGGCCAGTGCGGCGCCGCGGTGGCGTTCGTAGAGCTCGCCGAAGGCCGCGGTGTCCCCCTCGCGCACGGCACGGAGCAGCTGCTCGTCGCTCGCGGGGCCGGTGGCCTGGGCCGAGGGACGTCCGGAATCCGGGTCTGCTCTGTGGGGCATGACTCTCTCTGACGACGCGCGGTGGGATCCCCACCATTGTGACAGCCGCCGCTGGGAAGCAGCAGACCGTCGCCTGCATGACAGGTGGGCTCCGTGCGGTGCCGCGG
>NZ_RCOM01000011.1 GCF_003667225.1 Kocuria rhizophila
ATCCTGCGCAACGCCGTGCGGGTGGTGGGGGACCGGCGGTTCACCCTCCACGCCCTGGGGTTCGCCTTCGCGTTCGGAGCGCTGTTCTCCTACATTTCCGCGTCCTCGTTCGTGGTTCAGAACGTGCTGGGGTTCAGTGCGCTGGGCTACTCCGTGATCTTCGCGGTGAACGCGTGCGGGTCGATCGCCACGGGAATCCTCAACACACGGCTCGTGGGGTCCCGCGCGCCGCAGCCCCTGCTGCTCGCGGGAGTCTGCGGGCTCGCGGTGTTCTCCACGCTCAACCTCGTGCTCGCACTGCTGGGCGTGGTGGGCACTGCGACCCTCGTGCTGATCTTCCTCGCGCAGTCCTGCATGGGCTTTGTGCTGGGCAACTCCGTGGCCCTGGCGCAGCGCCGGGCGCAGTCCCGGGGGCTCTCCGGCACGGGTGCCGCCGTGGTGGGCACGGCACAGTTTGCGATGGCGGGAGCGGTCACGCCGCTCACGGGGCTCGGGGGAGAGTTCACCGCTGTCCCCATGCTCGTGTGCATGGCGGTGTGCGCCGTGGTCTCGTTGGGGCTGGTGCTCGCGGCCCGGCGGTAGCTGCTGCGTGGCCGGGGGCCGGCCGCGCGGCGTCTTCGTGCCCGTTCCGTGACACCCGTGGCCCAACACCGTCGCAACGAAGCCGAATGGGCGGTGGGACAGGCGTGCGATGTGGTTCACTGTGCCCAGCAGTGACCTGCTTCACAGTTGATCCGTGGCTCCGCGCCTCCCGCTCGAACGAGGGACACCTCCATGCTCGATTCGCTCCAGACCATCCTCGACACGATCGACGGCGTCGTGTGGGGGCCGTTCGTCCTGATGCCGCTGCTGCTCGGGACGGGCATCCTGCTGACCGCCCGGCTGGCGGGGCTGCAGGTCACCAAGCTGATTCCTGCCCTGCGGCTCGCCCTGTTCGAGCGCAAGGACAAGGACGCCCCCGGCGGTGACGTCTCCCAGTTCCAGGCCCTGACCACCGCGCTCGCGGCCACCGTGGGCACCGGCAACATCGTGGGTGTGGCCACGGCCATCTCGATCGGCGGCCCCGGCGCCCTGTTCTGGATGTGGGTCACCGGTGTGCTGGGCATGGCGTCCAAGTACTCGGAGGCGTTCCTGGGCGTGCGCTTCCGCGCCCGGGACGCCAAGGGGGAGATCTCCGGCGGCCCGCAGTACTACCTGTTCCGCGGCATTCCCAATGGCTTCGGGAAGTTCCTCTCCCTGTTCTTCGCGATCGCCGCGGTGCTCGCGTCCTTCGGGATCGGCAACATGACCCAGGGCAACTCGATCTCCGCGAACGTGGAGTCGTCCTTCGGCGTGCCCGTGTGGATCACGGGTCTCGTGCTCGCGGTCATGACCCTGCTGGTGCTCGTGGGCGGCATCAAGTCCATCGGCAAGGTGACCTCCGCGCTGGTGCCCGTGATGATCCTGTTCTACGTGCTGGGCGCCCTGTTCATCCTGGTGGTCAACATCGAGGCCGTGCCCGCCGCGTTCGCCACCATCTTCACCTCCGCCTTCACCGGCCACGCGGCCGTGGGCGGGTTCACCGGCTCGGCCATCATGGTGGTGGTGCAGATGGGCGTGGCACGCGGCATCTTCTCCAACGAGTCCGGCATGGGCTCCGCGGCCATTGCGGCCGCAGCGGCGCAGACCACCCACCCGGTGCGCCAGGGCCTGGTCTCCATGACCCAGACCTTCATCGACACCATCGTGGTGGTGACCTGCACGGGCCTCGTGATCGTGACCACCGGGGTGTGGGAGCAGGGCGAGGATTTCGCGGCCACCATGACCGGCGACGCCTTCAGCCACGGCCTCCCCGGGGCGTGGGGGCACCTGATCGTGACCCTCGGGCTCGTCCTGTTCGCGTACTCCACCATCCTGGGCTGGGCCTACTACGGCGAGCGGTGCATGGAGCGGCTCTTCGGGCGCGGCTCGGTAATGCCCTACCGCGTGTTCTTCTCGGCCGTGGTGTTCGTGGGCTGCAGCGTGCCCCTGGCGATCGTGTGGTCCTTCGCGGACCTGATGAACGGTCTCATGGCCATCCCCAACCTGATCGGTCTGGTGATCCTCTCCGGTCTGGTGGCCCGCGAGACCAAGCACTACCTGCGCAACGACCCGCAGCTGCGCGCCTCCAAGCTGCAGATCGACGGCTTCATGGACGGCCACCCGGGCGCGATCGACAGCTACGTGCTGCCGGGGACCGCGAGCTCGGCCCGCGTGCGCTGACGGCAGCACCTCGGCGTGGCGCCGCCGGAAGCCTCCCCGGAACGGGGTGCTCCGCACGGTGACCCCGCCCGGCACCAGGGCCCCGTGCCCCCGGAGTCTCCGGGTGGCACGGGGCCCTTGGCGTTCCCACGGCGCGCGTCCACACCCGGTGGCAGGCACCGCGGCGCGGTGTGCCCCAGGCCACGACGTTCAGGAATGCCCGTGTACCCTCGTGAGCCATGACCAACAGCTCCACCGCGGTGTCGCCGCCCCACTCCCACTCCGGACCCGCCCGAGGTCTGAGCAACCGCCACATCCAGCTGATCGCGATCGGCGGTGCCATCGGCACCGGGCTGTTCATGGGCTCGGGCCGCACGATCTCCCTGGCGGGCCCCGCCGTGGTGTTCGTCTACATGGCCATCGGCTTCTTCCTCTTCTTCGTGATGCGGGCCATGGGTGAGCTGCTGCTGTCCAACCTGCACTACAAGACGTTCGCGGACTTCGCGGCGGACCTGATCGGCCCCTGGGCAGGGTTCTTCGTGGGCTGGTCCTACTGGTTCTGCTGGATCGTCACCGCGATCGCTGAGCTCGTGGCCATCACCGGGTACGTGCAGTTCTGGTGGCCCACCGTGCCGCTGTGGCTGCCCACGGTGGCGGTGCTGGTCATCGTGTTCCTGCTCAACGCCATGAGCGTGAAGAGCTTCGGGGAGATGGAGTTCTGGTTCGCGCTCATCAAGATCGTGGCCATCCTCGCGCTGATCGTGGTGGGGGCCGTCATGGCCCTCACGCACTTCACGTCCCCGGACGGGCACGTGGCGCAGGTGTCCAACCTGTGGAACGACGGCGGGTGGTTCCCGAACGGGGCCATGGGCGTGGTCGCGGGGTTCCAGATCGCGGTCTTCGCCTTCGTGGGCGTGGAGCTCGTGGGCACCACGGCCGCCGAGGCCCGTGATCCCCGCACCACGCTGCCCCGGGCCATCAACTCGGTGCCCCTGCGCATCCTGATCTTCTACGTGGGCTCCCTGCTGGCCATCCTGGTGGTCACCCCGTGGCGTTCGATCGACCCGGAGCAGTCCCCCTTCGTGGCCATGTTCTCCCTGGCCGGGCTCGGAGCGGCGGCCTCCGTGGTGAACTTCGTGGTGCTGACCTCCGCGATGTCCTCCTCCAACTCGGGGGTGTTCTCCACGTCCCGCATGCTGTTCGGGCTCTCCGCCGAGGGCAGCGCGCCGCGGTTCTTCCGGGGGCTGAACAAGGTGGGTGTCCCCGTGCGCGCCCTGTTCCTCACGGCCCTGGTGCTGCTGCTGACCATCCCGGTGCTCTACGCCGGGGACTCGATCATCGAGGCGTTCACGCTGATCACGTCCGTGGCCTCCACCCTGTTCATCTTCGTGTGGACCATGATCCTGATCTCCTACATCAGCTTCCGCCGGAAGTTCCCGCAGCGCCACGCCGCCTCCGAGTACAAGATGCCGGGCGGCGTGCCCATGTGCTTCGTGGTGATGGCGTTCTTCGCCTTCGTGGTGTGGGCGCTGAGCACGGACAGCGAGACGGCCGCCGGGCTCGTCGCGGTGCCCGTGTGGCTCGCGGTGCTGGGGGTCTCCTGGTTCTTCGTGCGCCGTACGGAGTCCCACCAGCAGGCCTTCGAGTGGTTCAAGCGGGAGGTGTCGGAGCCGGAGACGGCGGCGCCCAGCGATTCGTAACCCGGCGGTAACCTGCCGTGGTGCTCCTCGGCAACGACCGGGGAGCGTGCTTAGGTGGAGGCATGACACGACTGCCCGAACCCCTGACCCTGTCCGGCCCCAACGGCCACGGAGCGGTGCTGAGCTACGGAGCCCACGCACTGTCCTGGGCCCCGGAGGGGCACGAGCCCGTGCTGTGGGTGTCCTCCCGCGCGTACAACGAGACGGGCCGCGCCATCCGAGGCGGCGTGCCCCTGTGCTTCCCGTGGTTCGGCCCCGGCCGCACCGGGGACATGGAGCCCGCCCACGGCTTCGCGCGCATCACGGAGTGGACGCTCGCGGAGCAGGGCGAGGACGAGCAGGGCGACCCGTTCGCCGAGTTCGCCCTCACCTCCGAGGACGTCGCACCGGAGCTGCGCGAGGTGTTCCCCCACGACTTCTCCGCGCGCTTCCGGATGACCGCCGGGCACACGCTCCGCCTGGAGCTCACCGTGACCAACACCGGCTCGGAGACCTTCGAGGTCGAGGAGGCCCTGCACACCTACCTGCACGTGGGGGACTCCGAGCAGGTCACGGTGTCCGGGCTGGAGGGCGCCTCCTACTACGACAAGGTGGCCAAGGAGCAACGCGTCCAGCAGGGCGAGCTGCGTCTCACGGGGGAGACCGACGCCGTGTTCGCCCACCGCGGCGAGGTGCGCGTGGCGGATCCCGCGCTCGGACGTGAGCTCGTGATCGGCAAGGAGGGCTCGGACAGCACCGTGGTGTGGAACCCGTGGGCGGACAAGGCCGTGGGCATGAGCGACTTCGCGGACGACGAGTGGAAGACCATGCTGTGCGTCGAGGCCGGCAACGTCATGGGTTCCCCGGTGCGCCTGGCGGCGGGGGAGACCCACACCATCGCCCAGGTGGTCGAGGTGCGGGAGCTCCCCGCCGAGCAGTAGGCGACGCCGCGGCTCAGCGGCCCGTGGTGGCCGCGGGGCCCGGCGCGGAACCGGTCTCGGACAGCGCCGGGTTCGGGGAGCTGAGGTCCACCGTGTGGTGCAGCTGCGCGTCCAGCGCCCCGGGGTGGGTGCCCATGAACTCGTTGATCTGCTCCGTGGTGGCGTTGAACGTGGGGTCGTGGTCCAGGTACAGCTTGGTCTCCCGCACCACCAGCCCGGACAGCAGCACCAGTCCGATCAGGTTGGGGATGGCCATGAGCCCGTTCATGATGTCCGAGAACGTCCACACGAGCGCCAGGGGTGCCAGGGCACCCAGGCCGGCCGCGACCGAGAAGATCACCCGGTACACGATGGCCGCGCGGGCGCCCGCGAGCCGCTCCACGTTGCGCTCTCCGTAGTAGGCCCAGCCGAGCACCGTGGAGTAGCCGAGCAGCACCAGGCAGATCGTCACGATCGTGCCGCCCCACTCGCCGGGCAGCCCGGTGGCGAACGCGCGGGAGGTCATGGTCGCGGGATCCCCCTCGGTCCACATCCCGGTGGTCAGGATCACGAAGCCCGTGATGGAGATGACCACCAGGGTGTCCACGAACGTCTGCGTCATGGACACCAGGCCCTGGCGCACGGGGTGGCTGGTCTGCGCGATGGACGCAGCGATCGAGGCCGTGCCCATCCCGGACTCGTTGGAGAACAGGGACCGGGCAGCACCCATCTGGATGGCCACGAGCACCGTGGACCCCACGAAGCCCCCGGCCGCACCCATGGGGGTGAACGCACCGGAGAGGATCAGCCCCACGGCCTCGGGGATGCCCTGGTAGTTCACGGCGATGATGTAGAGCCCGAAGCCGATGTACAGCACGATCATGAGCGGCACCATGAACGTGGTGACCTTGGCGATCGACTTGATGCCGCCCACCAGTGCCAGGCCGGTGCCCACGCCCAGGACGACCGCGGTGGCCACGGGCGGGACGCTGAACGAGTGCTCCAGGTTGGAGGCGATCGCGTTGCCCTGGGTCATGTTGCCGATCCCGAACGTGGCCACCACGCAGCACACCGCGAACATCACGGACAGGAACCGGCCGAACTTGTTGGGGATGCCGCGCGCCAGGTAGACCTGCGGGCCGCCCGTGAGCTGGCCCGCGGTGTCACGGGTGCGGAAGCGCACGCCCAGGAAGCACTCCGCGTACTTGGAGGCCATGCCGAACAGCGCGGTGATCCACATCCAGAAGAGCGCGCCGGGCCCGCCGATCGAGATGGCGGCGGCCACACCCACGATGTTGCCGGTGCCCACGGTCGCGGCCAGCGCGGTGGACATGGCCGCGAACGAGGAGATGTCCCCCTTCTCGCCGCTCGCGCGGGAGCGGCGCCCGAACCCAAGGCTCATGGCCTTGGTGAACAGGCGGAGCTGGATGCCGCGCAGACGGATGGTCATGAAGACGCCCGTGCCGAAGAGCAGGGGCAGGAGCAACCACGGCCCCCAGATCAGGTCACGAACGGTGTCCAAGCTGCTTTGCAGGGATTCCATGGGGGGTACGGAGCTTTCCGTGAGACGTGGGTCGAAGTGGTGACCAACTTAGCAGTCGCCTTCCGTTCCGCGGCAGACGCGCCCGTGTGACCCACGGGAAACGACGACGCCGCCCGGTGACCTTCTGCGCGAAGGCCCTCGGGCGGCGTCGTGGTGGAACGGGGTGGGACTACTTCTTCTGCATCATCAGCGCGGCGCCGATGGCGGAGAGGAAGACGTCCTTGGAGAGGGAGATGCCGGCCTCGGAGGGACGGATGCCGTCCTCCTGGGTCATCTGCGGGTTGCGGAAGTACATGGACAGCAGCCCGGCGCTGAACGCGAGCAGCCCCGCGCCGGCCAGACGCTTGGACACGAACGGGGTGAGCAGCGCACCGCCGATGGCGAGCTCCGAGCCCGCGACGAACGTGGCGAAGGTCTTGGGGTCCCACTCCGCGAACTGCGGCACGCCCGTGGCGGCGAACTGCTGGAGGCCCTCGGCGGACTGGGCGTCCATGCTGAGCTTGCCGTAGCCGGACTGGAGCAGGTAGGCGCCGGGGACGCCGCGCAGGATGGCGTTGGAGATGCGCATGATCGAGCCTTTCGTCGTGGAGCGGCGGGGGTCTCGCGGGGGTGTGAGCACCTCCACCGGGGATCGCTGAACATGCTAACAGCGGGGACTTTCCGGGGGCCGGGGCAGGCTCCATGCCCACAGCGAACGGCCAGCGCGGGTCCGCACGGCGCTGTCTAGGGTGGTGCCACGCTGCGCGCACCGCGCGCTCACGAAAGGAGAACCCGTGGACATCACCACCATGAAGAAGATCCTCCTGGTCCTGACCAGCCAGGACACCCTGGGCGAGACGGGCGAGGCCACCGGCTACAACGTGGCGGAGGCGGCCCACCCGTGGAAGGTGTTCCGGGACGCGGGCTACTTCGTGGACTTCGCCTCCATCGCGGGCGGTCAGCCCCCGCGGGACGCCGTGCAGGAGGACGATCCCATCCAGGTGGAGTTCACGCAGGACGAGACCGCCAAGGCCTCCCTCTACAACACCCCCAAGGTCTCCGTGGTGGATCCCTCCCAGTACGACGCCGTGTACCTGGTGGGCGGGCACGGCACCATGTGGGACTTCACCGGCCACGAGGGGCTGCAGAAGCTCGTGGCCGCCGTCTACGACTCCGGCGGAGTGGTGGGCGCCGTGTGCCACGGCCCGTCCGGGCTGGTGGACGTGGAGCTCTCCAACGGCGTGAACCTGCTCTCCGGGCGGAAGGTGGCCGCGTTCACCACCGCCGAGGAGGAGGAAGTGGGCAAGAAGGACACGGTGCCCTACCTGCTGCAGGACAAGCTCGAGGAGCAGGGCGCCACGGTCAAGGTGGCGGATAACTGGGAGGAGAACGTCCAGGTGGACGAGCGCCTCGTCACCGGGCAGAACCCGCAGTCCGCGGCCGGTGTGGCCAAGGAGATGACCAAGCTGCTCACCGAGGTGGTGCGCGAGCAGAAGGCCGAGGAGGAGCAGGCCGCACAGGACCTGCGCGCCGAGCACGACGCCGAGAAGGCCGCCGCGGAGGACGAGGACTGAGCGTCCCGGGCACGGTCCGCAGCGGGGCCGGGGGCGACGGCCGCGGCGTCGCCCCCGGCCCTGACTCATTCGTGAACCCCCTGGCCGGGGGTGGCCGCCCCGGGTGAGACTGGGGGCGTCCGCACGGAGATCGACGCCCAGGAGTCCCCATGTCAGAGTTCACCTCACGAACAGCGCTGGTCACCGGAGCGGCCTCCGGGATCGGGGCGGCAATCGCCATGCACCTGGCCCGGCAGGGCGCCAAGGTGGTGGTCACGGACGTGGACTCCACGGGGATCGACGACGTGGTGCAGGCCATCATGGCCGCCGGCGGGGACGCCGCCGGGATCCGGCAGGACGTCTCCAGCAGGGACGACGCCGCCGCGGCCGTGGACTTCGCGGTGCAGACCTACGGCGGGCTGCACTACGCCGTGAACAACGCCGGTGTGGGCGGGCAGACCGAGGCGCTCGGGGAGACCGACCTCGAGGCGTGGGAGCGCACGGTGGCGATCGACCTGCACGGTGTGGCCTACGGGATGCACGCCCAGCTGCCGGTGATCGAGCAGCACGGGGGCGGGGCGATCGTGAACGTGGGCTCCATCCACTCCACGGTGGCCACCACCGTGGGCAACAGCGCCTACACCACCGCCAAGCACGGGCTGGTGGGGCTCACCAGGCAGACCGGCGTGGACTACGCGCAGCGTGGAATCCGCGTGAACGCGGTGGGGCCGGCGTACATCGACACCCCGCTGCTGAAGAACCTCCCGCCGCAGGTGCTCGCGGAGCTGATCGCCAAGCACCCCATGGGCCGGCTGGGAACGCCCGAGGAGGTGGCGCAGCTGACGGTGTTCCTGCTCTCGGACGCGGCGTCCTTCATCACCGGCTCCTACTACCTGGTGGACGGCGGGTACACCGCGGTGTGAGCCGAGCTGTCGTGGCGGGTGTGAGGCGGCTCGCGCGTGCGGGCACCGCGTGGGGTGTAGACTCGAGCAGTTCCCCCGTGCACAGCGCGGGGTAGAAGGCGCGCCGGTCCTAGGCGCGCAGACCGCGCCCCGTGTGGCGCGTGCGCGTGAAATCGTTTTGCGCGGACCAACCCTGAAAGACGTTCCTTGTCTCATTCTTTCGAAGACCTCGGTGTGCCCGAGGCGCTTTCCTCTGATCTCGCCCGCGTGGGCATCACGGAAGCTTTCCCCATCCAAGAGAAGACCCTCCCCGATTCCCTGGCCGGGCGGGACGTGCTCGGCCGTGGCCGCACGGGCTCCGGCAAGACGGTGGCGTTCGCGCTGCCGCTGGTCTCCCGCCTCGCGGGTCTCGCCCCCGGCTCCAGCCGGGTGTCCCGCCGCGCGAACCGCCCCACTGGCCTGGTGCTGGCCCCCACGCGGGAGCTCGCCACCCAGATCGACCGCACCGTGGCCCCGCTCGCCAAGGCCGCGGGTCTGAACACCACCGTGATCTTCGGCGGCGTCTCCCAGAAGCACCAGGAGAAGGCGCTCGCCAACGGCGTGGACATCGTGGTGGCCTGCCCCGGGCGTCTCGAGGACCTCATCAAGCAGGGCCTGCTCACGCTCGACGACGTCCGCGTCACCGTGCTGGACGAGGCCGACCACATGGCCGACATGGGCTTCCTGCCCGTGGTCACCCGCATCCTCTCCAAGACCCCGCAGGGCTCGCAGCGGCTGCTGTTCTCCGCCACGCTGGACAACGGCGTGGACGTGCTGGTCAAGAAGTTCCTCAGGGACCCCGTGCTGCACTCGGCGGACAATGCCCAGGCCGCGGTGACCACCATGGACCACCAGGTGCTGGTGACCCACGCGGACGACAAGCAGGCCCTCATCGAGGCGCTCGCCTCCGGCACGGGCCGGCGCATGATGTTCACGCGCACCAAGTACCGCGCCAAAAAGATGGCCAAGAAGCTCAGCCAGGCCGGCATCCCCGCCGTGGACCTGCAGGGCAACCTGTCCCAGGGTGCCCGCGACCGCAACCTCGGGGCGTTCTCCGACGGTGACGTGCGCGTGCTCGTGGCCACGGACGTCGCCGCCCGCGGCGTGCACGTGGACGACGTCGAGCTCGTGGTCCACATCGACCCGCCCGCCGAACACAAGTCCTACCTCCACCGCTCCGGGCGCACCGCGCGCGCCGGTGCCTCCGGTGCCGTGATCACGATCGCCACCACCGAGGAGCGCTCGGACGTCAACAAGCTCATGAAGAAGGCCGGCGTCACGCCCCGCGTGGACGAGGTGGCACCGGACTCCGAGATCGTCAGGGAGCTCGTGGGCGAGCGGGCCGAGCTCGTGGCCTACGCACCGGCTCCCACTCAGCAGAACGGCGGCGGCAACCGTTCGGGCGGCCGCTCCACCGGACGCTCGGGTGGCCGCTCCGGCGGCTCCCGTCAGGGCGGTGGCCGCTCCGGTGGTGGACGTGGCAGTGCCCAGCGTTCCGGCCAGGGCTCCGCCCAGCGCTCCGAGCAGGGCGCGGGTCAGGGTTCCGGTCGCAGCGGTGGACGCTCGGGCGGCGGTCGCACCGACTCCGCCCGCGGCGGGGCTCCCGCGCGCAACGGCGGCGGCCGGTCCTCGTCCCCGCGTCGCGGTTCCGGCGACGCCGCCGGGTCCGGTTCCGGGCGCACGGCATCCTCCCGTTCCTCCCGCGGTGGCTCCGCCCAGCGTGGCCAGTCGGCGGGTCAGGTGCCGGACCGTGCGATGGCCGCGGCGCAGCGGCGTCGTGCGAACAACCGTTCGGGGCAGTCGGCGCGCTGACACCCCGGTGCACCACAGCAGAACCCCCGGCTCGACGTCATCGAGCCGGGGGTTCTCTGCTGCCGGGGTCCGTGCTTCCGGGGCGGAACGCACGGTTGTCTCCCTGACGTGACGGGGGGCGTGCGTGGCGTCCCGCGCCGTCGTCGCCCTGGCGGCGCATGGCGCGCGTGCGCCCGGTGAGCTCTGGCGCCGGTCGGGCGCGTGCGGGTCAGGCCGGCGGCGTGAGCGAGCGAAGGAACTCGAGCGTGACGTCCTCGTGGGAGTCCACGAACACGCGGTGCGGGCCGTCCGGGACGGGCTTGTCGCCCGGGACCACCACCACGGTCATGCCCGCGGCCACCGCGGCGCGGACGCCCGGTTCCGAGTCCTCCACGGCCACGCAGTTGCGCGGCTCCACCCCGAGCAGCTCCGCGCCGCGCAGGTACGGCTCGGGGTCCGGCTTCGCGTGGGTGACGTCGTCGTGGGAGACGATCCGCGTGAGCACCTCCGGGGCACCCTCGGCGGTGTGACGGGCGATCACGGTGAGCGCATTGGTGACGATCGCGGCGGGGATCCCCGCGTCCCGCAGCTCGACCAGCAGGGCGCGGACGCCGGGCAGGAAGGGGATCTCGTCGCCCATGCTCTCGAGCACGTGCTGGGCGAGCCGCTCGGTGATCTCCTCCACGGAGTCGGGGGCGCCCCGGTCCACGAACGTGCGCGCGGCGTCCTGCACGGTGCCGCCGAGTGTGGCGTGGTCGTCCGTCACGCTCCAGCTCTGGCCGTAGTGCTCGGCCACGGCCCGCTTGGCCTGGGCCCACTGGGGCTCGGTGTCCACCAGGGTGCCGTCGTGGTCGAAGAGAACGGCCTGGGGGTACGTCATGGCTGCCTTTCGGTGCGGTGCTGCGGGAATGGCGTTCTGCGGCGGAGCAGCGGGTGCGGCTCGCGGGTCGTGCGGTGCCCGCGGGGGCTCAGCTCGGCCGGGCGGAGCCGCACTGTGCCGGTGCGGTCCGGCGTGCTGGAACGCGGCCAGTCTAGTGGCGGCGGGGCGCGGGTACCCAGGCCACCAGAGGCGGGGCCCCGGGCCATGGTGCGCGGGGCCCGGGGCGTCAGGGGCGAGGGCGCAGAGAGCGCAGGAACTCAAAGGTCACGTGTGCGTGCTCGCGGACGTGCACCACGCCCGGCCCCTCCGGAACCTGCTGCACACCGGGCACCACCACCGTGGTGATGCCGGCGGCCACTCCCGCGGCGGCTCCCGAGGGGGAGTCCTCGAGCACCACGCAGTCCTCGGGGTTCACGCCGAGACGCCGGGCGGCCTCGAGATAGGCATCCGGATCCGGCTTGGCCTTCACGCCCTGCGCCACCTCCTCGTCCCCGATGATCACCCGGAACAGGTTGTCCGGCGCGAGTCCCGCGGTGTAGCGCGCCACCTCGGACGTGGCGTTGGTGACGATCGCGGCGGGGATGCCCGCGCAGTCCAGCTCGTCCAGCAGCGGCCGGATGCCGGGGATGAACGTGGGCGGGTTCTGCTCCAAGACCTCCGCCAGGACACCGAAGAGATCCCGGAAGACCTGCTCCGGGGTGCCGGGCACCCCGAGCTCGGCGAGGCGCTGCACCGTGGCGGCCAGCGGTCGGCCCAGGGTGTCCTGCGTGTCCTGCTCCGTCCACTGCCCGCCGTGGGCGGCCACCAGGCGCTGCTTGCCCAGCTCCCACAGGGGCTCGGTGTCCACCAGGGTTCCGTCGTGATCGAAGAGCACTGCGCGGGGGAAGTCTGTGGTGGTCATGCTCTCCACGCTACGCGCCGGTGCCGACATCCCCACCGTCCTACGATGGGTCCATGAGCTCCCCGGATCGCCCGTCCGCCGTCCCGTCCAGGCCGGGGTCCGCGTTCTCGCGCGGCTTCCCCGTGGTCATGGTGGTCATGGCCGTGCTGCTGGCACTCTGGGTGGGCTTCGGGCGTGGGATCGTGGGGCTGCTGGGCGCCCTCACCCCCGTGTACGCGGTGGCGCTCGCCCTTCCCATCCTGGTGCTGCACGTGGTCGCGGCCGCCCTGTTCCGCCGGGACAGCCTGAACTACCCCTCGCACGCGGTCACCGGGCGGACGATCGCCACGGCCGTGGCCTCCTGGGTCATCACGTGGGGCCTCGGCTTCTTCCTCCCGGACTCCACGCCGGAGGGCATGCGCTCCGTGTTCACCCACGTGGCGGGGGACGAGTACCTCGAACTGGGATACGGGTTCGTGAACATCCTCGGGGTGCTCTCGGTGGCCACGGCGGTGGCCCTGGTGCTGCTGGCGGTCACGGAGCTGCGGGTCACGGCGCGCAGACTGCGGGGCGAGCCGCTCACGGAGGACGAGCGCCTGGACCGGCTCGAGCGCGACCAGGAGCAGGACGCCCCAGGCCCTGCCACGACACATGATTCCGGGGCCGTTGCCGCTTCCCGTGCGCGCACCACGCCGCGGGGCCCCGCGAGCGGGACCGGGGACGAGGCGCGGGCGGACCGGGCGGCGTCGTCGGGGGAGCAGCCGTGACCGCCGCGCTGCGCACCGAGCGGCTGACCCTGCGGGGCTACGACGCCGCGGACGCCCCCTTCGTCCTGGACCTCTACTCCCGTGCGGAGGTGCAGCGGTGGCTCGGAGACGGCACCCAGCGGGTGCGGACCCTGGCCGCGGCGGGGGAGAAGATCGAGCGCTGGAACGAGCTGCACGGCAGCCACCCCGTGCACGGCGTGTGGCTCGTGAGCACCCACGAGGGTGAGCCCCTGGGGACCCTGCTGCTCAAGCCCATTCCGGACTCGGGCGCGGACACCGCCCACGACATCGAGATCGGGTGGCACCTCCACCCCCGGGCGTGGGGTCACGGGTACGCCACCGAGGCAGCGCGGGGCGTGCTGGAGCACGCCTTCTCAGCGGGAGTCACACGCGTGGTCGCCGTGACCCACCCCGGCAACCAGGCTTCACAGGCGGTCTGTCGGCGGCTGGGCATGCGGTCGCTCGGACTCAGCCGCGCCTACTACGACGCCGAGTGCGCGCTCTTCGAGATCACTGCCCCGGCCGACGCCATCGCCCCTGCAACGGGCCGCACGTCGTCGGGCCCCGGGGCTCCCGGAGACCACGGGCCCGCGGGGCGCACGGCTGCAGACGCAGAACCCCTGGGCCGGGACGCGGGACGTCGGTGCGGGAGCGACGGGCTGGGCGGCGTCGTCGTCGGGTCGCGGGACAGCTGGGGCATCTCGTGAACGGGAACCCGGACCTGGTGACCGGCGAGGACGGCCTCGCCCGGCCGGTGTGGGCCGCGACCGACCCGCTGCTGCGCGAGTACTACGACACCGAGTGGGGCATGCCGGTGCGGGACGAGGCCGGGCTGTACGAGCGGATCGTGCTGGAGGGGTTCCAGGCCGGGCTCTCGTGGCGCACGGTGCTCGCCAAGCGGCCCGCGTTCCGCGAGGTGTTCCACGGCTTCGACCCGGATGCCGTGGCCGCGATGACCGAGGCGGACGTGGCACGGCTCATGGGGGACGCCCGGATCATCCGCAACGAGCGCAAGATCCGCGCGGCCGTGACCAACGCCTGTGCGACCGTGGCGCTGCGGGAGCACGAGGGACTCGTGGCGCTCGTGTGGTCGTACCAGCCAGGGCGCACGCCCGAACCGGTGCGCTTCGCGGAGGTGCCCACCACCTCGGAGGAGAGCACTGCGCTGTCTAGGGAGCTGAAGCGGCGGTGGTTCGCGTTCGTGGGGCCCACCACCGCGTACGCACTCATGGAGGCGATCGGCATGGTGGACACGCACCTGCTGGGCAGCCACCGCAGGGGGTCCTCCGGGGTCTGGGCGGGATAGCCGACCAAGGAACAACCTGTGAAAAACTCTTCCCTTCTGAGGTTGAGCGGGGTAGACTCAAGGCAAGTGACAAACCTTTAGTCAAGCAAAGGAGATGCCGTGGACACCAAGTTCACCACCAAGTCTCAAGAGGCCCTGAACGCCGCGGCCACGAACGCCGCCACGGCGGGCAACCCCACCATTGAACCCGCCCACCTGCTCAAGGCCCTGATGGACCAGCGTGACGGTGTGGCCGTCGCCGTCCTGCAGGCCACGGGAGCGAACGCCGACTCCGTGTCCCTCAAGGCCAGCTCGCTCATCAAGGCGTTGCCGAGTGCCTCCGGGGCTTCCACCGCCCAGCCGCAGCTGGGCCGCGGTGCCCTGCAGGCGCTGCAGGCCGCGGAGAACTACGCGCGCGAGCTGCAGGACGAGTACGTCTCCACGGAGCACATCCTCTACGGACTCGCGGCCGGCCAGGAGAAGACCGCGGAGGCCCTCTCGAGCGCCGGAGTCACGGCCGAGGCGCTCGCGGAGGCCATTCCTCAGGTGCGCGGAGACCGCCGGGTGACCAGCCCGGATCCCGAGGGCACCTTCCAGTCGCTCGAGAAGTACGGCACGGACCTCACCGCGATCGCCCGGGACGGCAAGCTGGACCCCGTGATCGGCCGTGACTCGGAGATCCGCCGCGTGGTGCAGGTGCTCTCACGCCGCACCAAGAACAACCCCGTGCTGATCGGTGAGCCCGGCGTGGGCAAGACCGCCGTGGTCGAGGGTCTCGCGCAGCGCATGGTGGCCGGGGACGTCCCCGAGTCCCTGCGCGGGAAGACCCTGATCTCCCTGGACCTCGGGTCCATGGTGGCGGGTGCCAAGTACCGCGGTGAGTTCGAGGAGCGGCTCAAGGCCGTCCTGGACGAGATCAAGAAATCCGAGGGGCAGATCGTCACGTTCATCGACGAGATCCACACCGTGGTCGGTGCGGGCGCGTCCGAGGGCTCCATGGACGCCGGCAACATGCTCAAGCCCATGCTGGCCCGCGGTGAGCTGCGCCTGATCGGTGCCACCACGCTGGACGAGTACCGCGAGAACATCGAGAAGGACGCCGCCCTGGAGCGCCGCTTCCAGCAGGTCTACGTGGGGGAGCCCTCGGTGGAGGACACCGTGGCCATCCTGCGCGGGCTCAAGGAGCGCTACGAGGCGCACCACAAGGTGCAGATCGCGGACTCCGCGCTGGTGGCCGCGGCCCAGCTGTCCACCCGGTACATCCCCAGCCGCCAGCTGCCGGACAAGGCCATCGACCTGATCGACGAGGCCGCGTCCCGGCTGCGCATGGAGATCGACTCCGCCCCGGAGGAGATCGACGAGCTGCGCCGCGCTGTGGACCGCCTCACCATGGAGGAGCTCGCGCTGGACGGCGAGAGCGACCCCGCCTCCGTGGAGCGCCTGGCCGCCCTGCGCCAGGACAAGGCGGACAAGCAGGCCGAGCTGGACGCGCTGAACGCCCGCTGGGAGTCGGAGAAGGCCGGTCTGAACCAGGTGGGCGAACTCAAGGCCCGGATCGACGACCTGCGCTCGCAGGCCGAGCGCGCCCAGCGCAACGGCGACCTCGGCGAGGCCTCCCGCCTGCTCTACGGCGAGATCCCCGCCGCTCAGAAGGAGCTCGACGCCGCCCAGGCCCAGGAGGACGCGAGCGGACTGAGCGAGGACACCATGGTGTCCGAGGAGGTCACCGCGGACGACATCGCCGAGGTAATCTCCGCGTGGACGGGCATTCCCGCGGGCAAGATGCTGCAGGGCGAGTCCGAGAAGCTGCTGCACATGGAGGACGTCCTGGGCAAGCGGCTGATCGGGCAGCGCAAGGCCGTGACCGCCGTGGCGGACGCGGTGCGCCGCTCCCGGGCAGGCATCTCCGACCCGGACCGGCCCATCGGCTCGTTCATGTTCCTGGGTCCCACGGGCGTGGGCAAGACCGAGCTGGCCAAGTCCCTGGCGGAGTTCCAGTTCGACGACGAGCGCGCCCTGATCCGCATCGACATGTCCGAGTACTCGGAGAAGCACTCCGTCTCCCGGCTGGTCGGTGCCCCTCCCGGATACGTGGGCTACGACGAGGGTGGTCAGCTCACCGAGGCCGTGCGGCGCCGCCCGTACTCCGTGGTGCTGCTGGACGAGGTGGAGAAGGCCCACCCCGAGGTCTTCGACATCCTGCTGCAGGTGCTGGACGACGGCCGCCTGACCGACGGCCAGGGCCGCACCGTGGACTTCCGCAACGTGATCCTGATCCTCACCTCCAACATGGGCAGCCAGTTCCTGGTGGACCCCACCCTGGAGGACAAGGCCAAGAACGACGCCGTGATGGGCGTGGTGACCGCGTCCTTCAAGCCGGAATTCCTCAACCGGCTGGACGACATCATCATGTTCGAGCCGCTGAGCACCGAGGACCTCGCGAAGATCGTGGACATCCAGGTGGCCCAGCTGGCCACGCGTCTCGCGCAGCGCCGCCTGGCCCTGGTGGTCACGCCCGCGGCGAGCGAGTGGCTGGGCATGACCGGCTACGACCCCGCCTACGGCGCCCGCCCGCTGCGCCGGCTCGTGCAGCGCGAGATCGGCGACCGCCTGGCCAAGGGCCTGCTGTCCGGGGCCATCCTGGACGGCGACACCGTGGTGGTGGACGTGGACCCGGACGTCGCCGAGGACGGCCTCACGGTCACGACCGAACGGGGCGGCTCAGCGGCCTCCCGGGACATGGGGGACGACGACATCGTGGATGCGGAGATCGTGGACGAGTGACCGTTGCGCCCACCCGGTGACCGGTTGCCGGGCACGGGGCGCCGGTGAGGAATCCCTCCGCGCCGGCGCCCTCCTCCCGGCCCACCCAGGGCCGCCGTGCGACGCAGCGGGGGAACCGCCCGGCGCCCGTTCTCCGGCCCCCTGTGGCAGCCCGGGGATGGGCCGAAGCGGGGTCGAATCCGGGCCCGTCCACGGCGGCGGCACGCCCCTGAGCCGCCCCGGACCGGCCGGGGGTGAACGCACAGGTGGCCGGTACGCGAGAAGCGTTCAAAACATGTACCCTGGACTCACGAAAAACTGACAAGACACTCCGGGGCCGTACTGTGTGCTCAACACGGCACCGCCCACCGGACACGAGACGCAGAGGGGGTCACGCCATGGGGCGCGGCCGTCAAAAGGCGAAGGCGACACGACAGGCGCGGGAGATCAAGTACTTCAGCCCGCAGACCGACTACTCGGCCCTGCAGCGCGAGCTGCGAGGCACGACACCGTCCTCCCGAGCCGTGGACCACGAGGAACGACCCGAGGACGAGGACGACTACTCGACCTACGTGGAGAAGTACTCCGACTACGACTGACCCGGCGTCCGGCGCGGTGAGCGCGCCGCTCGACTTCAGCACAGCAACGAACCGCCCACACTGCCGTGTGGGCGGTTCGTTGCGTACCGTCGGTCAGTCGGCGTAGTCGCCGGTCATCAGCACGCCGCCACCGGCCACGCCCTTGGCGCCCTGCACCCAGTCGGTGCCGTGCCGGGCGGCGTCCGGGTCCACGGGGCCCACGCGGCCCATGACCCACGAGGGGAGACCGCGCTCGTTGAGGTGGGCCACGGCGGCGTCGGCCACTGCCGGGTCCACGATCGCGACCATGCCCACCCCGAGGTTCAGGGTGCGCTCCAGGTCCGGCTGCGGCACGTTGCCCAGCTCCGCCACCAGGCGGAAGACCGGCGGCAGGGACCACGTGGAACGGTCCACGGTGGCCTGCAGGTCCGCGGGGAGCACGCGGGCGAGGTTGGCCGCCAGGCCTCCGCCGGTCACGTGGGAGAAGCCGCGCACGCCGTGGCCCGTGGCACCCTCCTCCCCGTTGACGGGGAAGGTTCGGGCGAGGTCCAGGACGTCGGCGGCGTAGACGCGGGTGGGCTCCAGCAGCTCCTCGCCCAGGGAGCGGCCCAGCTCGCTGACCTGCCGGTCCAGCTGCCAGCCGGCCACGTTGATGACCCGGCGCACCAGGGAGTAGCCGTTGGAGTGCAGGCCGGAGGAGGCCATGCCGATGATGACGTCCCCGTCCTTCACGCGCTGCGGGCCGAGCAGCTCGTCGGCCTCGACCACGCCGGTGGCGGCCCCGGCGACGTCGTACTCGTCCACTCCGAGAAGGCCGGGGTGCTCCGCGGTCTCCCCGCCGACCAGCGCGGTGCCGGCGGCCTCGCAGGCGGCGGCGATGCCCCGCACGATGCCGGCGATGCGCTCGGGGACCACCTTGCCGGTGGCGATGTAGTCGGTCATGAACAGGGGCCTGGCGCCCACCACCACGATGTCGTCCACGACCATGCCCACGAGGTCCCACCCGATGGTGTCGTGGATGTCCAGGGACTGGGCGATGGCCACCTTGGTGCCCACTCCGTCCGTGGACGTGGCCAGGTACGGCTTGCGGTAGGCGGTGAGCTCCGAGACGTCGAAGAGACCCGCGAACCCGCCCACGCCGCCCACCACGCCGGGCGTGTGGGTGGCCTTCACCGCGGCCTTCATGAGCTCGACGGCACGGTCCCCGGCGTCCACGTCCACGCCGGCACTCGCGTACGTGACGGACTGGGGCTCGTGGGGCTGCTGGCTCATGCGCGGGTCTCCTGGGTGGCGGCGTCGTCGGGTCGGTCGGTGAGGGGCTCCACTAGGTCCGCGGAGGGCGCCGCGTGGGCACCGGTAGCCTCGAGGACGGCCTTGCCCAGGCGGTCCGCCTTGGGCAGCGCCGTGGGGTACTCGCCGGAGAAGCACGCCGTGCACAGGTTGCCGCGGGACTGCGCGGTGGCCTCGATCATGGCGTCCTCGGAGATGTAGCCCAGGGAGTCCGCTCCCAGGGAGGCGCGGACGTCCTCCACGGTGAGGCCGTTGGCGATCAGCTCGGCCGGGGAGGCGAAGTCGATGCCGTAGAAGCACGGCCACTTGATGGGCGGAGAGGAGATCCGCACGTGGATCTCCGCGGCTCCGGCCTCCCGCAGCATCCGCACCAGGGCGCGCTGGGTGTTGCCGCGCACGATCGAGTCGTCCACGACCACCAGGCGCTTGCCCGCCACGATCGAGCGCAGGGGGTTGAGCTTGAGCCGGATGCCGAGCTGGCGGATGGTGTCCGAGGGCTCGATGAACGTGCGCCCCACGTAGGAGTTTTTCACCAGGCCGTGGCCGAAGGGGATCCCGGCGGCCTCCGCGTAGCCGATCGCGGCCGGGGTGCCGGACTCCGGGGTGGGCATCACGAGGTCAGCGTCCACCGCGTGCTCCTGCGCGAGCCGGCGCCCCATCTCCACGCGGGACTCGTACACCGAGCGGCCGTTGATGGTGGTGTCCGGGCGCGCGAGGTACACGTACTCGAAGACGCACCCGGCGGGCGTGGGCTCCGCGAAACGGCTCGAGCGCAGCCCGTTCTCGTCGATCGCGATGAACTCGCCGGGCTCGACCTCGCGCACCAGGGAGGCGCCCACGATGTCCAGCGCGGCGGTCTCGGAGGCCACCACCCAGCCGCGTTCGAGGCGGCCCAGCACGAGCGGACGCACGCCCAGCGGATCGCGGGCGGCGTAGAGCGTGCTCTCGTCCATGAACGTGAGGCAGAACGAGCCCACGAGCTGGGGGAGCAGCTTCATGGCTGCTTCCTCGAGCGAGTTGAGGGGGTGCTCGGCCAGCAGGGCTGTGATCAGGGCGGTGTCCGTGGTGTTGCCGCGCGCCATCTCACCCCGGGAGGGGAACCCGGACTTGTCCAGCAGCAGGTCGTAGAGCTCCGCGGAGTTCGTCAGGTTGCCGTTGTGCGCGAGCGCCAGGGTGCCGTGCGGCGTGGCCCCCAGGGTGGGCTGCGCATTGGCCCAGTGGGAGGCGCCCGTGGTGGAGTACCGGGCGTGGCCCACGGCCAGGTGCCCCTTGAGGGTGTTGAGGGTGGTCTCGTCGAAGACCTGGGACACGAGCCCCATGTCCTTGTAGACCGAGATCCGCTCGCCGTCCGAGGTGGCGATGCCCGCGGACTCCTGCCCGCGGTGCTGCAGGGCGTAGAGACCGTAGTAGGTCAGCTTGGCGACGTCCTCGCCGGGAGCCCACACGCCGAACACGCCGCACGCGTCCTGGGGGCCTTTCTCACCGGGAAGAAGGTCATGGGAGAGTTTTCCGTCAGCTCGAACCACGAGAGACAGTGTCTCACGAGTGCGTGCGGTGCCCGCCTTCGTGAACGTCCTCGACCTCGGCGGACGCGTTCCGTGAGCGCTTCAACGAGACCCGGTCCAGCAGCAGGCCCACCACGGCGCCCAGGGTGGCACCCAGGATCAGGAACATCATGAGGAAGAAGCCGATGATCGCCGCGCGGGTGTAGGCGATCGAGCCGGGGCCGAGCGCCCCCACGAGGAGCCCCACGAGGGCGCCGACCGCGGCGCCGGTGGCCACGAACGCCAGGAGGTTGGGGGCGCGGCGCACCGTCACCTCCTGCGTCCGGGACACGGACTGCGGCTGGCGTTCGGGGGTTTCGGGGCTCGCGGAACTCATGGTCTCCAGGCTATCGCGCGTTCCGGGGACCGCGCGCCGAGCCCGCTGAGGGCGGGCTGGCGATCCGCTGGGAGTTGGTGTCACCCGAACAGCGGCAACCACGCACTGAGGTCCGTGCGGGTTCCCGACGCCGCCACGGTTCCCTCCGCCACCGCGTGCGCCCAGGTCTCGGCGCCCGTGGCGAGAGCCAGCCAGGTGGTCGCGGTGGTCTCCACCACATTGGGCGGGGTGCCGCGGGTGTGCCGTGGTCCGGGGACGCACTGGGTCACGCCGAAGGGTGGCACACGCACCTCCACGGAGTTGCCCTCGGCGCGGGAGCCGAGCTCCTCGAGGCAGTAGCGCACGGCGGTGGCGGTGGTGCGCCGGTCCGCCTGCTCGGGGTCCCGGCGCCAGCGCGCGAGCGCGAGGGAGCCATCCGCGGGGTCGATCCTGCGTCGCATGCCAGGGCTGCCCTCAGGCCATGAGGTCGAGCAGCGGCTGGGCGAGCTCGATGGCGCCCACTGGCTGCCCGGCCGCGGTGACGGGGTGCGTGACGCGCGCGAGGACGCGGTCGGTGTCGGCCCGGGAGATGGCGCCCGCATGGACGAGGAGGTTGAGGCCCACCAGGGAGTTGGCGCGGGAGGAGCCGTCGAGCATCTTGATGGCCACGGACCACCCGGAGCGGGTGCCGAGACCCAGCACGCCCTCGGCGCCCAGCTTGGTGATGACGTCCAGCTCCTCCATGACCACGGTGTTGGAGCGGCCCGGACCCTGGACGTACTCGGGGTAGTCGAGCATGGAGGTGGCCACGGTGGCGGCGCGGGCGTCCGCCTGGATGTTGCGCGCGGCGCGGCCCAGCGTGGAGTACATGCGTGCCAGACCGGTCAGGGAGATGGCCGTGAGCGGCGCCCCGCAGCCGTCCGCCCCCAGGTGCGCCACGGTCTCGCCGGAGAACTCCTCGATGGTCTCCACCACGAGCTGCTGCAGCGGGTGGGCCGGATCCAGGTAGGAGTCCGTGGGCCAGCCGTTGGTCACGCACGCGAGCAGGAAGGCCGCGTGCTTTCCGGAGCAGTTCATGCACATCCGGTTCTTGCCGCGCTCGGTGCGGATCAGCCACGCGCGGGTGTCCTCGTCCTCGGGCCAGTCCGGCGGGCACTGCAGGGCCTCGGGGCCCAGGTCCGCGGCCTTCAGGATCGAGCTCACGGCATCCAGGTGGTCGAACGTGCCGGTGTGCGATGCCGCCGCGATCGCCACCTGCTCGCCCCGCAGCGCCGCCCCGGCCTTCATGGAGGCGATGGCCTGGAACGGCTTGAGCGTGGAACGGGGGAAGATCGTCTCCTCCGGGGCACCCACGGAGAACGCCACGGACCCGTCCGGGGCGAGCACCACGGCGGAACCGCTGTGGCGGGACTCCACGTATCCGCTGCGCTGCACCACCGCGAGTTCGACGGCCTGGTCCGAGCTGAAAGTCTGCATGACCCCAGTATGACAGCGGGGCGCGCACCCCCGTTGCCCTCGTCAGGGCCCCTGCCGATACGCTGAGCGCGTGAAGGTTTTGGTGGTGGGCCCAGGCGGCCGCGAGCACGCGATGATCATGTCCCTGCTGCGGGACCCGCACGTCAGCGAGGTCCACGCGGCGCCCGGCAACGCCGGGATCGCCCAGGACGTCCCCGTGCACCCGGTCAACACCCAGGACCCGGAGGCCGTGGTGGCGCTCGCGCGGGACCTGGCCGTGGACCTCGTGGTGGTCGGTCCGGAAGCACCGCTCGTGGCCGGTGTCGCGGACGCCCTCACCGAGGCGGGGATCCCGGTCTTCGGCCCGTCCCGCGAGGCCGCCCGCATCGAGGGCTCCAAGGCGTTCGCCAAGGAGGTCATGGCCGCCGCCGGTGTCCCGACCGCGCGCGCCGTCGCCACCTCTGACCTCGCCCGGGTGCGCGAGGCGTTCGAGGAGTTCGGCGCGCCCTACGTGGTCAAGGACGACGGGCTGGCCGCGGGCAAGGGCGTGGTGGTCACGGAGGACCGGGAACGCGCCGAGGCGCACGCCCGGGAGTGCCTGGACGCCGGGGGCTCGGTGCTCGTGGAGGAGTTCCTGGACGGACCCGAGGTTTCCCTGTTCGTGCTCAGCGACGGCACCCATGTGGTGCCCCTGCAGCCCGCGCAGGACTTCAAGCGCGTGCGGGACGGGGACCAGGGCCCCAACACCGGCGGCATGGGCGCCTACACGCCGCTGGACTGGCTCCCGGAGGGCTTCACTCAGGACGTCGTGGACCGTGTGGCCCGCCCGGTGGTGGACGAGCTGCGACGCCGCGGCACCCCGTTCACGGGCGTGCTCTACTGCGGTCTGGCCGTGACCTCCCGGGGCACCCGGGTCATCGAGTTCAACGCGCGATTCGGGGACCCCGAGACCCAGTCCGTCCTGGCCGTGCTGCAGACGCCGCTGGGTCAGCTGCTGCTCGACGCCGCCCGGGGGCGCCTCGACGAGGACCGGGCCCTCGAGTGGGCACCCGGGGCGTCCGTGACGATCGTGCTCGCCGCGCACAACTACCCCGGTGCGCCGCGCAAGGGGGACGTGATCACCGGACTGGAGGACCCCGCCCATGAAGCGGACACCTGGGTGGTCCACGCCGGTACGGACCGCAACGAGGCCGGTGAGCTGGTCTCCGCCGGCGGCCGGGTGCTCGCCGTGGTGTCCCGCGGTGCGGACCTGCGGCAGGCGCGGGAGCGCGGTTATCGTGGGATGGAGCACATCACCCTGGACGGATCGCACTACCGCACGGACATCGCGCTCGCGGCGTCCGAGGGGCGGATCGAGACCCCGGTGACCCCGGCGGCGTCGTCCCCCGGGGCGGGGCACGCACCAGCGGTGGACGGACGGCCCGCGGCGGACGCGGCAGAGGAGCAGGCATGAGCGAGCACGGCACACCCCGCGAGATCCCCGGCTGGAAGCACGTCTACTCGGGCAAGGTCCGGGAGCTGTACGTCCCTGACGAGTCCCGCCTGGCGGCCACGGGAGCCGCCATCCACGACGACGCCGAGTACCGCGCGGGCGCCGTGCTGGTGGTCGCGAGCGACCGGATCTCCGCGTTCGACCAGGTGCTGCCCACCGAGATCCCCGACAAGGGCACGATCCTCACGCAGCTGTCCCTGTGGTGGTTCCAGCAGCTGGACGGGATCCCCAACCACATCCTCTCCACGGACGTCCACGAGTCCGTGCGCGGACGCGCCGTGGTGTGCAAGAACCTCTCGATGTTCCCCGTGGAGAACATCGTGCGCGGCTACCTCACCGGCTCCGGGCTCAAGGACTACCGGGCCACGGGCGCGGTGTGCGGGATCGAGCTGCCGGAGGGGCTGCAGGACGGCGACCGCCTGGAGCAGCCCATCTTCACGCCCACGGGCAAGGCCGAGCTGGGTGAGCACGACGAGCCCATCACCTACCGGGAGATGGCCAACGTGGTCGGCAACTCCGTGGCGGACCGGCTGCGGGAGCTCTCCCTGAAGATCTACACGCGTGCCGAGCGGATCGCCCGTGAACGGGGAATCATCGTGGCGGACACCAAGGTGGAGTTCGGCCTGGACTCCTACCGCGGTGCGATCACCCTGGGGGACGAGGTGCTGACCCCGGACTCCTCACGGTTCTGGGACATGGAGACCTACAAGCCGGGCCGCTCCCAGCCGTCCTTCGACAAGCAGTACATGCGTGACTGGCTCCGCTCGGACGCCTCCGGCTGGGACGGCCACGGGCCGGTCCCCGCGCTGCCCGAGGACGTGGTGGCCAAGACGCGCGAACGCTACGTGGAGGCCTACGAGCGGCTCACGGGTCGGGCGTTCGACCCCCGCGGCGGCTTCTTCGAGGTGACGGGCCTCGCCGACGCCTGAGCCCCGCGCGCAGGCGGGGGAGAGCGGCGTCGGTCTCTCGGGCCTCGGCGTCAGCCGTTCCAGCGGGCGCGGGCCATGTCCACCTGCACCCAGTGCGCGGAGGTGGTTCTGAGGGCCGTTCCCTCACTCTCGTAGTGCCCTCGCGCGGCGATCTGCAGCCGGTCCGGCAGAGTGCCGTCGGCCCGCACCACGCGCCACCACGGCACGTCCTCGCCGGCCTGGCCCAAGCTCATGATGCGCGCCGCCAGCCGGGGGCTTCCGAGCTGCGCCAGCTCGGCCACGTCCCCGTAGCTGAGCACGGTCCCGGACGGGATGCCCAGCACGACGCCGCGCACGGCCCCGACCGCAGCCTCACCGCGGCGGGTCTGCTCCGCGCCTGGTCCGCTCACGCGACGGGGATCCGCACGTCCAGGTGCCACACGTGGTTCTGCGGGCCGTAGTCCACCTGGCCGTTCAGCAGGGCCACGCGTTCCCTAATGCCCCGCAGACCGAAGCCGGAGGCCAGTTCGTGGCGCTCCGGGTCCGCGGCACCCTGAGACACCCGGTTCTGGGTGTGGATGCACACGGCAGCGTCCTGCACGCCCAGCCGCACCAGGCAGGGTGACCCCGCGGGCGCATACTTGATCATGTTGGTGGAGGCCTCCTGCAGCACCCGGGCCGCGGTGCCGCGGATGGACGTGGGGATGTCGTCCACGCCCTCGCCCACCTCGAACTCCGGCACCAGTCCCGCCTGGCGCAGGCTCGACTCGAGGGTCCGGACCACGCCGTGCAGGGAACCGGTGGTCAGGCCCGAGGCGCTGCCCCGATCCTCGGCGGCCTCCCCGGCGTCATCGGCGCCGGGGGAGTCCCGCAGGATGTGCAGCAGCGTGCGCAGCTCGGTCAGCCCGGAGCGGGCCGCGGCGTCCATGGTGTCGATGGTGCGGTGCAGCTCGGCGGGATCGGTCTGCCGCTGGGAGCCTGCGGCCTGCATGGTCACGAGGGTCAGTTCGTGGGCCACGACGTCGTGCAGGTCGCGTGCCAGGGCCAGCCGCTCCTGCTCCCTCAGCCGCTGGTGCGTGGCCTCCATGACGGCGAGCCGACGGGTGTTGAGCCGGTACTGCCCCAGGAAGAACCGCACGGCCACGCCGATCAGCGCGGCGATGCCCAGGGGGATGCCGAGCGCCCAGAAGAAGTCCGAGCTCTCCAGCACCCAGGCCGTCACCGCCACCCAGGCGGCGGTCACGGCAAGGTGAGCGACCAGTGCCGCGCGGCCGAGCATGGCCACGGCGCCGACCATCACCACGCAGCCGCACAGCAGGGCCACGGAGTACTCGTCCAGCACCAGGCACAGGGCGTAGGAGGGGACGATGGCCAGGGCGCTCGCCGCGGCGGACCACGCGAGCAGCGCGACCGCGCCGTAGCTCAGGACGATCCACGCCGAGACCAGGGCGGCCGTGGTCGGATCCAGCTCCGCCCAGTGCAAGGCGTGAAGGTCGTCGAATGCCGCCACCGCGGCGAACAGCACCAGGGCGATGCGCAGCCAGCTGGGCAGCCCACCGCCCCGTGCTATGTGGACCCCGTCCGTCACGGCGGGGGCGGAACTCACCGGGGGTTGCAGTAAATGGGGAAGAAGCGGCAGAGCGCGCTGCCCGGTCCGCGCACCGAGTCACCGGAGGAGACCGCCAGGGCGGGTCCCGCGGAGGCGAAGAGCATGGAGAACACGAGGGCGGCGGCAGCGGCCGCGCGGAGAGGAGAGGTGCGGCGGGCGGGTGAGGCCGCGGCGTCGAGATCCTGCGAATGCTGAGTCATGTGCGCAAGTTTATGATCGTTTCATGGATTTGTGCAGGCTTCTTTTGGTGGACGACCATCCGCTCATGCGGGACGCCCTCGCGAACCTCTTCCGCGCCGAGCCGGGGTTCGAGGTCGTGGGGGAGGCCTCCGAGGACGCCGAGGCGGTCGCGGAGAGTCTGCGGCTGTCCCCCGACGTGGTGCTCATGGACATCCGCATGCCCGGGATGGACGGGATCGAGGCCACACGCCAGATCGTGGCGCAGTGCCCGGACACCCGGGTGCTGGCACTGACCACGTTCTCCACCCTCGAGTACGTGGTTCCGGCCTTGCGCGCGGGCGCTTCCGGCTACCTGGTCAAGGACGCCCGGCACGACGACATCGTCTCGGCCGTGACCCTGATCCGCGACGACGAGCTGGCCCTGTCCCCGTCCGTGGCGAACTCCCTGGCCAACAACGTGCTGGGCGACGTCCCCGTGCCCTCCGTGCGGCGGGGACGCGGCCGTGGGGCCCTGACCCAGGCGGCGATGTCCCCGCCGCCGGGCCCGCACCCCGGGGCGCCCAAACTCACCCCGCGTGAACAGGAGACGCTGGAGTGGATCGCCAAGGGGCTCAACAACGCGGAGATCGCGGAGCGGATGACCGTGTCCCACGGCAGCGTGAAGTCCTACGTGTCCCACCTGTGCGAGAAGCTCGCCGTGCGGGACCGGGTGCAGGTGCTGATCTCCGGCATCCAGTGGGGGCTCGTGCACCCCGAGCTGGACGCGGACTCCACCCCGGGGCCGCGCTGACTCACAGACCGTGCCCAGCTTCGGTCCACAAGTCTGGCCGATTGGCCATGGTGGTTCGGGGTCCTCGTACGGCAGAGTGGTTCGTGGACATCGGATGAGATGTCCACGCGCTCCGGTAGGGCGAACGGTTGTACGGCGTTCGCATCCCCGACGGAGCGGACCGCTGGGTTCGCAGCGGGGGTCCTCGTGTCTCCTGTGTGACCGAACGAGTTCCGTGAGGCCTGGATCACCTCGCGTGCAGCTCCGAGGGTCCCCGTTGCGTCAGCGGTCCAGGGCAGACACGAGCCTGGCCCCGGCGTCCTCCGACCAGGGGGCGTCGGGGTTCTTCTGTGTCCGCGTCCTGCCGGTTCAGCGCTCGTCGGCCGGCGGGCGGCCCGCCGTGCAGGCCGCATCCGGCGCGTGGCCGTAGAACCACATGATGTGCTCGCGCAGCAGCCGTGCAGCACGCTCCCCGTCCCGGGCTCGCGTGGCCCGGTGGATCTCCCGGTGCTGCTCCTGCAAACGCGCTCGAATGCTCGGCCAGTCGGAGGTGGCCGCCACGGTCTCCTGGACGTAGCCGATCGTGGCCTCCCGCAGTGACGCCATGATCGTCTCGAGCACCACGTTGCCGCCCAGCGAGGCGAGGTGCAGGTGGAACTGGGCGTCCAGGGCATGGAACTCCTCGTCCCCCACCTCGGGATCCTCCATGCGCTCCAGCATCTGCTCGGCCTCCGCGAGGACCCGGTCCCGTTCCCCGGTCTCCGACGACGCCGCGTCCAGGCTGGACTGCGTCTCCAGCAGGATGCGGGTGCTCACCACGTCTGCCACCGGCAGGGAGCGGGTGGCGATGTGCATCCGCAGCGCCCAGCCCAGGGCCGCCGAGGGATCCGAGATGACAGTGGCGCCGGACTGCGGACCCGATCCGGTGGCGGTGCGCACCAGCCCCATGGCGGCGAGGATTCGCACGGCCTCCCGCACCGACGCCCGCGAGATGCCGAAGTCCTCGGCCAGGGCGCGCTCGGCGGGCAGCTTGTCGCCCACGCGCAGACCTCCCGAGCGCAGCTGCTGCTCAAGCCAGTCCAGCACCACCGTGTAGGCGGGTGCAGTGCTCATGGTTCCTCCCCGGATCCTGACGTGCGATGGCCCGCCACCGCGAGCTGCGGTGGCGGGCCGAGACCGTTCACTGTACTCGGCCGTCTCAGGCCACCGGCAGCATCCACGCGAGGACGTTGGACTGCAGGAACACCAGGCAGCACAGCGCGAGCAGCATGCCCAGGGACCACGGGAGCACGGAGCGGAAGATCTGCGACTCCTTGCCCTGCATCCCCACGGCCGAGGACGCGATGGCCAGGGACTGGGGCGAGATCATCTTGCCCACCACGCCGCCGGACGTGTTCGCCGCGGTCATCAGGTACGGGTCCAGCCCGGAGCCCAGGGCCGCGGTCTTCTGCAGGTTGGCGAACAGCGCGTTGGCGGACGTGTCCGATCCGGTCACGGCCGTGCCCACCCAGCCCAGCACGGGGGAGAAGAACGCAAACGCCGCGCCGAGGCCGGCCACGAACGTGCCGATCGCCAGGGTCTGACCGGAGAAGTTCATCACGTAGGCCAGGGCCAGGACCGACATGATGGTCAGGGCGGAGAAGCGCATCTTCCAGAAGCAGCGGCCAATCTCCGCCAGGGCGTCGCCGATGTTCAGGCGGAACGTGCCGTGGTGGTTGAACACGGCGTAGACCACAGCCACCACCAGGCCGGTGAACAGCAGCAGCGTTCCGGGGCTCGAGAGCCACTGGAACGTGTAGACGGTGCCGGAGATGGGGTCCCCCTGGGCGTTGACCAGGTGGCCGTGCAGGCCGGGCCAGGGGATCTTCACGTCAGTGGAGGCCAGGGCCTTGGGGATGCTGACCCCCGCGGTCCACAGCTTGGCGATCCCGAAGACCACCACCACGAGCACGTAGGGCAGCACGGCCATCCACACGCGTGCCGGCGTGAGCACCGCCGCGTTCTCGGGGCGGGTGACGCCCAGGTCCGCGCGCACCTCCTCCGCGCCCTTGGGCCGCCAGAAGCGCATGAGGACCACGATGGCCGCGAGGCCCACCAGCGAGGCCACCACGTCCGTGAGCTCGTAGGAGAAGTGGGTGGCGCACCACCACTGGGCCACGGCGAAGCTGCCGCCCACCACCAGCGCGGCGGGCCAGGCCTGCTTGAGGCCCCGGGCGCCGTCGACGATCATCAGCAGGAAGAACGGAACCACGAACGCGAAGAACGGGGCCTGGTGTCCCACGACCGCGCCGATGTGCGCGGGGTCCAGGTCCGTCAGGGTGCCGGCCGTGGTGATGGGGATGGCGATGGCGCCGAAGGCCACGGGGGCGGTGTTGGCGATCAGGACCAGGGTGGCCGTCTTGAGGGGCTTGAGACCCAGGGCCAGGATCATGGTGGCGGTGATGGCCACGGGGGCACCGAATCCGGCGAGGGCCTCCAGCAGCCCGCCGAAGCAGAAGGCGATCAGCATGGCCTGGATGCGCAGGTCGCCGCCGCCGATGGTGTCGAAGATGGTGCGCAGGTCCTCGAAGCGTCCGGACAGCACGGTCACCTGGTAGAACCACAGGGCCATGACCACGATCCACACGATGGGGAACAGGCCGTAGACGGCGCCCTGGGTGGCCGTCAGCGCGGCGAGGTGGGCCGGCATGCCGAAGCCGAAGACCGCCACGAGCAGGGCCACGGCGAGCGAGGTCAGACCCGCCACGTAGGCGCTCGCCTTGAAGGCGAGCAGCATCACGAAGAAGGTCAGCAGGGGCAGGCAGCCGACCAGGGCTGACCAGCCCACGCTGCCCGCCACGGCATCGGTGGCGGCGGTGAATGTGTTCACGGGTTCTCCAAGGGGTGGGGCCGGATCGGAACCGTGGTTCCCGGATCGAGGGGGCGGTCCCGGCGGGGCGGTGTGCGCCGTGTCCGGGACGGGTCGTACGATAAGTGGTCAGACCATAGTGGTCCGACCACACAGCGTACATGATCCATGTCACACGGTGAAGGAGTCGCGCACCCGCGGGCGTGGGCCCCATGCGCCCCTCCGGCGAAGTGTCCCGGGGTGGGTTGCGCGTTGTTGTGACCGGACTCACGGGCGTAGCCTGGTCTGGCCACAGAGATGGACCGGGGCACAGCATGACCGGCGCAGACGGTTGGGAGACCACACACATGAGAATCGCGCTCTTCGCCACGTGCATCGTGGACGCCATGTACCCCAAGGTGGCGCTGGCCACCGTGCGGATCCTGGAGCGGCTGGGGCACGAGGTCGTGTTCCCCCAGGGGCAGGGCTGCTGCTCGCAGATGCACGTCAACAGCGGGTACTTCCAGGACGCCGTGCCGGTCATCCGCAACCACGTGCGCGCCTTCACCAGCGTGGACTACGACGTCGCCGTGGCACCGTCCGGATCGTGCGTGGCCTCCCTGGGCCACCAGCAGCCCATGGTCGCCCGCGAGTGCGGTGAGGACGCCCTGGCGGAGGACGCCGAGATGGTCGCCGGGAACACGTACGAGCTCTCCGAGCTGCTCGTGGACGTGCTGGGTGTGACCGACGCCGCCGAGCAGCTGGGCTCCTACTTCCCGCACCCCGTGACGTACCACCCCTCGTGCCACGGCATGCGGCTGCTGGGTCTCGGGGACCGCCAGAAGGATCTCGTGCGCTCCGTGGCGGACATCGAGTTCCACGAGCTGCCGGACGCCGAGGAGTGCTGCGGCTTCGGCGGCACCTTCTCCTTCAAGAACCCGGACGTCTCCGGTGCCATGGCGGACGCCAAGCTCCACAACATCCGCGGCTCCGGCGCCTCCCTGTGCACCGGCGGGGACGCCTCCTGCCTGATGCACCTGGGCGGAGCCGCCTCCAAGCGCAAGGTGGACATCCAGACCGTCCACTTCGCGGAGATCCTCGCGTCCACCCGGTCCAACCCGCTGCACGTGGAGGGCCCCGTGGAGCTGTCCATCCCCCAGCCCGGCCGTCGTTCGACGAGCGCGGCCACCACCGCAGGAGCAACTCGATGAGCGTCACGTCCCTCGGCATGCCGTCCGTGCGCCCCGTGCACGGGCAGGGCAACCTGCACGCGCAGGTGGCGTTCCCCAAGGCCGCCAAGAAGGAGCTGCAGAACGAGCAGATGCGGGCCAACATCCGGCACGCCACCCACACCATCCGCGCCAAGCGCGCCGGCGTGGTGGGGGAGGTTCCGGACTGGAGCGAGCTGCGCGACGCCGGCTCCGCCATCAAGGAGACCGTGATGGCGCGGCTGCCGGAGCTGCTCGAGCAGTTCGAGGCGAACGTGACGGCACGCGGCGGCGTCGTCCACTGGGCCCGGGACGCGGACGAGGCGAACGCCATCGTGACCCGCCTGGTCCAGGAGCAGGACACCACCGACGTCATCAAGGTGAAGTCCATGGCCACCCAGGAGATCGGGCTGGACGAGCACCTCTCCGAGCACGGGATCACCGCCACGGAGACGGACCTGGCCGAGCTCATCGTGCAGCTGGGGCGGGACAAGCCCTCGCACATCCTGGTGCCCGCGATCCACAAGAACCGCGAGGAGATTCGCGAGATCTTCAGCCGCGAGATGCCCGGTGTCACGGACGAGCTCACGAGCGAGCCCCGAGTCCTCGCGGAGGCGGCCCGGCAGCACCTGCGGGAGAAGTTCCTGACCTCCAAGGTGGCCATCAGCGGTGCGAACTTCGGCATCGCGGACACCGGCACCCTGTCCGTGGTGGAGTCCGAGGGCAACGGCCGCATGTGCCTCACCCTCCCCGAGACGCTCATCACCGTGATGGGCATCGAGAAGCTGCTGCCCACCTACCAGGACCTCGAGGTGTTCTTCCAGCTCCTCCCGCGCTCCTCCACGGGGGAGCGCATGAACCCGTACACCTCCCTGTGGACGGGCGTGACCCCGGGGGACGGCCCCAAGAACTTCCACGTGGTGCTGCTGGACAACGGCCGCTCCGCCGTGCTCTCGGACCCCAAGGGGCGCTCCGCGCTGCACTGCATCCGCTGCTCCGCGTGCCTGAACGTGTGCCCGGTGTACGAGCACGCGGGTGGCCACTCCTACGGCTCCACCTACCCCGGTCCCATCGGGGCGATCCTCTCGCCGCAGCTCACGGGCATCACGTCCGAGAAGAACGCCTCCCTGCCCTACGCGTCCTCGCTGTGCGGTGCGTGCTACCAGGTGTGTCCCGTGAAGATCAACATCCCGGACATCCTGGTGCACCTGCGGGACGAGGACATCCGCACCCAGCACGGTCAGCGCGTGGACCGGGCCGAACCGGCTCCCGCCACCGAGGACCCGGCCGTGGGTGGCGCCGATGACTGGCGCGAGGAGAAGTCCCTCACCGCGGACGAGGGCCAGGGCGGTCAGGACTCGGCCCCCTCCGAGGGATCCCTGTCCCAGCTGGGCTCGCGGGCGCGCCGCGCCGGGCGCCGGATGCGCCGGGCCGTCCCCTCCCGAGGACTGCCCACGCAGATGGACGCCATGATGAAGGGCGCGTCCTTCGTGATGTCCTCCGGGCAGCGGATGTCCCTCGCCGAGCGCGGGCTGCCCATGGGGCGCCTGGTGGCGGGCCGCGACCACGCCATCGGCTGGCTCCCCGGCATGGTGGGCGGCTGGACCGACGAGCGGGACATCCCCGAACCGCCCAAGGAGTCCTTCCGCAACTGGTGGAAGAAGCACGAGGGGGAGACCGACGAGCGCCTCGCACGCGACGGTGTCCCGGCGGGGTCCGGCCTGCAGCGCAGCGGTGACGAACGCGCGGAGGACAGCGCGGCGGCGTCGGCCAGCCCGGGCGCTCCCGCGGCCGAGGACGCGGCCAAGGCCTCCCGTGTGGCGGAGACCGCCGCCGGGACGGGCGACGACGCCGCCACCCCGGGTGCCGGTCCCGATGCCGCAGCCGGGGGCCAGCGGGAGGCCACGGGCGATCCGCACGAGGACAACATCGACGCCCCCAACGGCCACGCCGAGCGCGGGGACCAGAACGGAGAGCAGGCATGAGCGCGGACGCCAAGACCGAGATCCTGGAGCGGCTGCACGGTGCGCTCTCCGACCACCCGCAGGCGCCTGAGGTCCCCCGGGACTACCGGCACACCTCGGAGCTCTCGCGCGACGAGATCGTCGACATGCTTGAGGACCGGCTGCTGGACTACAAGGCCAATGTGTACCGGGAGACGGCTCAGACGGTGGCGCAGCGCATCGCCACGCAGCTGGGGGCGTCCGCCCGCTACGTGATCCCCGAGGGGCTGGACACCGCGCTGCTCCCCGAGGAGACTGCGGCGCGCCGCGCCATCGTGGACCCCAACGACGGTCGCAAGGCCTCCGCGCTGACCGTGCGGGACCTCAACCAGGTGGACGCCGTGGTGACCTCCTCCACGGTCTCGTGCGCGCAGACGGGCACCATCTTCCTGTCGGGGCGCCCGGACGAGGGGCGCCGCGCCATCACCCTGGTGCCGGACCACCACATCTGCATCGTGCCGCTGGACTCCGTGGTGGAGCTGATCCCCGAGGCCATGGCCCGGGTGGAACCCACCGCGCCCACCACCATGATCTCGGGCCCGTCCGCCACATCGGACATCGAGCTCGAGCGCGTGGAGGGTGTCCACGGGCCGCGCACGCTGGACGTCATCCTGCTGGGCTGAGGGTCTGACCGGTCGACGGGCCCGCGCAGCGGCGCCCCGGGGACCCGCCCCGGGGTCCCGCCCTCGGTAACCCGCGCCGGGGATCGTCCACCCACGAGCTGATGCCCAGGTTCACCCCGAGGGATTAAGTGCAGATATTGCCATCTACCAGTCCGTAGATGGCAATATCTGCACTTTTTTCTGCGTGGAGGAGGGCGGTGCTGACGGTGCGCCAGGCGGGTGAGGTGCGGGAGGGGCTCGAGGCGCTCGCGGCGCGTGGCTCTTGCACTGCTCAGTAGCGCGGCTGCGAGGGGTCCACGTCCTCGATCCACGCGAGGATGCCACCGTCCAGGTGCTTGAGGTTGTCCTCCCGCAGGGCGTAGTCGGCGCGCAGGGCCGCGAGGGCCTGCGCGGAGCGCACCCCGGCCTTGCAGTGCAGGACCACGTCCCCCTCGGTGCCCGCGGGCAGCGCCCGCACGCCGTCGGTGAGCAGCCGGTCCAGGGGCACCGGCACGGATCCGGGGATGGACACGAGCTGCCGCTCCCAGTCCTCGCGCACGTCCACGAGCGTGAAGGCGGTCTCGCCGCGCTCGCGGGCCTCCAGCAGCCGGGCGAGTTCGGTGGCGTCCACGGTCTCGACGGCGCTCGGTCCGGCCGGCGGGGTGCCCACCCCGGCCTCGGGGGCAGCGGGCGAGACGTCCCCGCGGTCCGCCGCGCCGTCGCCGGGGGAGGGAAGGCCGCACGCCACGACGACCCGCGAGAGGTCGGTGACGGGCTCGCGCTCCGGGTCCGGCAGGACGGTGAGGGTGCGCCACGTCTGGGCGAGCGCGTCGTGGACGAGAACCCGGCCCACGAGGGGCGCGCCCAGGCCGGTGAGGAGTTTCAGGGCCTCGGTGGCCATCACGGAGCCGATGGTTGCGGGCAGGACGCCCAGCACCCCGCCCTCCGCGCACGAGGGGACGGAACCGGCCGGGGGAGCCTCCGGGTAGAGGTCCCGGTACACCGGTCCGTGGCCCGCCCAGAACACGGAGACCTGGCCGTCGAAGCGCAGGATGGAGCCCCACACCACGGGGATCCCGGTGAGCTCGGCGGCGTCCGCCACGAGGTAGCGGGTGGCGAAGTTGTCCGCCCCGTCCAGCACCAGGTCGTACTGCCCGAGGATCTCCAGGGCGTTTCCGGTGCTGAGCCGGGTGTCGTGGGTCCGCACGGTGACCAGCGGGTTGAGACGGGCCACGGCGTCCGCGGCGGAGTCCACCTTGGGCCGTCCCACGTCCGCCACAGTGTGGATCACCTGGCGCTGCAGGTTGGAGACGGACACGACGTCGTCGTCCACGACGCCCAGGGTTCCCACACCGGCTGCCGCGAGGTACTGCAGTGCGGGTGCGCCCAGGCCGCCGGCGCCGACCACGAGCACGCGCGCGTTCTTGAGCCGACGCTGTCCCTCCGGGCCGAACTGCGTGAGCGTGAGGTGGCGCGAGTACCGTTCGAGCTCTTCGCGGGTGAGATCTGCGGCCGGTTCCACCAGGGGGTCGAACGGGGAGGGAGCACTCATCGGGTGACGTCTCCCGCGGCCTCGGCCACGGACCGGGCGGGCCAGTCCCCGCGGGGAGCGTCCTCGCCCGCACCGATCCGGCCGGCCATGGGCGAGGACGCCAGAGCGTGGGTGCGGCGCGCAATGCGTCCCGCGCCGCGCGCAAGCAGACCAGCCTGCACGGCGTGCCTCATGGCGTGCGCCATGGCCACGGGGTCCTGGGCGCGGGTCACGGCGGAGGCGAGCAGCACGGCGTCGCACCCGAGCTCCATGGCCAGCGCCGCCTCGGACGCCGTACCGATGCCGGCGTCCAGCACCACGGGTACGCCGGCACGCGAGGCGATCAGCTCGATGTTGTGGGGGTTCAGGATGCCGAGTCCCGTGCCGATCGGCGCACCCAGGGGCATCACGGCGCTGGCCCCCGCGTCCTCGAGACGCAGCGCGAGCACGGGGTCGTCGGACGTGTACGCGAAGACCTTGAAGCCACGCCGCACGAGCTTCTCGGTGGCGTCCAGCAGCTCCACGCCGTCCGGCAGCAGGGTGTCCTCGTCGGAGATGATCTCCAGCTTGACCCAGTCCGTCTCCAGCGCCTCGCGTCCGAGTTCCGCGGTCAGCAGCGCGTCCCGGGCCGTGTAGCACCCGGCGGTGTTCGGCAGCACCCGGATGCCGTGGCGGCGCAGGATCGCGTACAGGCTGTCCCGCGGGGCCCCCGACGACGACGCCGCACCCGTCCCACCGGTGGCTCCCGTTCCGCGCGGGCCGCCTCCGTCCACCCCCGCTCCGGAGCCACCGGGAACGGAGGTGGCAACCGGCCGTGACGGGCCGGGGGAGAAGCGGCGCAGAGCCACCGTAGTCAGTTCGGTGCCGGAGGCCAGCAGGGCGCGCTCGAGCATGGCGAGGTCCGTGAGACCGCCGGTGCCCATGATGAGCCGTGAGGTCAGCTCGACCCCGGCCACCGTCAGCGGCGCTGTGCCCAGATCCTTGTCCGTCATGCTCAGCCTCCCTGCACCGCGGTGACGACCTCCACCGACTGCCCCGGTGCCACGGCGGTGGTGGCCCACAGGGAGCGGGGGACCACGGTGTCGTCCACGGCCACGGCGATCCCCAGGGGGTGCCCGTCCGCGGCGGTGCCCTGCGGCGTGATCTCCCGGCCTGTCAGCTGTGCCACCGCATCGGTGAGGGTGAACCCCTCGTGGACCTCCACCGGGGAGCCGTTGATGCTCGCGGTGCCCGGACCGACGTCCTGCCGCGGCGCGTGGGGCTCGCCAGTGGCGGGCACCGGTCGCCCGGGGTCCGGAGAACCGGGCTCGGCGCCGGCCTCTGGTGTGTGCGGTGCAGGGGCGCTCATGCGAGTCCTCCCGAGAAGTCGGTGGTGTCGTGCAGGTCGTCGTTCGGGCGGGAGTGGCGCCCCGGATCCGTGGCGGCGAGGAACTCCACGTCCCGCTGGTGGTCCACCTCGGGATCCAGAACCCCGGTCACGAGTTCCGCCGCGAGACGGGAGGCCACGGGGGTCAGCAGGATGCCGTGGCGGAAGTGCCCGGTGCTGATCACCAGCCCGGCCACGGAGGTGGTTCCGAGGTAGGGGAGGTCGTCCGGGGTGCCCGGGCGGGCCCGGGCCATCATCTCCAGGACGTCGCAGTCGTCGATCGCGGGAACCACCGCGCGGGCGTCCCGCAGGAGCTGGTGGACGCCTCCGGCCAGCACCGACTCCCGGCCGTCCTCGCGGTTGGTGGCACCGACCACCAGTGTGCGGTCCACGCGCGGGACCATGTAGACCGGGCGGCCCATGACCTGGGCGCGCACCGTGCGGGTCAGCAGGTGCTCCTCACCGGGTCCCAGCACGGAGTCGGGGACGCGCAGCCGCAGGATGTCACCGAACACGGGTCGCAGCCGCAGCTCCAGGTCCTCGGGCAGCCCGCCCATGGTGTTGGCCGTGAGCCCCGAGGCCACCACCACCGCGTCCGCGGGGATCCGTTCGCCGTTGTCCAGGAGCACACCCTCCACCCTGCGGGGGCCCTTGCGGGGCACCTGCACCGACTCCACCCGGTGGGTCAGCCAGGTGACCGGGCCGGCATCCGCGGCGCCCGCGAGCGTCTCGGCGTGCGGTGCGTTGAGGGCCTCGACCATGGCGGCGGCCAGCATCCGCGGGTCCACCTGACGGTCGGAGACGATGCGCACGGCACCCCCGAGCCTGGGGGCGAGCGCGGGTTCCATGGAGCGGGCCTCGCGCGTGGAGATCTCCTCCACGTCCATGCCCGAGGCGATCTGGTGGGAGGCGAGGTCGGAGAGGGACCGGGCGTCCGCGGCGTCGGCGGCGACCACCAGCGTCTCCTCCGTGCGGTATCCCGTGGCGAGTCCCGTGGCCGCGGCCACCCGCTCCACGAAGCCGGGGTACTCCTCGGCGGACGCGCGCATCAGGGGGTAGAGCCGCTCCTGGCCGTACTGGGTCTCCGCGACGGGTGCCAGCATCCCCGCCGCGGCACGTGTGGCGCCCCACGCGGGCTGGGGGTCGGCCACGGTGACGGCAACCCCGCGGCGTCGCAGTTCGAGCGCCGTGGCCAGGCCGATCAGACCGGCCCCGGCCACCACCACGTGGGCGGGCGTGTTCTCGGGCATCTCTTCCTCCCTCCGGCGGCATGATCCGCGTCAGGTGACCGGTCGGCGGCTCACGCCCTCTCAGCCCGCTGCGGTGGTCCGTGCGGACGGGTGCGGGCTCCCGTGGAACTCGTCGGGCGGCACGATGCAGGGCGGCCGGACGACGCCGCCAGTCTAGTCCTCCCCGTGGCCCCCGTCCCCGGGGAATTCGCGGGGAGCAGATCGCTCGCCGCGCGCCCTGTGCCGGTTCGTGCCACGATGGCGGCATGGCACAGATCGAGGACCAGGGACGACGACGCCGCGAGAAGCTGCGGGACACGCGGCTCTACGTGTGCGTGACCGCACGACGGGAACGCGGTGACCTGCGGGAGTTCCTGCACGCCGCATACGCGGGCGGGACGGACATCATCCAGCTGCGGGACAAGACGCTCGAGGCGGCCGCGGAGATCGAGGCCATCGGGGTGCTCGCTGAGGTTGCCCGTGAGCACGGCAAGCTCTTTGCGGTGAACGACCGCGCGGACGTGGCCCTGCTGACCGGCGCGGACGTGTTCCACGTGGGCCAGGGGGATCTCACCACGCAGCAGGCCCGCACGGTGCTGGGTCCTGACGTGGTGCTCGGCCGCTCGTGCCACTCGCCCGCCCAGGTGGATGCCGCGCTCGCGGATCCCGGGCTCGACTACTTCTGCACCGGACCGGTCTGGGAGACCCCCACCAAACCGGGACGGGCCGCGGTGGGCCTGGAGCTGCCCCGCTACGCCGCGGAGCACGCCGGGGACACGCCGTTCTTCGCGATCGGGGGTGTCGACGCCGCCCGGCTCCCCGCCGTGCTCGGCACCGGGGCCTCGCGCATCGTGGTGGTGCGGGCGGTCACCGAGGCCACCGATGTCACCGCCGCCGCGCGCGAACTCCGGGACGCGCTGCCCGCCTGACGGGGGAGGCGCCGGTCAGCGAACGGCACCGCACTGCCCGGGATGCTGCTCGCACCACGGGGTGACGCCCGGAAAGCGTCCTCGGTGAGCGGCCACCCAGCGGTAGACGGCCTCCTGGGTGCGGGCCACCAGCGGCAGCCCGTAGAGCGCGCCGAAGAAGCGTGTGCCCAGGGCTGTGTCAAGGATGCTCGCAACTGCTCGGGCACCGCTCACCGCGAGCCCGCCGTCGCCCTGCGGGTCCCCGGGCCCGGCGGGGACCGCCCAGACCGAGGCGTCGCACTGCTGCGGGGTCAGGCCGAAGCGCTCCGGCACGCCCGGGTGCTGCCACGCGTGCAGCTCGATCCGTCCGTGGCGGTCCAGGTGTTCCACCCAGCCCACCGCGCGGGTGCAGAAACCGCACCGGCCGTCGAAGACCACGTGCAGCCGGGTGCTCACAGGACCACGCTCCCCGAGACGCACACCGTGCAGTGCCCACCCACGCGCACGGCACCCGTCGCATCCGCGCTCACGCGGACCAGCCCTCGACGACCCATCCGGGTGCCCTGACGTGCGGTGTAGTCCTGCGGGGCGCGGCCGGTCCGCACGAGCCACTGCGCGAGACCCGCGTTGAGGCTGCCGGTCACGGGGTCCTCGTACCCGGTGGCCCCGGGCACGAACGCGCGCACCTCGAAGCGGTGCTCCGCGCTGTCGGGGGCGGGGCCGAGCACTCCCACCTTGTGCGCACCGAGTGCGGCGAAGGTGGGTTCCAGTGCGAGCACCTCGTCCGCGGAGCTGAGCAGCAGCGCGGCCCACCCCGGTCCGTTGTCCACCCACTGGTGCGCCACCACCTGGTCCGGGTGCAGGCCCAGCCCGGTGGTGATCGGCTCCAGCACGTTCGGTGCGAGGTCCCCCGAGCGGAGGGTGGGCGGGGCCTCGAAGGCGAGGGCGGCGTCGTCGTTGGACGTGTGGACGCGGACCAGGCCCGTGGCGCACTCCTGGACGATGACGTCACCGCGCGGCGTGTTTCCCGCCGCGAGCCACGCGCGGGCCGAGCCCAGGGTGGGGTGGCCCGCGAACGGCAGCTCGCGGTCGGGCGTGAAGATGCGCAGCCGGTAGTCCGCGTCGGGGGAGGTGGGCGGCAGCACGAACGTGGTCTCGGAGAGGTTGGTCCAGTTCGCGAACCGTGCCATCTGCTCGTCCGTGAGGTCCGCGCCGTCCAGGACGACGGCCACGGGATTGCCCCGGAAGGGCTCGGCGGAGAACACGTCCACCTGGGCGAACGGGCGGGAACGGGGTGCGGAGGTCATGCCCCGATTCCACCACGGAGCCCCGACGCGCGGGGGGCGGGCATGAAAAAAATCCCCTTGCTCCGGTTGCGGAGGAGCAAGGGGATTTCGGTCGGGATGACAGGATTTGAACCTGCGACCTCGTCGTCCCGAACGACGCGCGCTACCAAGCTGCGCCACATCCCGGAAGTTGCACGGGCGAACCCGCGAACAACTGCTTCAGCATAGCGTCAGGGTCCGGAGAATGTGAAATTTCCCCGCGCCGCCCCGGTAGCCTCGCTGGTATGGAGAACCCCGCCGTGACGGCCGTCACCCCTCGCACGTGGTGGCGCGTGGGCACGGCCATGTTCACCGTGGGGTTCGGTGCCAACCTTTTCGCCCCGATGCTCGAGGTCTACCGCTCGCAGGACGGGCTCAGCGAGTCCTTCGTGACCGGGATGCTCGGGATCTACGCGGCGGGCCTCGTGCCTGCGCTGCTCGTGCTCGGCCCGGTCTCCGACCACCGGGGCCGGCGCGCCGTGATGCGCCCCGCGCTCGCGGTGGTCCTCGTGGCGTCCCTGGTGCTCGCGGCGGCGTCCCACACCACGGACTGGCTGCTGTACCCGGGCCGCTGGATCATGGGCTTCGGCGTGGGGATGGCCATGGCGTCCGGGTCCGCGTGGGTCAAGCAGCTGAGCACCGACCGCCCGGGTGCCGGACCCCGGCGGGCCACCGTGGTGCTCTCCGCGGGCTTCGGTGCCGGGCCGCTCGCGGCCGGGCTGCTCGCGCAGTTCCTGCCCGCGCCGCAGGTCACCCCGTTCGTGGTGCACGTGGTCCTCACCGTGGTGGCCGCGGTGCTCGTGTGGAACGTCCCCGAGACGCAGCCACCCGCGAGCGGCCCGCGCCCGTCACGGCCCCTGGTTCCTGCCGTGGCGCGCACGTCCCGGTTCTTCTGGGTGGTCGCGGCATGGGCGCCGTGGGTGTTCGGCACGGCGACGATTGCCTTTGCGAGCATCCCGTCCTTCCTGCTCAGCACCGTGCGCTGGCCCGTGGCCTACCTGGGCGTCGTGGCCGCTGCCGTGATGTTCACGGGCGTGCTGGTGCAGCCGCTCGCGGCGCGGCTCGCGCGCCACGGGTGGCTCCCGCTGTCCGTCACCGGGCTCGGCGCGGCGAGCGTGGGCCTGGTCCTCGGCGCGCTGACGGTGACCTGGCACTCGAGCTGGCTCGCGGTTCCCACGGCCGTGGTGCTGGGCGTGAGCTACGGGTTCATGATGGTGGCCGGGCTGCGCGAGGTGGAGCTCATGGCCCGCCCGCACGAGCTTGGGGCGCTCATCGGCGTGTTCTACACCCTCACCTACACGGGTTTCGCGGTGCCGTTCGTGCTGTCGCTCGTGGCGCCGGCCGTGGCCCGCTGGGCCGGGGTGGAGCCCACCACGGGCTTCGTGTGGTGCCTGCTCTTCGGCGTGCTGGTGTGCGCGGCCTCCGCGGTCCCGGTGGCGCGCGCCGCGGCACGGGGTGTCCCGGATCCGGGCACGACGCCGCCGCGGGGCTGAGCCGCGTCCGTCCGGCTCAGCGGGTGACTCGCTCCAGGACCTGCAGCACGTGCTCGTAGGGCCGGCCCGTGGCCTCCGTGAGGGCCTGCTCGCACGTCCGGTTCAACGATGCATATGCATCGAAATCACCGGCCCGCACCTCCGCGGCCTCGCGCCGCGTGGCGGACGCCGTGAGCTCCGGGTGCAGCATCCCGCGGTCCCCGGCGTAGCCGCAGCAGCCCCAGTCCACGGGCACGGTGACCTCCCGGGCGCACGCCCGGGCCACCCGCATGAGGTCTTCGGTGGCGCCCAGGTGCACGGACGAGCACGTGGGGTGCACGGCCAGGGTCTCCAGGCGTGCTTTTCGGTCCAGGCCGGGCAGCACGTGCTCGGCGGTGAAGGTCACGGCGTCCACGAAGCGGAGCTCGCGGTACACGGGATGGTCCGTGGCCAGCTCCCGCATGGTCTCGAGCCCCTCGGTGCAGGACGCCGCATCGCACACCACCGGCAGCCGCCCCTGCTCGGAGGCTTCCCACAGCATCCCGAGGGTCCGCTCGGTCATCGTGGCGTAGCCGGTGGGCAGGCCCTTGGACTTCCACGGGGTGCCGCAGCAGGCCGAGTCGATGCCCTCCGGGATCCGCACGGCCACACCGGCGCGCTCGCACAGCCGCAGGAACGCCTCGGAGGCCGAGGGGCCCTCCCCGGTCACCGTGCCGAACATCGCCCCGATGCACGCGGGGAAGAACACGGCTCGGACGGGATGGTGCTGCGCGGAGGCCGACGCCGCGGTGTCACCGCGGGCAGCCGTCGCCCCCGGTTCCGCCGCACCCGTTCCCACGGCACTCGTGCCCGGGGTGCCCGCAGCCCCTCGGGACGGTCGCTCGGCAGGGGAGGGCGCGGGCGGCGTCGTCAACCGGGAGCGGTTGCCGCCACCCGCCGGGAGCGTGGCGTTGTAGCGGGGGACCGTGTCCGCGCCGAGCACGGCGCGGGCCGCGCGGGTCGCAGAGGCGGGCAGCGCGGCGGGCATGCGCGAGGCCAGCGTGAGGGCGAAGGACGCCCCCGCAGAGGTCGCGGCCCACGAGCGCGCGGCGGCCCCCCACGCGAGGTCCGCGACCGTGGAGTGGTTCTCCGCGCGCAGCCGGCGCACCAGGTCACCCGTGTTGATGTGCACGGGGCACGCCGTGACGCACATGCCGTCCACCGCGCACGTCTGCAGCCCGGCGTAGTCGTACTCGCGGCGCAGCCGTGCGGCCAGGGCGGTGTCCCCGCGCTCCTCGGCCCGGGCGATCTCCCTGCGGCCCACGATGCGCTGGCGCGGCGTGAGCGTGAGGTCCTGGGACGGGCACACCGGCTCGCAGTAGCCGCACTCCACGCAGCGGTCCACCTCGGACTCCACGGGCGGGGCGGTCTTGAGGTCCCGCAGGTACGCACGCGGGTCCTCGGTGAGGATCACGCCGGGGTTGAAGCGGTTCCCGGGGTCGATCAGGGCCTTGAGCTCCACCATCACGGAGTGCAGCTCGTCCCCGTACTGCCGCCGCACGAACGGCGCCATGATGCGCCCGGTGCCGTGCTCCGCCTTCAGCGAGCCCCCGCGGCCGAGCACCAGGTCCACCATCTCCTCGGTGAAGCGCTCGTAGCGCTCCAGCTGGGCGGGGTCGTCGAACTGCTCGTTGAGCATGAAGTGGACGTTGCCGTCCTTGGCATGGCCGAAGATCACGGAGTCCCGGTAGCCGTGGGCGTCGAAGAGCCCGGTGAGCTGCTCGCACGTGCCGCCCAGCTGGTCCACGGGCACCACCACGTCCTCGAGCAGCGCGTTGGTGCCCTGCGGCCGGTTGCCCGCCACGGTGGTGTAGAGCCCCTTGCGCACGGTCCACAGGCTCGCGCGCTCGCGGGGGTCCGTGGTCAGGGACACGGGCCCGGTCAGCTCCAGCGCATCGAAGGTGGACGACGCCGCCTGCGCCAGCTCCCGCACACCGTCCGGGGTGTCGTGCTGGTACTCCACGAGCAGCGCGGCCTGCTGGTCCACGGGGATGTCCATGATCGCGGGCGGGGCGAGCCCCGTGCGCTGCGAGACCGCCAGGGACGTGGCGTCCAGCAGCTCCAGGGTGGCGCAGTGCGAGCCCACCAGCTCCGGCACCGCGCTCGTGGCGGCCACCACGGTGGGGAACACCAGCAGGCCGGTGGCCACGTGCGGGTGCACGGGCACGGTGCGCAGGGTCGCGCTCGCCACGAACCCCAGCGTGCCCTCGGAGCCGATCATGAGGTGCTCCAGGATCGCCACGGGGTCCTCGTGGTCCAGGAAAGAGTTCAGCCCGTAGCCCATGGTGTTCTTCATGGCGAACAGCCGCTCCACGGTCCGCACGGACTCCGGGTTGCCCCGCACGCGGTCCCGCAGCCGGAGCAGGCCCTCGAACAGCTCGGGCTCGCGCGCCCGCAACGTCTCGGCGGCGTCCGGGGCGGCGGTGTCCAGGACCGTGCCGGAGGGCAGCACGAGCACCATGGACTCCAGGGTGCGGTACGTGTTGAACTCCGTGCCGCACGCCATCCCGGAGGAGTTGTTGGCCACCACTCCGCCCAGCGTGCACGCCGACTCGCTCGCCGGATCCGGGCCCAGCGACCGCCCGTGCGGGGCCAGCCGGGCATTGACCTGGCGCACGGTGACGCCCGGCTGGACGCGCACGCGGGCGCCCTGGTCCAGGACCTCCACGGCCTTGAAGTGCCGGCGCACGTCCACGAGCAGCTGGTCCGTGACGGCCTGCCCGGACAGGGACGTGCCGCCCGAGCGCAGCGTCAGCCCCGCGCCCGCCTCCGCGGCGGCCGCGAAGATGCGCCCCACCTCGGACTCGTCCCGCGGACGCAGCACCGCGCGGGGCTGCAGCAGGTAGTGAGAGGCGTCGTGGGCCACGGCCCGCCGCTCCAGCTCCCCGCTGACGACGACGCCGCTGCCGCACTCCCGCTCGATCCTGGCCACCGCGCGGTCCAGCGGGGAGGCAGGGGTGGCAGGGGCGGCGTCGTCGGGC
>NZ_RCOM01000120.1 GCF_003667225.1 Kocuria rhizophila
CGGTTCGGGCGGTCGCCGGGGCGGACCGCGGAGCCGGTCGCTCCGCCACGCCGGTCCCCCGGTCCGCGCCGTGGGTTCCCGGCCCGACCCTGGTCGGTGCCGCCGCGGGAGCGGAAGGAGTCCCGCGCCGCCCGGGGGCCGTCCTCACGGCCGCCGGAGCCGCCTCGACCGGCCCGTCCTGGACGGTCCCGGCCGTCCTCCTGCCCACCCTGTCCGTGGGTGCTGCGGTCCTGACTCATACGAACGCCACCTGTTCCATGTGCTGCTTGCCACGGGCCCAGTCCAGGGCCGCCATGGGCTTCTTGCCTGCGGGCTGCACGCGGGTCAGTTCCACCGCGTAGGACCCGGTCCCGGCGAAGACCTGCCGGTCCCGGATCTCGACGTGACCCGGGGTGATCCCCGTGACCTGGGGTGCCGGCACCACGCGTTCGATCTTGACGCGCTGGCCGTCGAACTCCGTCCACGCCCCGGGCTCCGGGGTGACGCCGCGGACGTGGTGCGCCACCACCACGGCAGGCTGTGACCACGTGATCCGGGCGTCCGGGCCGGTGAGCTTGGGCGCCGCGCTGGCCTCTCCGCGCTGAGGCTCCGGGTGGAGGGCACCCGAGGCCACCCCCAGCAGGGACTCGGCGAGCAGCGGGGCCCCTGTGTGCGCGAGCCGGTCCAGGACGGTGCCGGCGGTGTCCTCCTCGGAGACCTCGTCCGTGAGGGTTCCCACCACGGGGCCGGTGTCCATCCCCTGGTCCAGCACGAACGTGGAGGCGCCCACCACGCGGTCCCCCGCCATCAGTGCTCGCTGGACGGGGGCCGCCCCGCGCCACTGCGGGAGCAGGGAGAAGTGCAGGTTGATCCAGCCGTGCTCGAACACGTCCAGCGCGGCCTGCGGCAGGAGCGCGCCGTAGGCCACGACGGCGGCAATGCTCGCGCCCGTGGCCCGCAGGGCGTCGTGCAGCTCCGGGCCCACCCGGTTGGCCTTGAGCACGGGAAGGTCCAGTTCCTCGGCCCGGCGCGCCACTGCAGACGGCGTCATGGTCTTCTTCCGACCCACGGGGGCGTCCTCGCGGGTCAGCACGGCCACCACCTGCAGCCGGGGATCCTCGTGCAGCGCCTCCAGGGGCGGGACCGCGGTGTCCGGGGTGCCCGCGTAGAGCACCTTCAACGGTTCCTGGCTCATCGGATTCCTTCCGCCCGGTGGAAGGCACTGGCTCCGCGGGCGCCGTCAGGGTGGGAGGCGGAGGACGAGCGGGCGAACGCGGAACCCCGCGCGGCGGCGTCGTGCTCCGGGCCGGTTGCGGAACCGCGGGCCGTGCGGAACGCAGCGGCACCAGAGGCCTGGGAGGAGGCGCCGGGAGCCACACCCCGGGCGCCGCGCTGCTCGTCCCGCTCCCGCGCGATCCGCTCGGTCGTGGCACGGAACGCGTCGCTGCGCAGCTGCCTCATGGCGTCCTTGCGCTCCTCACCCTCCAGGCGGTCGACGTACAGCCGGCCGAAGAGGTGGTCGGTCTCGTGCTGGAAGCAGCGGGCCAGCAGTCCCGTGGCCTCGCGGTGGACGGGATTGCCGTGCATGTCCACGCCCGTGATCGTGGCGCTGTCCCTGCGGGGAGTCTCGTACGAGAGGCCCGGCACGGACAGGCAGCCCTCGCCACCCTCCTGCGGCTCGTCCCCCACGCTCAGCCGCGGGTTGACCACGTGGCCCTCGTCCCCGTGAATGCCCCACGTGAAGACCTGCAGCCCCACGCCCACCTGGGGGGCGGCGAGACCCACCCCGCCCACGGCGTACATGGTCTCGAGCATGTCCCGCACGAGCGTCCGGAGGGACTCGTCGAACTCCGTGACCTCCTGGGCGGGGGTCCGCAGCACCGGGTCCCCGATGGTGCGGATGCGCAGAATACTCACCGTGTGATGCTCTCCTCGCGAGGGTGGGGTGGATGTGAACAGCTCGTCTCAGTCTACGGCGGGCCCGGCCACGGTCCGGGTCTCCGGGGCCGCTCCCCCCGCCACCCGGCCCGTGGGCCGACCCTCGAGCGGCGGCGGGGCGATGCTGCGCAGCTGCGGGCCCGCCGCGTCCAGCTGCGCGGACCGTGCCCAGACCCTGGCCAGGGCGCAGAACTTGTACCAGTGCGCCGGCAAGTGCTCGGCCACCGCCTGCACGGTCAGCGCCTCGGTCTCCCCGATGGCCACGGCCATGAGCACCTCGGCATCCCCGTACGCCCAGGGCTCCCACTGCCCGGCGGCGGCGTCCACCAGGGACTCCTCCGCCTTGAGCCCGGCAACCAGCTGGGTCACCACCTTGGGATCCGGTGCCTTCACACGCCCGGTGCGGTCCGTCCCCTTGGTCTTGTAGTCGATCAGGCAGACCTTGCCGCCGATCCGCGCCACCAGGTCCAGGGTCCCGGCGTAGCCCACCGTGGAGTTCCACACGGTGATCTCCGCCGCGAGCGGCTCCGGGCGGTAGAGCTGCCACCACTGGTCCGCACTGTCCGCGAACCGTGCCTCGTGGTGCTCCTCCAGGTCCGCACGGGCCCGCTCCACCTGGTGGTCCCGGCCCATGGCACGCAGCGCGAGCTGCTCGCAGTAGTCGTGCACGCGGTCCCCCCGCTGCGCGGCCTGGTCCCTGTGCCGTTCAGCGGCCTTCGCGGCGTGGTTGACCAGGGCACGGCGGCGTCGGGAATCCCGCAGTGCGTCCGGCAGCTGCGGGTCCGCGGCGAGGGCCTGGGCCGCGCTGTAGCCGTACCAGCCGCCCAGGTCGTTGGCCTCGCAGCCGATGATCGTGGTGATGGACGGAACCTCCAGGTCCCCGCCCTCCCTGCGCGCGTACATGCGACCGGTGGGCGTGGACTGGGCCAAACGGGGTTGCGTCATGGGCCCAGCGTAGGAACGGGCGCAGACACGGACACGGCGCGAACACAGTGCGGACACGAAAAAACCCGGCCCCTCCCGGGACCGGGTTTCTCGTCGTTCCGTGCGCGATACTGGGATCGAACCAGTGACCTCTTCGGTGTGAACGAAGCGCGCTACCGCTGCGCCAATCGCGCTTGCAACGTTGAAGACTCTAGAACACATGATCCGCGATCGGCAAATCCACGTCCCTCCCCCGTGTGGCCCGCGGCCGGCGACGGCGATTTGCCCGGACCCGGGCGTGTGGGTAATGTTCTTCCTCGTTGGCAACGCCCCGCAGGCCAGGACCACCGGATGAAAACACCCGGAAGTCGCAGCAAGCGGGTAGCGCGAAAACCTGTGATACAGTTTCCGCTCGGAAGAACGGAGAACCGCAGACCAGGTTTCCGATCGACCAACAATGCGGACGTAGCTCAGCTGGTAGAGCATCACCTTGCCATGGTGAGGGTCGCGGGTTCGACTCCCGTCGTCCGCTCGCAGTTTTCGACCCTGGTCGAGACCTGAGACCTTGTCCTCCAAGGATCTGGTCCCCGGTGGGGTGGCCGAGTGGTTAGGCAGCGGCCTGCAAAGCCGTCAACGCGGGTTCGAATCCCGTCTCCACCTCGGTGCAACTACCTCGTTCAATACACTGAACATTGAGCGCGATTGGCGCAGCGGTAGCGCGCTTCCCTGACACGGAAGAGGTCACTGGTTCGATCCCAGTATCGCGCACCAGGAACAACCCCGGAACCCTGGTTCCGGGGTTTTCTCATGTCCGGGCACTCCCCCGTCACGTCCCTCTGGTGCGGGTGGGTTCTGGTGCTCCCGTGGGGCGCGGCCCTGTGGGCCGCGCCCGGATGGGAGTCACGGCGTGTCCGCGGCCTCCAGCACGCCGGCCGCCACCGCGAGGTCCTGCCAGCTCATCCCCACGCACTTGAACACGCGGGGCCGGTCCTCGGCCACGGCTGCGCGTCCCGCGACCACGTCCGCGAGCGGCACGAGCGCCTCCTCCGCCAGCACCCCGTGGGCAACGGCCTGAATCACGTCCCCCGCCTCCCGCAGCGCCGTCCCGCGGTCCTCCACGACCACCTGGGCGCGGGCCATCATCGCGTCGTCCAGCTCCCGGGCTCCGGGCTCGTGAGAGCCCATGGCGACGACGCACGCCGAGTCCCGAACCAGCGTCCCGTCGAACAGCGGCTGGGACGCGGAGGTCGCACACACCACGATGTCCGCCGAGCCCACCTCGTCCGCGTCACCCGCACGGGCCGTCAGCCCGAGGGACCGCGCGTGCTCGACGGCCGCATCGACCTTCTCCGGGGACCGCCCGCACACGACCACCTCGTCGAGAGCCCGCACGTCCGCGAACGCCTTGATGTGGGACAGCGCCTGCGGGCCCGTGCCGAACACCATAAGGGTGCGGGCGTCCGGGATTGCCAGGTGGTCGGCGGCCAGTGCAGAGATCGCCGGCGTGCGCAGCGTGGTGAGCGCATTGCCCTCCATCATGGCGCGCACAGTGAGCGTGGCGGTGTCCAGCAGCAGATAGGTTGCCTGGATCCGCGGCAGGCCCCGCTGCGGATTTCCCGGGGAGACCGAGGCCACCTTGATGCCGCTCCACGGCCCCAGCACGGAGGGCATGAGCAGCATGTGGCCCTCCCCCGCCGCCACGTTGTCGCGGGCCGGATCCTCCTCGGGGCGGAAGCCGTCCTGCAGCGTCTCGGCCAGCAGCTGACGGGCGCGCCGTGGGCTCACGGCCTCGAGGATCTGCCGGGCGGTGAACCACTGCGGTGCGCTCTCGGGTGTGCTCTGCTGGGGCTGGGTCATGCGTGGATCCTCCTGACG
>NZ_RCOM01000121.1 GCF_003667225.1 Kocuria rhizophila
CTCACCATCCGCACCGCGGCGGCCTTCTCCTCGTCCGAGTAGCGACGCGTCGTCGGCTTCCCATTCGCCAGTTCCTTCGGCATAACTCCATCCTCGTTTCCAAGGTCAGGAGCCTCCAACAAACTCACGGCGCTTCAGCGGTCGTGTCCGGGCGCACTCCGGCCAAGGTCGCCCTCGGCTACGTGGTGGCCCAGGTGCTCGGGGCGCTGGTCGCGGTGGGCATGCTGTGGGCGGTGCTGATGACACTGATTGATGCCTCCACCACCGCCCAGGCCTTGGGGGCGGTGGCCAACGGCTACGGGGAGAACTCCACCTCCCAAGCCGGTTGGTCCACCGTGCTTCTGGTCGAGTTCGTGGCGACGACGCTGTTCGTCCTCGTGGTCCTGGGCTCGACAGCCCCACGGGCCAACGCGGTCCTGGCCCCGGTGGCGATCGGGGCGAGCTTCGCCTTCCTGCTCACCATCCTGGCGCCTTTCGACGGCGGGTCGCTGAATCCGGCCCGCTCCACCGGCACCGCGGTTATCGGGGGTGTTGAAAGCCTGTCTCAGCTGTGGCTGTTTTGGGTTGCCCCGTTGCTGGGGGGTCTGGTGGCGGGTCTGATCTACCGTGTGGTAGATCTGGGCCGCTCACCCCGCCGCGCCACCGTGCCGCCCGCCGAAGACGCCACAGCGAGCACCGACACCTCCATCGCCCCGGGAGCGTGAGGGAGCCGAGCGGTGTCTCGTCACGGGATGGTCCTACTCGCCATGGCGTCTTCTCGGAGCCTTCCGGATTAACCCGTGCCAGCGCAGGTCAGCCGGGCGCCGGCGCTGAGGACGGGTCGAGCAGAGTCCCCGGAAGGGCTGTATCCCATCTGGGACGCCTGGAATTTTCTGCGTTGGCGGGACGGTCAGGGAACACGCGTCAGTGACCGGTCGCCGTTTCTAGCCTGCGCATGGTCACTGGTCTGTGCATGGTCACTGGGCTGTGGTGCGCAGTGCTGGTGCGCTCCTGGCAGGTGGAGGCGAACGTCTGCTCCAGTGCGTTGTTCGGCGTGGTGGGTCACGAGCACGACGATGCGGTCGGACAGTGCTGAGCGCAGGTCGGAGATCAGCGAGTGGGCAGCGGGTGCGTCGAGGTGAGCGGTGGGTTCGTCGAGGAGCAGGACGTCGGCGCGGGTGAGCAGCGCCCTGGCGACGGCGATGCGTTGTCGTTGGCCTCCCGAGAGGCTCCCTCCGCTCGGGCCGACTGGTGTGTCCAGGCCCTGGGGCAATCCACCCATGAAGGACTCCAGGCCCACGCGGGTAAGGACCTCATGCATGTCCTCATCGGTGGGCCGATCGTTTTTCCCCCGGGCGAGCAGGAGGTTCCCGCGGATGGTGGAGTCGAACAGGTGTGCCTCCTGGGGGCACCAGGCGAAGCGTCGCCGCAGCTGCCGGGCGTCGAAGGTGGTGCTGTCGGAGCCGTTGACCTGCCATGAGCCCTCCGCGGCGGGCAAGTGGCCCAGGAGGGTCGCCAGCAGGGTGGATTTGCCTGAGCCGGAGGGACCTTCAACGACGAGCCACCGGCCCCGGCGCACGGTGGCCTGGAGGTGGCGGAATGCCGGGGCCGGCGCCTGCGGCCAGGTGACGGCCAGGTCGGCCAGCGTCAGCTCTTGGACCTGAGCCGGAACCAGCCCGGCGGGGGGCCGAGGTCGCTTATGGCGGGTGGTTGTGGCGGTGACGGCATGGACCTTGCGCAGCGACTGGGCCAGCGCGGGCCACTGCTGTACCGCATCGACCGCGCCGAGCAGCGGATCGATCAGGCCCAGGGGCAGCAGCACGAGTGCGGCGACGACCGGTGCGGAGATTGTGCCTGCCGCCCGGGCTTCGACGGTGGTTGCCAGCATGAGCACGGAGGAGAGGGAGCAGGCCAGCACCACGACGGCCTCGCCCAGGCCCCGCGCCCAGGCAGTGGACCGGGTTGCGGTGTCCGCGGACTGCTCGAGGTCGTCGAGCCGGGCGAGCATGTCCTTGGCTCGATCGTTGGCGCGCAGCTCGTCGGAGGCGGCGACCATCGCGGCGAAGCGGCGGATCACGCTGGAGCGCACGACGGTGAGGTGGCGGGCCGCGGATCGGTCGGCCAGCAGCGCCGCGACGGGCCCGGCGAGCAGCCCGCCGAGGACGGCGACCAGTAGCGTGGGCACCGCGCTGGGGCACAGGGCCATGACGGCGACGACAGCCCCCAGGGCGGTGCCGGCCCCGGCCATCGGTGGCAGCAGGACCCGGGGGGCCAGGTCGCGGACCCGGTCGGCGGCGTCGACCAGGTGCTCCAGGGCCGCCCCACCGGTGGCTAGAACCCGGGAGGCCAGGCCTCGGGCGGCCAGCCCGGCCCAGATCCGGGACCTGAGCTCGGTGGTGGCGGACAGGACGGCGTCGTGGGTGGCCAGTCGTTCGGCGTAGCGCAGCACGGCGCGGCCGATGCCGAAGAAGCGGACGCCGACGATGGCGACCATCAGGTACATGATTCCCGGCTGCTCGCTGGCGCGCACGATTAGCCAGCCCGACAGCGTGGTGAGGGCGGCGGCGAACAGGGCTGAGGCCGTCCCCAGGGCCGCTGCCCCCAACATGCGCCAGCGAGTGGAGGCGAGGAACGCCCTGAGCTCGCCCAACGCACCACCGGAGGTCTCGGCGAGTGAAGAAGTGAACGCCTCGCCCTGGCGATCGGAGGCCTGCTGCTCCTCCGGGGCGGTGGTTCCTGGCTGGCGATGCGCCCCCTCCCCGCGGGGGCTGGCGGGCTGCCCCAGGAGCACTTTCTGGTCGGCGAGGGCGGTGATCTCGGTTTCGTGGGAGGCCAGGATCACGGTGGTGGTGCCGCGCAGGTTGTCGATGAGGTTTCTGATGCGGTGCGCGTTGGTGGGATCGAGGTGGGCGGTGGGCTCGTCGAGGAGCAGCAGCCGGGCCCCGGCGGTGATGCGGACCAGGCCCCGGGCCAGGCCCAGGCGGCGCAGTTCCCCGGGGCTGAGTTGGTTCGGGTCCGCCTCGGCCAGCCCGGTCAGTCCGACTCGCGCGAGGGCGTGGTGGGTGGAAGCGGTGTCGTGGGCGTAGAGCTGGATCTCGTCGAGGACGGTCTCGCCGACGGTGTGGATGTGCTGAGGCACCCAGGCCACTGCAGCCGGGTCGATCCCGTGGATGGTTCCTTTTTGGGCTTCGATGGTTCCGGCGAGGACCCCGAGCAGGGTGGATTTGCCGCTGCCGCTGGGGCCTTCGACGCTAGTGATAGTTCCGGAAGGGATTTCGGCGTCGAGACCGGATACTGCTGGGGAGGGCCGTCCTGGGTAGCGCACGACCACGCCACTGATTCGCACCGCGGGTGCCTGGTCCGCTGGGGTGTCCGGCTGGGGGTTGATCGTTGCGGGGTTCGATTCCGGTGGCGTCGGTCTGCGGATGTCGGGGGCCGGGGGCTCGGCGACGATCTCACGGGAGCAGTGCAAGGCTGCCATGCCGTCCTGGGAGGCGTGGAAGGCTGCGCCGAGGTCGCGGAAGGGGGCGAAGCATTCGGGGGCGAGGATGAGGGCAATGAGTCCCACCAGGAGGTCGAGGTCACCGTAGACGAGGCGCACGCCGACGAACACCGCCACGACGGCGACCGAGAGCGTGGCGATCAGCTCGAGCACGAGCGCGGAGAGGAACGCGGTGCGCAGGGTCACCATGGTTGTGTGCCGGTGCTGCTCGGAGACATCGCGCAGCGCCGCAGCCTGCTCCTCGATCCGTCCCAGGCCCACGAGGACGGGCAGTCCACGGGCGAGTTCGACCAGGTGGTGGGAGAGTCGTTGAAGGGCGGCGGAGGACTCCTCAGCCTTGTCCTGGGAGTGCAGCCCGATCAGTGCCATGAACACCGGAATCAGGGGCACGGTGAGCACGATGATGAGGGCGCTGACCCAGTCGGCGGCCAGGATCCGCGCCCCGACCAGCAGAGGCACGGTGGTGGCGGCGGTGACCGAGGGCAGCACGCGCGCGTAGTAGTCGTCGAGGGCGTCGAGGCCGATGGTGCCCACAGTGGTCGTGGCGCCGACGTCGTGGCCGCCCCCGGCCAGGAGGCGGGTGGCGAGTTCTCGGCGCAGCCCCCGCTTCGCCCGACCGGCGGCGCGGACGGCGACGACCTGGGTGGCCCAGGTGGTTGCGGCACGCAGCAGCCCGGCACCGACCCCGACCAGCAGAGCCCGTTGCCAGGCCGCCGTGTCATGAGCGATGACCCCGACGATGCCGCGGGCCAGGGCTTCGGCCATGCCGATCAGAGCCAGAGCCTTGAGCGCTCCGAGGAGGCCGAGGGTGAAGACTGTGGCAGCACCACCGGGGCCCAGCGGGGGACGTTTCATGCCTGCTGGTTCCCGTCCGTGCCCGTCCCCGGCACACCCTCACGTCGGGTACCCGCCGTCGCCTTCGGCGGGGTCGCCGCCACCGGGGACCTGCAGGGCAAGCTCATGT
>NZ_RCOM01000122.1 GCF_003667225.1 Kocuria rhizophila
CTGCACCCCTGCACCCCGAGGAGATCACCCCATGGCCGTCCCGGACTTCATCCAGCAGCTGCGGCGCAGCATCGGCCACGACCTGCTGTGGCTGCCCGGCTGCACCGCCGTGGTGCTGCACGAGGGCAAGGTGCTGCTCGGACGGCGCGCGGACAACGGGAACTGGGGGCTCATCACCGGCATCGTGGAGCCGGGGGAGGACCCCGGTGTGGCCGCCCGTCGGGAGTGCCTGGAGGAGACGGGGGTGGAGATCACCGTGGATGCCCTGGTGCGGGTCAAGGCCGGAGGGGAAGTGGAGTTCCCCAACGGGGACCGTTGCCAGTTCCTGGACCACACGTTCCTGTGCAGCTACGTGGGCGGGGACGCGCGGGTCGCGGACGACGAGTCCCTCGAGGTCGGCTGGTACCCCGTGGACGCCCTCCCGGAGATGCCTGAGCACCAGGCCGAGCGGCTGCACGCGGCGCTGGAGTTCACGGGGCGCACCGGCTTCGAGAGCTGAGCCCGCGCCCGGACACGCGACGACGCCGCGGGGGCGGCCCCGCGGCGTCGTCGTCCGTGCGTCCCCGGGCGGTAACGGGCCCCGCCGGGAAGGAGCCAGCCGGGACGGACCCGGCCGGCGGATCAGCCGCGCGGGATGTTGCGCAGGTTGGAGCGGGCCATGGAGACGGCCTCGCCGGCGCCGCGGTTGAGCACGATGCGGGACATCGCAGTGGCGAAGCCGAAGACCTGGTCCTTCTTGATCTCCGGGGGGATGGACAGGGCGTTGGGGTCGGTGATGACCTCCACCACGGACGGGCCCTGGTGGGCGAGCGCGGTGGTGAACGCGGACTCGAGGTCCTTGGGCTTCTCCACCCGGATGCCCTGCATGCCCATGGCGGTGGCGATCTGCGCGTAGTTCGCCTGGGGCACGTCCACGCCGAAGTCCGGCAGCCCGTCCACGAGCATCTCCAGCTTGACCATGCCCAGCGTGGAGTTGTTGAACACCACCACGGTCACGGGCAGGTTGTAGGCCGCGAGCGTCAGCAGCTCGCCCATGAGCATGGAGAGCCCGCCGTCACCCGACATGGAGATGACCTGGCGTCCCGGCTCGGCCAGCTGCGCGCCGATCGCCTGCGGCAGGGCGTTGGCCATGGACCCGTGCAGGTAGGAGCCCAGGATGCGGCGGGTGCCCAGCGGATTGATGTAGCGGGCGCTCCACACGTTGCACATGCCGGTGTCCGCGGTGAACACGGCGTCGCGGGCCGCCACCTGGTCCAGGATGGACGCCGCGTACTCCGGGTGGATGGGTGTCATCTTCTCGACCTTGCGGGTGTACGCCCCCACGGCCTTGTTCATGAGCTTGTCGTGCTTGGCCAGGGTCTTGTCCAGGAACGAGCGGTCGGACTTGACCGTGAGCTCGGGCAGCAGCTTGAGGATCGTGGACTTCACGTCACCGTGCACGGGGATGTCCACGCCGGTGCGGCGCCCGATCACGGTGGGATCGGTGTCCACCTGGATGGTGGTGACGTCCGGGAGGAACTGGTCGTACGGGAAGTCCGTGCCGAGCATGAGCATCACGTCGGCGTCGTGCAGCCCCTCCGCCGCGGCACCGTAGCCCAGCAGCCCGGTCATGCCCACGTCGAACGGGTTGTCGTACTGGATCTGGTCCTTGCCCCGCAACGAGTGGCCCACGGGGGCCTTCAGGGTGTCCGCGAGGGCAATCACCTCGTCGTGGGCGCCGGCCACGCCGATGCCCGCGAAGATCGCGACCTTCTTGGCCGAGTTCAGGGCCTGCGCCATGCGCTCGACCGTCTCGTCCGAGGGAACGACGGCGCTCGGTGCCGGCACGGCGAACGGCCGGGCCTCCACCGCGACGTCCGAGTCCGCGAGGTCACCCGGCAGCGTGACCACGGAGACGCCGGGGCTGGTCACGGCGAACTGGATCGCGGAGCTCACCACGGCGGGGCACTGCTGCGGGGTGCTCACCAGCTCCGAGTACACAGAGCACTCGGTGAAGATCCTGTCCGGGTGGGTCTCCTGGAAGTACTCGGAGCCGATGTACTGCGAGGGGATGTGGGAGGCGATGGCCAGCACGGGCGCACCGGAGCGGTTGGCGTCGTACAGCCCGTTGATCAGGTGCAGGTTGCCCGGTCCGCACGAGCCCGCGCACACGGCGAGCTTGCCGGTCAGCTGGGCCTCGGCGCTCGCGGCGAACGCACCGGCCTCCTCGTGGCGCACGTGCACCCAGTCGATCCCGCCCTTGGCGGAGCCGCCGGTGCGGCGCACGGCGTCCACGATGGGGTTGAGGCTGTCGCCGACCACGCCGTAGATGCGCTCCACGCCGGCTTCCACGAGCTGCTGGACGATCTGTTCTGCGAGCTTCACACTGTCTCCTCGAAGGAACGGCCCGCCGCGGGAGCACCCGGGCGGGCATCACGAATGTCTCTGCCCTCCAGGGTAGACCCGGATCCTTGCAGCCGAAAAGATCTGTGGGCAACGGAACACCGGCGCGTGCGGTGTCCCACGAGGGCCCCGCAGCCGCTCGGTCCCGCGCCGGACGGACGGGGACCGGGCGCGCGGACCCGACCCTGCGGCGTCGTCCGCGCGGCGCACTGCGGGGCCGGCGCGAGGTCCCCGGCCCGGAACCGGAAGGACCCGGCCACCCCTCACGGGGAGGCCGGGTCCTGTCACGCGCCCGCCGCGCAGGCGGGCGCGGCGGTCAACCGGTGGCTCAGTGGTTGCCCGTCATGGTGGTGACGTCCAGCGCCTTGTCGAGCTGCTCCTCGGTGAGCTTCTCGCCGTCCATGTAGCCGAGCTCGATGGTCGCCTCGCGCACGGTGACCTTGTTGGCCACGGCGTGCTTGGCGATCTTCGCGGCGGCCTCGTAGCCGATGGCCTTGTTCAGCGGGGTCACGATCGAGGGGGAGGCCTCGGCCAGGAAGCGGCAGCGCTCCTCGTTGGCCTGCAGCCCGTCCACCATCTTTTCCGCCGCCACGCGGGAAGAGTTGGCGAGCAGGCGGATGGACTCGAGCAGGTTCGCGGCCATCACGGGGATGCCCACGTTCAGCTCGAACGCGCCGTTGGTGGAGGACAGCGCCACGGTGGTGTCGTTGCCGATCACCTGGGCCGCCACCTGGATGGTCGCCTCGCAGATCACGGGGTTGACCTTGCCCGGCATGATCGAGGAGCCCGGCTGCAGGTCCGGGATGTGCAGCTCGCCCAGACCGGTGTTGGGCCCGGAGCCCATCCAGCGGATGTCGTTCATGATCTTCATGTAGGAGTACGCGATGTTGCGCAGCTGCCCGGAGGCTTCCACCAGGCCGTCGCGGTTGGCCTGCGCCTCGAAGTGGTTGCGGGCCTCCGTGAGGGGCAGCCCGGTCTCCTCGGAGAGCAGCTCGATCACACGCGCGGAGAAACCGTCCGGGGTGTTGATGCCGGTGCCCACGGCGGTGCCGCCCAGGGGGACCTCGGCCACGCGCGGCAGGGAGGCGTCGATGCGCTCGATGCCGTAGCGCACCTGCGCGGCCCAGCCGCCGAACTCCTGGCCCAGGGTCACGGGGGTGGCGTCCATGAGGTGGGTGCGCCCGGACTTCACGACGTCCTTGAACTCCGCTGCCTTCTTCTCCAGGGAGGTGGCGAGCACGTCCATGGCCGGCTTGAGGTCGTTGATCAGGGCGTTGGTCACGGCCACGTGCACCGAGGTGGGGAACACGTCGTTGGAGGACTGCGAGGCGTTGACGTGGTCGTTCGGGTGGACCTCCACACCGGCGGACTCCAGCGCCCGGGACGCCAGCGTGGCAAGCACCTCGTTGGTGTTCATGTTCGAGGAGGTGCCGGAGCCGGTCTGGAACACGTCGATCGGGAAGTCGGCGTCGTACTCGCCGGAGGCCACGGCGTCTGCTGCGTCGCGGATGGCCTGCGCGCGCTGCGCGTCCAGCACACCCAGCTCCTCGTTGGCGGTGGCGGCGGCCTTCTTCACCTGGGCGAGGGCCCTGATGTGCTCGCGCTCCAGGGTGGTGCCGGAGATGGGGAAGTTCTCCACGGCGCGCTGCGTCTGCGCACGGTAGAGCGCGTTCTTGGGAACGCGCACCTCGCCCATGGTGTCGTGTTCGATGCGGTACTCGGTGTTTTCAGCCATGGCCCCAGTTTAGGCGCCCGCACCGCCGCGCGCCCGCTGCTTCGGTGCACGCGCGGCCGCATGACGGACGACGACGCCGCCCGCCCGGGTGCCGCAGCGTCGTCGCCCGCCCGGAGGCCTTCGCACGGACCTCCGGTGGGGAACCCGCACCCGCAGCTGCACGCCTCCGCGCGGACCGGGACGCTCTCATGTGTCGATAGTGCACAAGATGGGCCGTGATGCTGCGTTTGCTCCACAC
>NZ_RCOM01000123.1 GCF_003667225.1 Kocuria rhizophila
CCCCCGGACCCCGCCCGCCCCGCCCCACCGCGGGTACGACGACGCCGCGCAGCCCACTGGGCCGCGCGGCGTCGTCGAATGCGCTGCAGGATCAGGCGGCGGCGCGTGCCTCGTCGTGCAGCATCCACAGGTCCGGGCCGAAGATCTCGTAGTGGACCGCCCGGCCGGGCACGCCGGAGTCGATCACCTGGGACCGCACGGACTGCATGAACGGGAGCGGGCCGCACATGAAGACCTCGGCGCCGGTGGGGATCTCCACCTGGGTGACGTCCATCCGCCCCTCGTGGTCCCCTTCCCCCGGGGTGCCGAGCCACGAGACCAGGCGCGCGTTCGGAAGCTGGGAGACGTACTCCCGGACCTGCTCCCGGCACGGCCACGCCGCCTCGGAGCGGTCCGCGTGCAGCACCAGCACCTCCCGCTCGGGGTCCTCGCGCACGAGCTGCTCCAGGAAGGCCAGCACGGGGGTGACTCCGATCCCCGCCGAGACCAGCACCAGCGGCGCGCGGGAGTCCGGGTCCAGGACCACGTCCCCGTAGGGGTTGGAGACCTCCAGCACGTCCCCCACGGCGACGTCCCGGTGCAGCACCGGGGTGACCTCCCCCTGCGGGTCCTCGCGCACGACCACCCGGCGGTGCCCGGGCTCACTGGGAACCAGCGTGAACTGGCGGGGCTGGCGCAGCCCGTCCGGAACGGTGACCTGGACGGACACGTACTGGCCCGCAACGGCCGGGGTCATGGGCGTGCCGTCCGCGGGCTCCAGGTCGAACGCGAGCACCCCGTCCGCGACCTCGTCCTTGGAGACCACCCGGTAGGGCGCGAACATCACGTCGTTCGCCTGCGAGGCGTAGAGGCCCTTCTCCAGCTTGATGAGGGCGTCCGCCATGAGCCAGTAGACCTCGTCCCACGCTGCGACCACCTCGGGCGTGGCCGCGTCCCCGAGGTCAGCGGCGATGGCCTTGAACAGGTGCTCGTGGACGGTGGGGTACTCCTCGGGCTTCAGGCCCAGCGAGGCGTGCTTGTGCGCCACGCGGGAGAGCACCTCGTCCGGGTAGGAGTCCGGGTGGTTCAGCAGGTGGGAGGCGAACATGGCGATGGATCCCGCGAGCGCCTGCGGCTGGGTGCCGTTCTTCTGGTTCGCCCTGCTGAACATCCCGTCCAGCAGGTCCGGGCGGGCCTCGAACATCGACCGGTAGAACTCCGGGGTGATGTGCGGGATCCGTTCGGCGACGACGCCCAGGGTCTGGGCGATGACCGGGCGGGACTTCTCGGACAGCATGGCGGTTTCCTCTCGTCGTGACCTGACGAGACTAATTTAGCATTCCATATGCTATTTATTGCGGGGGCGGTGCCCCCAGCCGTGTGCCCCGGCCGCGCGCACACCGCCCCGCAGGAGCGGACTTCACGAGCTCACGGATCCCTCGTGGTGCACAGGGCCCTCCCGTATGCCGGGCGGACGCAGTCCCAGCTCCACCGCGATGGGGCCCACCTGTCGCGGGTTCACCAGATCCGCGATGCGTACGGCGTCCAGCTCGCGGTAGAAGGCCTCCCTCGCGCCCGCGAGCGCGCTGCGCAGCCGGCACCCGTGGTTGAGCGGGCAGGCCGTCTCGTCCGCCTCGCACTCGACGATCGCGGTGTCCGCCTCCAGCACGCGCAGCACCTGTCCCACGCTCGCGGCGCGCCCCTCGTCGGTGAGCACGACTCCCCCGGCCCGCCCGCGCTGGGAACGCAGCAGGCCCATCCCGCGGAGTCTCGCCACGGTCTTGGCCACGTGGTGGTACGGGGCGCCCACGCCCTCGGCGATGCGCTGTGTGGACAGCCGGGTGCCGTCCGGCAGCCCGGCCATGAGCAGCAGCACCCGCAGGGCGATGTCGGAGAAGGCCGTGAGCCGCATCGTCGTCCTTTCCTCAGGGACCCGTCCGTCGGTGGACACGAGCACGCCGCGCGGTCGGATCGGCCGCGCGGCGTGCTCGTGCAGGGGTGGGCTCCGGCGGGCGCCGGTCCCGCATCAGCTGTTCTTCAGGCGCTCCTCCAGGCCGGCGCGCTGCTCGAGGATGACCTCGGGGACGTCGCGCAGGCGGGCGAACCACTCGTCGATGCCGGGCAGCTCCGCGAGCCACTCGTCCTTGTCCACGCGCAGGGCGGCGTCGAGCTCCTCGTCCGAGATGTCCAGGCCGGTGAGGTCCAGGTCCTCCTTGCGGGGCAGGATGCCCACGGGGGTCTCCTGACCGCCCGCGGTGCCCTTGAGGCGCTCCACGATCCACTTGACCACGCGGGAGTTCTCACCGAAGCCGGGCCACGCGAAGCCGCCGTCCGGGGTGCGGCGGAACCAGTTCACGTAGTAGATCCGCGGCATGTTCTCCTCACCCATGCGGGCGCCGGTGTCCAGCCAGTGCTCCAGGTAGTCGTTGGCGTTGTAGCCGATGAACGGGAGCATGGCCATGGGGTCGCGACGGACCACACCCACCGCGCCCTTGGCGGCGGCGGTGGTCTCGGAGGACAGCGTGGCACCCTGGAACACGCCGTGCTCCCAGCCGAAGGACTCGGACACCAGGGGCACCGTGGTCTTGCGGCGGCCACCGAAGATGATCGCGGACAGCGGCACGCCCTCGGGGTCGTCGTACTCGGGCGCGAGCATGTCCACCTGCTTGATGGGCGTGCAGAACCGGGAGTTCGGGTGCGCGGCGGGACGCCCGGCGTCCGGGGTCCAGTCGTTGCCCTTCCAGTCCGTGAGGTGCTCGGGGACCTCGTCGGTCATGCCCTCCCACCACACGCCGCCGTCGTCCGTGAGGGCCACGTTGGTGAAGATGGTGTTGCCGCGGGCGATCGCGTGCATGGCGTTCGGGTTGGTGGACCAGCCGGTTCCCGGCGCCACACCGAACAGCCCGGCCTCGGGGTTGACCACGCGCGGGGTGCGGTCCTTGCCGAAGCGGATCCAGGCGATGTCGTCACCCACCATCTCGGCCTTCCACCCGGGCACGGTGGGCTCGAGCATGGCGAAGTTGGTCTTGCCGCACGCGGACGGGAAGGCCGCGGCGATGAAGCGGGAGTCGCCCTCGGGGTCGGTGACCTTGAGGATGAGCATGTGCTCGGCCAGCCAGCCCTCGTCGTGGGCGATCGCGGAGGCGATGCGCAGCGCGTAGCACTTCTTGCCCAGCAGGGCGTTGCCGCCGTAGCCGGAGCCGAAGGACCAGATGGCGCGGTCCTCGGGGAACTGCACGATGTACTTGGCGGGGTTGCAGGGCCAGGGCACGTCCTGCTCGCCCGGAGCCAACGGGGCGCCGAGGGAGTGGACGCACTCCACGAACGGAGCCTTGTCCCGGGACATCTTGTCCAGGACCTCGCTGCCGATCGTGGCCATGATGCGCATGGAGCACACCACGTAGGGGGAGTCCGAGATCTCCACGCCGTACTGGGGCTTCTGCGCGTCCAGGGAGCCCATCACGAACGGGATCACGTACATGGTGCGCCCGCGCATGGCACCGGAGAAGCGCTTGTTCAGCGTCTCCTTCATGACCTGCGGGTCCTCCCAGTTGTTGGTGGGGCCCGCTCCCTTCTGGGTCTTGGTGCAGATGAAGGTGCGCTCCTCCACACGCGCCACGTCCTCGGGATCCGAGAACGCCGCGAAGGAGTTGGGGAACTTCTCCTCGGACAGCCGCACCAGGGTGCCCGCCTCGACCATCTGGTCAGTCAGCTGCGTCCACTCGGCGTCCGAGCCGTCGGCCCAGTGGATGCGGTCGGGCTGCGCCAGCTCCGCGATCTCCCGCACCCAGTCCACCAGCCCGCGGTAGTCCGTGGGGGGATTCTCCAGCGACTGCCGGACCTCCTGGTTGAGTTCCGTGGTCCCGATGCTTGCCGTGCTGTTGTCAGCCATTGACATGTCTCCTCGTTGAGGCCGTCGTGCGTGCCGCGCCCCCTGGGGCCTGACCCTTCCGGTCCGAGCGCTCCACGTCGCTGTGGGGCGGCGCCGGGGTCCAGGCTCTCCTGGGTGGCACAGGGGTGTGGGCCGAGTCTATCGCGGGGAGGCCGCGCGCCGTCCCCCATGACGGCGCGGTGTGCCCCCAGGCCGCCCGTTCCACGATTTGTCCCCAGGGGCCCTCGGGTGTAAGTTATTACCCGTTGCGCAGCCCGTGGTTGCGAAACAGAGGCGCCCGTAGCTCAACGGATAGAGCATCTGACTACGGATCAGAAGGTTGGGGGTTCGAATCCCTCCGGGCGCACTCCCTCAGAACCCCGCATCCCCCGGATGCGGGGTTCTTGCGTTGAACGCCGCCCCCGCGGCACCGGCAGGATCGAGATCCCCCTGACTTCCCCCCGCAC
>NZ_RCOM01000124.1 GCF_003667225.1 Kocuria rhizophila
GTCCAGCCCCGCGCTTTCCCGCCATACGACCCCGGCACCCCGCCGCACGCAGAGGTGATGACGACGGACTGACCCCCAAATACTCAGCCTGCTTGCTACAGTGGCTCCACCAACTCCGCACGAGCACCCAGGAAGTGGGCCACGGTGGCAGACATCAATCCGGAGGAATCCGAGCGGGACCGCAGCAAGGCAGCCGCAGCAGCCAATGAGCACTCCGGGTACAGCGTGGAGGGGGACACCCCGCCCGCTGAGGGACTTGGCGTGGGACCCACCAACAACGAGGTGGACCGCGAGCGCCCCGGCGAGGGCGCCGTGGGCAAGATTGTCCTGATCGGCCTGGCCGTGGTGGTGGCGCTGTTCATCGTCCTGGCCGTCATCGGGCGCGTCATCGGGTTCTTCTAGCCCCGCTCCGCCGCAGACCCGCCCCAGGCCCGGGGCCGCGGCTGACGAGCCCCTCCGTGCGCCATAGGGTGGGAGCATGACTCGGATCACCAGCTTCACGCGACAGGGACTCACGTTCGACGTTCTCGACCAGGGCCCAGAGGACGGACCCGTGGTCCTGCTGCTGCACGGCTTCCCGCAGGACGCCCGCTGCTGGGACTCCGTCACGGAGCGGCTGAACGCGCAGGGGCTGCGCACTCTCGCCATGGACCAGCGTGGGTACTCCCCGGGCGCCCGGCCCACCGAGCTGGCCGCATACCGCCGCGAGGAGCTCTCCGGGGACGCGCTGGCCCTCGCGGACGCAGCCGGAGCCGAGCGGTTCCACCTTGTGGGCCACGACTGGGGTGGAGTGCTCGCGTGGGACATTGCCCTGCGCGCCCCGGAGCGGGTGACCTCCCTGACCGTGCTCTCAACGCCGCACCCCACCGCCCTGAGCCACGCCCTGAAGACCGCGGACCAGCTCAAGAAGTCCTGGTACATGGGCATGTTCCAGATTCCTGCCGCACCGGAGCGGCTGCTCGCGGGAAGAATCGGCACGATCGCCCGCAAGCAGGGGATCAGCGAGGACGCCGCGTCCCGCTACGGACAGCGGTTCTCCACCGCCGAGGAGCTGCGCGGACCCATCAACTGGTACCGCGCGATGTTCCGCAAGGACGGCGTGACGGGCACACATGCTGGAAACGGCATCATCACGGTGCCCACCACGTTCGTGTGGGGCAACCGGGATCCCGCCCTGGGCCGCACGGCCGCGGAGGAGACCGAGGTGTACGTGCACGCACCGTACGAGTTCATCGAGCTCGACGCCGGGCACTGGCTTCCCGAGCGCGAGGCCGGCCGGGTGGCGTACGCCATCGCGGACCGGATCTCCTCCGTCACGGCCAGCTGACACCGATCGGCCACCTCGGTCCTCGGTCTCAGGAGACCGAGGAGCCCAGCACCTCCAGCACGGCGTCCCCGTACTCGGCGAGCTTCTTGGCGCCCACCCCGCTGATGCCGCTGAGCTGAGCGGTCGAGGCCGGAGTTGCCTCCACGATCCCCACCAGCGTGGCGTCCGAGAACACCATGTAGGGCGGGATCTGCTTCTCCTTGGCCACGGAGGTCCGCCACTCACGCAGGGCCTCGAAGGTCTCCTTGGCGGCCTCGTCCAGCGTGTCCGCGGCGCGTGAGCGCCCGCCGCCCGCACCACCGCGAGACCGGCCGCCGCCACGCGCGGCGGGGGCCCGGTCCACCGCGAGTTCCAGGGCGATCTCCCCGCGCAGCACGGGCCCGGCCTCTGGCCCGGGGACCAGCACGCCGAAGTCGCCCACGGCTTCCACCACCCGGCGCGCCAGCAGCTGCCGCAGCACGGACCGCCACTCCCGCTCGGACAGCTCCTGGCCGATCCCCCACACGCTGAGCTCCTGGTGACGGGAGGACTCCGTGCGGTCGTTCGAGCGACCGAGCAGGATGTCGAACACTTTGCCGGAGCCGAACTGCTCACCGCGTTCACGCTGCAGCCGGATGAGCGTGGACAGCAGCTTCTGGGCGGGCACGGTGGCATCCCAGACCTTGGGCGGGTTCAGGCACGTGTCGCAGTTCCCGCAGGCCTCCGAGTCCTGCCCGAAGTACCGCAGCAGCTGCACGCGGCGACAGTCCGTGGTCTCGCACAGCGCGAGCATGGCGTCCAGGTGCGAGCGGGCGTTGCGCTTGTGCAGGTCGCTGCCCTCGCCCTGGTCGATCATTCGCCGCAGGTTCACCACGTCCCCCAGGCCGTACGCCATCCATGCTGTGGAGGGCATGCCGTCGCGGCCCGCGCGACCGGTCTCCTGGTAATACCCCTCGATGCTCTTGGGCAGGTCCAGGTGAGCCACAAAGCGCACGTCCGGCTTGTCGATCCCCATGCCGAACGCGATCGTGGCGACGACGACGATCCCCTCCTCCCGCAGGAACCGCACCTGGGTGTCCTGGCGCATCGCGGCGTCGAGCCCCGCGTGGTACGGCAGGGCGGTGACCCCGCGCTTCGAGAGCCAGGCCGCAGTGGACTCCACGCTCTTGCGGGAGAGGCAGTAGACGATGCCGGCCTCCCCCGGGTGCTCCGACTGGATCAGCCGCAGCAGCTGGTCCTTGGCGCCGTCCTTGGGCTCGATCCGATACTGGATGTTGGGGCGGTCGAAATTGGAGACGAAGTGCCGCGCATTCTCCATGCGCAGCCGCTCGGTGATCTCCTGGTGGGTGGCCCGCGTGGCGGTCGCGGTGAGCGCGATGCGGGGAACGTCCGGGAAGGCGTCCGCGAGCACGGAGAGTCCCATGTAGTCGGGGCGGAAGTCGTGGCCCCACTGGGAGACGCAGTGCGCCTCGTCGATCGCGAACAGGGCAACCGGCGAGCGCTTCAATAGGTCGATGGTGCGCGGCAGGATGAGCCGCTCGGGAGCCATGTAGAGCAGGTCGATCTCCCCGGCACCGAGCTGCCGTTCGACCTCCTGTGCCTCGTAGGGCTCCAGCGTGGAGTTGAGGAATGCCGCGCGGATGCCCACGGCCTCGAGCGCGGCCACCTGGTCCGCCATGAGCGCGATCAGCGGGGAGACCACCACGCCCGTGCCCTCCCGCAGGATCGCGGGGATCTGATAGCACAGGGACTTGCCGCCGCCGGTGGGCATGAGCACCACGGCGTCCCCGCCGCCGACCACCTGGTCGATGATCTCCGCCTGCTCACCCCGGAAGGCGTCGTAGCCGAAGACCTCCCGCAGGACAGCAAGGGACTCGGTTTCGGTGCTCGTGGAGGTCATGCCCCCAGGGTAGGCGGTGCGGCCACTGCGGGCCCGGGCTGTGGAGGGGACCTCAGCCAACCATGGTCACAGGGCCGAAGTTGGCTCTGAGGGTGTTGCCATTGACCAGCACCGAGTGATCCACGAAGAAGTACCCCGTGGAGGAGAGATTGTCATTGCTCTCGAACCCGAATGAGGGCAGGCACGTGGTCCCGTCCTGCGCCGTGACCCCGCCGGTGTAGACGGTGGTGTAGGCGTAGTAGGTCACCCCGTTGAAGTACTTGTTCGACTTGCTGGAGTCCCGCGAGAGCCTGCTCCAGCCGTTGAATCCCGGGCCGTTCTGTGCCGAGAACGTGAGAGAGCTGTAGTAGGGCAGGTAGTACGTCACGGCAGCGTTGGAAATCTGAGTGGAAGAGTTCGTGTTCAGCACGCAGAACCCCCGGCCCGGCACATTGGACTTCGGAGTCGTGGAGAACAGCTTGAAGCTCTGGTAGTTGTCCACCCGCTCGGTGTACCAGGTCAAATTCCACGTGGCGCGCCCCCATGGGTCGAGCTGCGGCGTGGGCGAGGCGGCCATTGCGGGGGCGGCAGTCGCTACAGCCACCACGGGGATACTCCAAGCAGCTCCTTTCGCCAGTTGCCGGCGATCGATGCTTACGCTGCCCATGGTGGTCCTCCGTGTCACCGCCGTTCATGTAGAAACATGGATTTTATCATACATATGTATCTTATATTGGTGTTTTCCCATGTCAGATGCGTCTCTGTGGGGGATTCAGCGCACCCCACCTTTCCCTTCATATGAACCCGTGGAAAGCACCCCCCAACGCACCCCTCAGCTGCCCTCGGTGCACGTGCGACAGCCCGGCGATAGACTCGCCGGGTACGTCACCCCGATCCGCACCCGCGGAGGAACGAGGCTCACGTGCGCCAGGAGGCAGCCGGCTCTCACGCCAGCACCAGACAGCGCTGACCCGCGCGGCCGTCGTCTGCGGACGACCGGGCCGCGCCTTTCGTCACGCCCGAAACTCTCACCGCGTCCCTGCCCCGCCGCCGGACCGTGCCCTGCGTCGTCACACCCCCCTACGACGACGCAGGGCACGGTCCGGCGGCGGGGCAGGGACGCGGTGAG
>NZ_RCOM01000125.1 GCF_003667225.1 Kocuria rhizophila
CCCCGGTACTGTCCTGACGAGCCCGGCTCCCGGCCCGGACGCGGCGTCGTCGATGCCCCTGCCCCCCGCTCCCGGGACTCCGAGCACCGCGCCCGCGGACACCACGGCGCCGGACCAGCCCGCAGCACCGGACCCGCGGGGGCCCGGTTCCCCGGCGGGAGCACCGGGTCAGCCCGACTCGTGGCTGCTCGGCCCGGAGCCCACCACGTCTCAGGCCCGGCACGCTCCGGCCCGGACCGGCGTGCTGCGCCCCGCGCCGGGTGCCGCCGCCGTGGACGTGGCCCCCTCGGAGACCGTGCTCGGCAGCGTGTGCCTCGCGCTCGTACCCGGCGGCCGGCCCGTGGTCCTCAACGACTCCGCCGCGCTGATCTGGCACCTGGCGCAGTCCACGCCGGAGGACTCGCTGCCACAGGTGGTGGCCGAGGCGACCGGCGCACCCCTCACGGAGATCGGGCCGCAGGTGCGGGACTTCGTGTCCGACCTGGTCACACAGGGATTCCTGAGCCGGTAGGGGCAGTGCCGCTCCGGGGAGCAGCCGTGAATCATTGCTAAACTCCAGGAAATCGCATCTTCCACGCAGCGCGCTGCAAGATCCGGTGAATCCCTCCGGTCCCCGCGCCCGCGGATGTCGGTGATCCCCCCGCACAGACCCACCCCCAGGACCGGCATGACCGTCATTGACTTCCTGCGCCTCACCCGCGCCAACCTCGTGCTGCTGCTGGCGGCCACCCTTGCCGGGCTGCTGCTGGCCTTCGGCGTGGCCCTGGCCCAGCCCAAGATCTACACGTCCTCCTCCACGGGGTTCGTGACCACCACGGGCAGCAGCTCCCTGGGGGACGTGCTCAACGGGGACGTCGCCGCCCAGAACAAGGCCAACGCCTACATCCCGGTGATCTCCTCCCGCTCGGTGGCGGAGAAGATCGCCCAGGATCCCGCCCTTGGCCTGACGGCGGACGAGGTGGCGGGCCACCTCACCGCGAGCGTGGTCCCCAACTCCGCACTGATCAAGGTGGACGCCACCGCCGACGATCCGGAGAAGTCCGCGGCTCTCGCCAACTCGGCGCTGCAGGCGACCGCCGAGGTGGTCCAGGACCTCGAGGGCAGCAGTTCACCCGTGCGCGTGGTGCCCCTCGAGGACGCCCAGGTCCCCGGCGGGCCGTCGAGCCCCAACACCAAGCGGTACCTTCTGGCCGGCGCCGCCGCCGGGCTGCTGGCCGGCTACGCCGTGGCGTTGCTGCGCAAGGTGTCCGACGTGCGCATCCGCACCTCCCACGAGGTCGAGGAGCTCACCGACGCCGGCGTGCTGGGCATCCTCCCCAAGACCCCGTCCCTCAAGGGCAACAACCGCGGTGAGGTGGAGGACGACGCCGCCCACGAGGCGGTCCGCCAGCTGCGCACCAACCTCCGGTTCGTGAGCGTGGACAACCCGCCGCGGTGCGTGGTGGTCACGAGCCCCAACCCGGGTGAGGGCAAGTCCACCGTGACCACGGCCATCGCCAACTCCTTCGCGCACGCGGGCGAGGCGGCCGTGATCGTGGACGCCGACCTCCGTCGGCCCACCGTGGCGGGAGTGTTCGGGGTGGACGGCTCCGTGGGACTCACGCAGGTGCTGTCAGGTCAGGTCGCGCTGCAGGATGCCCTGCAGCAGGTCCCCGGCTCCTCCCTGATGGTGCTGCCCGCCGGGCGCATCCCACCGAACCCGTCCGAGCTCGTGGGCTCACAGCGCATGAAGCACGTGCTCACCGAGCTGCGGGAGTCCTACATGGTGTTCGTGGACGCCCCGCCCGTACTCCCCGTCACGGACGCCAGTCTGCTCGCGGCGGCGGCCGACGGGGCGATCCTCGTGATCGAGGTGGGTGGCACCCGCAAGGAGCAGGTGGAGCTCGCGGCCTCGATGCTGCGGCGCGTGTCCGTGACACTGCTCGGTGCCGTGCTCAACCTGGCTCCGGCGCGGGGCGTGGGCTCCTCCCACTACGGCTTCGGCTACGGCGGGTACCGACGCGGCTACTCGTCCTACTACGGCGAGACCAAGAAGTCGTCGCGGGGGTTCCGGGCCAAGCGCCGCGCCACCCCCGCCCGGTCCCGGAGGTCCTCCTCGGCCGGCTCCTCGGCGTCCTCCCACTCCGCCCGCGACGTCTGACGGCGGGCCACGAGTGCGTGAGGTGACGGGCGGCTCCCCCGTGGTGTCCGTGGTCATCCCGTGCGGCCGTGACGCGGAGACCCTCCCTCTGCAGCTGGCCGCTCTGGCGCGGCAGCTCTCGGCACCGGCCTTCGAGGTGCTCGTGGTCAACAACGGGGCGCCGGGCGCCCTGGACCACCTCGTCGACGATCACCCCGACCTCCCTTTCACACTGCGAGTGGTGGAGGCCACCGAGCGGAAGGGTTCCTCCTACGCGCGCAACGTGGGCGCGGCGCGGGCACGTTCCGGGCTGCTGATGTTCTGCGACGCGGACGACGTGGTCTCCGCGCACTGGGTCCGCTGCGGGATCCAGGCGTTCGAGCTCGCGCCCGTGTGGACCGGGGCGGCCACAGCCTTTGACAACCACGTCTTCCAGGACGGTCACGCACCGGTGCAGCAGCTCGTCGACCGTGACCTCGAGGATTCGGAGCCGGTTCCGGACACCCCCTCGGAACCCACCGTCCTGATGGGGTGCAACTTCGGAATCCGTCGGGATCTCTACCGTGCCGTGGGTGGCTTCGACGTGACGGTGCCCCACCACGGGGATGACAACGATCTCGCGGCGCGTCTACGAGCACACGGCGCACCCGTTCCGCGTGTGGAGTCGGTGCGCGTGGCATACCGCCAGCGCCGGAATGTCGTGCAGAGGGGCCTGCAGGCCCATGCGGACTGCAGGGCGGCACAGCTTTTGGCGGCGCGCGTGGCACAACCGCTCCCCCGGCGTGACGCACTGCTGCGCGTGGCCGCCCTCGCCCTGCGCGCCCCGTTGTTCCCCGTGGGCATGGCCCTGCGGCGGCAGTGGGAGCCGGCGGCGGTGGTGACCAGGTGGTGCCACGTCCTGGGCACGGTGGACGGGCTCGTGCGCTACGCCGTCCTGCGGCGCGTGCCGCCCCGGGAACTCGGTGTGGGGTGGGACGCCCCTCAGGGGTGAGACCGGGCGGCGTCGTCCGCGCGGGCGGCCACCACCTGGTGCAGACGCGCCACGAAGCGGTCCTCCGAGAAGCGGCGGGCGTGGTCCCTGATGGCCTGCTCGTCCCAGTCGTCGGAGCGGAAACGGTCCAGCACCCTGCCGATGGCCTCCGGGGTGGGCTCCTCGAAGAACGCTCCCGTCATGCCGGGGACGACGGTGTCCAGGTAGCCGCCGCCGCGCAGGGCCAGGGTGGGCCGCCCGAAGGCGAAGCCCTCCAGGGGGGTGATCCCGAAGTCCTCGTGGGACGCCGCCACCACGGCCATTGCCCCGCGGTAGAGGCCGCGCATCTGCGCGTCCGAGAGGTCCGAGAGCATGAGCACGTTCTCTGGGCACAGCTGGCGCAGCTGGTGCTCCAGGGGACCGGTGCCCACGAGCACGAGACGACGGTCGGGCCGGACGCGCAGCGCCTCCATGACCCGGTCCACGTTCTTGTACGGGAGCAGGCGGGAGACGGAGAGGAAGTACTCGCCGTCCCCGGCGAAACCCGCCATCTGCGGCACGGCCTCGGTCTCCGTGCTGTCCTGCATGCGGTGCGGCGGGTGCTCGATCTCCACGTCCCGCCCGTAGACCTCCTTGATGCGGTCCCGCACCACCGTGGAGTTCGCCACCATGTGCTGCACCGACGACATGGCACGGCGGTCCCAGCACTCCAGCAGGGGCCGGGCGAGCAGCATGGCCCACCCCGTGGGTGAGGAGGACGGCGCGGAGCCCAGGTACTGCTCCAGGAGGTAGACCCAGCGGGCCGGCGTGTGGCAGTACACCTCGCGGACGCCGTCCGTGCGGAAGCCGTGCGCCCAGCCGCTCGTGGACACGAGCACCACGTCCGCGGGCACGCGCATCCAGGAGGAAGCCAGGGGAAGAAACGGCAGCGCCCACCGGTGGTGACGCCGCAGAACCCCCACCCGGTTGAGCGGAGAGGTGATGATGGTGGCCTCCCGGAACTCGGGGTAGGTGCCGTCCGGGTCGTAGAGGGTGGTGTAGATGGGGGCGTCCGGGAATGCGCGGTGCATGGCCAGCACCACCCGCTCCGCTCCCCCGCGCTGCGTGAGGTAGTCGTGGGCGATCGCCACCCGGCCCCCTGGGACACCGTGGGCTCCACCGTTGACCGGGCGGGCGAACTCACCGGCACGGGTCGGGGGATCCTGTGCCGGTG
>NZ_RCOM01000126.1 GCF_003667225.1 Kocuria rhizophila
GTCTGGGGGGAAAGGAGAGGAGAATAAGAGACAGGCTGGGGAGCCCGGGGCCGCGCGCCGAGTGGGGGGCAGGACAGCTCCGGCAGGGGCCGTCGCGGCCGGACGAGGACCCACGGGGCGGGCCGACGCGCCCCGAGGTGCGCCGGAGCGCGCCCGAGTGCGCCGGGATGCACCAGGATGCACCGGGGTGGGGAAAACCCCACCGGGACCCGGTGGTCAGCTCTGGCGCGCTGAACGGCGTGGTGTCCGTAGCGTGGAGGCCATGAGCACACGAGCCCCGGAACCCACGCCACCGTGGGACGCCACCGAACACCTCCCCGCCGACTCCGAGCACACCCGACCCCTGCCCCCGGCCGAGCAGACCCTCGCGGCCACGGGCGCTCCGGGTGCGGAGACCGCTGAGCACCCGGGCGACACTGCGGGCCGCGTAGGCCCCGCCGCGCAGCGCGACCTGGACGACGACTCCATGACGCGCACCCTGCCCGTGGACCGACCGCCGCGTAACGCGTCGTCGCCCGAGACGGCACCCGCCGGGTCCGCCGAGCAGCGCACCGGCACCCTCCGGCACCGGGACGTGCCCGGCGCCGTGCGGGGAGCCTCTACTGACGGCCGTTCCGGCGTCCCCGCCGCGAACGCCCCCGTCCGGGAGTGGCGCACGTTCTCCCCCAAGACCCTGTTCTTCGGGGGCCTGGACCTCGTGGTGGACTCGATGCTCAACAGCGCGCTGCTCTCCCTGATCTTCTTCCTGCTGACGGTTGGTGTGCTGACCGTGCCGCTGCTGGGCGTGGGCGTGCTGGTCCTGGCCGCCACGGTCTACGTGCTGGTGGCCGCGGTGTGGCTGGAGCGGCGGCGTTCCGCCTCCTCGTTCGGGCTGGACATCCGCGATCCCCGGCGCAGGCGCAGCCCGCGCACGGACTGGGTGCGGATCCCCCACCAGGTGTGGCTGGACGTCAGCGACGGCTCCCTGTGGCTCGGGGTGCTCCACCTGGTGCTCACGTGCGCCCTGGGCTGGCTGGCCCTGCTGCCGTACGTGACGGTGGGCGCGGGCGTCGCCCTCGCCACCGCTCCCCTCTACGCCCCGGCGGACTCCGTGGTGCGGCAGCTGATGGCCGCCGCGGGGAACCTTCCGGAGTGGGCGCTCGTCCTGCTGGGCGTGACGGCGGTGCTGCTGAGCATCTTGGTGGGCGTGCTGGCCACGGTGGCCCACCGTGCGCTGTCCGCCGCGCTGCTGCGCCAGAGCGAGGCCGTGCGCCTGCGCCGTGAGGCCGCAGAGTCCCGCCGCCAGGCGGAGCACGAGTCCGCCGCCAAGGAGTCCGCCGTGCGCGGCGCGGAGACCGAGCGCTCTCGCATCGAGCGGGACCTGCACGACGGCGTCCAGCCGCAGCTGGTCTCGGTGGCCATGAACCTCTCGATGGCCACGTCCCGGATCGACACCGATCCCGCGGCCGCCAAGGAGCTCGTGGCCGAGGCCCACGGCACCACCAAGGCCGCCATCACCGAGCTGCGCCGCCTCGCCCGCGGGTTCCACCCCGCTGTGCTCGAGGACAGGGGGCTCGACGCCGCCGTGTCCGCCGTGGCCGCGCAGGCGCCGTTCCCCGTGGACGTCTCCGTCACGGCCCCGCGCCTGGATTCCCGCACGGAGGCCGCGATCTACTTCGCGGTGTCCGAGGGCCTCACCAATGCCGTCAAGCACTCCGGGGCGCGCTCCGCCGACGTGGCCGTGTCCGTCCAGGACGGCCCCGTTCCCGGCACCGCCGTGGTGGTGGCCGGCGTGCGCGACTTCGGCCGCGGCGGCGCCCGGGTGGTCCCCGGCGGAGGGCTCTCCGGGATCCAGGACCGCATCCGCTCCGCGGGCGGCCGGTTCTTCGTGACCTCCCCCGCGGGTGGACCCACCGAGGTGATCGTGGAGCTGCCGCTCACCGACCCCGCCACCACGCCCCGCGCCACGCGGAGCACACCTGAGACGGACCACGCCGCCCACCACGGGGGCGCGAGCGCACCGGGCGCACCGGGTGGGTCGGGGCAGGGAACCGGCGGTGCGGCGTCGTCGTACCCCGCGGCCGGAAACGCGTACCCCGCAGCGGGAGAGGAGAACTGAGATGCGCATCGTGATCGCCGAGGACGCCGTGCTGCTGCGCGCGGGGCTCGTGCGCCTGCTCACGGACGCCGGGCACCAGGTGGTGGCCGAGACGGACACCGCCGAGGGCCTCGTGAAGGCCATGGAGGAGCACCGCCCGGACTTCGCCCTGGTGGACGTGCGGCTGCCGCCCACGTTCAGCGACGAGGGCATCCGCGCCGCCGTGCTGATCCGCTCCGCGCACCCGGAGGTGGCCGTGCTGGTGCTGTCCCAGTACGTGGAGGAGCGCTACGCGTCCGAGCTGATCGCGTCCCGTCGCGAGGGCCTGGGCTACCTGCTCAAGGACCGTGTGGCGGACGTGGACCAGTTCCTCGAATCCGTGCAGACCGTGGGTTCCGGCGGCACCGTGCTGGACCCGGAGGTGCTCACCCAGATCCTGGTGCGCTCGCGGCGTCGCGAGGACATGGAGCTGCTGTCCCCGCGCGAGCGCGAGGTGCTGGGCCTCATGGCGCAGGGGCTGTCCAACGCCTCGATCGCGGCGAACCTCTACCTCACAGAGTCGGCCGTGGAGAAGCACATCGGCTCGATCTTCGCCAAGTTGGGCGTCATCTCCGAGACCGGCAACCGCAGAGTCCTGGCCGTTCTCAAGTACCTCGGCTACTCGGACCACTCTCTCTAGGACACGTCATGAGCACACGATTCCCCGAACCCTCATCCTCTTCCTCCCCGACGACGCCGCCCGCGGGCCTTCCCGGTGACGGCCGCCCACCGCGCGACCCCCGCGGGGACCACCCGCACGACCGCCCCGTGGGGCGCGGCGAGCGCCGCGCGTGGAACACGGCCACGGCTGTGATCGGCGGTTTGACCGCGCTCGGGCTGCTCCTGGCCGGGGCGGGCACCGCGGCGGCGGTCGCGCTGACGCAGGAGCGCGACGGATCCTGGACCGCGACCTCCGCCGTCAAGGAGATCCGCATCGACACCCGCTCCGCCGCGGTGAACATCACCACGAGCCCCACCGTGGAGCACGTGGAGGTGCAGTGGCACGAGACCGGCTGGTCGCTGCCCGACCACCAGATCACCCCCACGGTCGAGAACGGCGTGCTGAGCCTGGACGCCGTGCAGCAGGAGGAGTCCGCGTGGGCCACCGGCCCCCAGCAGATCTCCGTGGTCGTCCCGCAGGACGCCCCCGCCGCCTCCCTGGACATCTCCAGCACCGCCGGCGCGGTGAACGTGCAGGGCACCTACCAGGACGTCTCCGCCACCTCCGAGATGGGCTCGGTCACGGCCACGGACGTCAAGGCCTCCGTGCTGGACGCCCGGGCGACCACCGGGCAGGTGGTGCTGGACGGGGTGAGCGTGAAGAACCGCCTGGACGCCCACGTGACCCTGGGGATGGCGCTCGTCGCGGCCCAGGGCCCCGCCCCGCAGCGCACCTCCGTCACCGCGACCACCGGCGCGTACGGGGTGGACATGCCCGGCGCGGACTACTGGTACCCGCAGGGCAGCCAGCAGGACATTGCCGACCCCCGCCATCCGCGCACGACCACCCCCGGCGGCTCCGAGTACGCCGGAGACTCGCGGGGCAGCGGAGACTCGTGGAGCTCGGACGAGGGCCCGCAGACCGCCACCCAGGACGGGGCGCCGAGCACCGAGTACGACGCGGACGCCACGTGCGACGCCGCCCCCAAGGGCCGGCCCTGCCTGTTCCTGAAGGGGACGCCGGTGGACGTGCGGGACGCCGGAACCGTGGACTCGTGGGACGGCGACTGGCAGGAGCCCACGGAGGGCTCCCCCGGTTCTCTGAGCTCCCCGCGCTCCTCGAACTCCCCGGCCCCGAGCCCCACGGCCTCCACTGCCCCGGGCCGCGACGAGTAGACCTCCCGTCCGGCGTGTACGGGCTCCGGACGGGCGCCCCGCGGCACCGCTGACCAGGCGGGCCGCGGGGCTTTTCCCTGCCCGCGGCCCGCCTGGTCAG
>NZ_RCOM01000127.1 GCF_003667225.1 Kocuria rhizophila
GTGCAGCGGAGGGTCGCCGCCTGAACGGGCGGGCGGAGCATACTGGTTCGCATGGGACACGTGGACGCGGACCACTGGGGCCGGTACAACGCCGCCCAGGCCGGACGGGGCATCCGGCTTCTCGCCCGCCTGGCGGCGGAGGCGGCGGGACCCGGTGAGGGGCGCAGCGCCGTCGAACTGGGCCGCGGGGGACGGCACGTTCCTGAGCCGTGACGAGGTGGACGAGCTGGTCACCGGCCTGGAGGTGCTGCGTCTGCACGAGGAGGAGCGCGACGGCCCCGCGTTCTCCGGGCCCAAGCACTGGCACACGTACCAGCTCGTCGCGCGCAGACCCTGACCGCCGGGCCGCTGCGCCGCGCGGTGGCGCGCCAGGGGAGTGGCCGCGCGGCGGCGAGTGCAGCGGACCCGGTTCGTGTGGTGCCATGGACCCATGAGCTCACCGCGCACGGACCTCGCCCAGACCCTCCGCCGCCTGGACGGCGGCAGCTACGGCGCCTACAAGCAGCTCAAGGGCTCGTGGCGGCTGGGAGATGCGGAGCTGATCGTGGACCGGGTGCAGTCGGACCCGTACGCCCCGCCGTCCCTGGCGCGGATCCGGGTCAGCCTGTCCGACGCCGGGATCCCGCCCGAGCTGATCGCCACCCGGGACGCCCGCGTGGCCGCCGGGGACTTCCTCACCCGGGAGTTCGCCCGGGCCGCCCGGGACCTGGGTCCGCGCGGCGGCAAGGACTCCGGAGGCATCTCGATCCAGCGCACGGGCCAGGAGATCCTTGAACGCTCCTCCGTGATCGTGCCGGATCCCGGGAACGCGGTGGATCCCGCCCCGGCACGCGAGTCCGGGATGCGCCGTGCGGGGGATACCGGAACGGTGGACCGGGGGTGCGGAGCCAGCCGTGCGGCGTCGTCGGAGACCGCTGACGCGGGAGCCGTGGAGGTGCGCTGCGAGATCGCCCTGCCCGCCGCCGGGCGGCGCATCAAGGGCCACGCCGCGCACCGGCTGCTCATGGAGGTGCTGCCGGGCGTCGTCGAGCGCGCGCTGCGGTACGAGAACCTGGACGCCCGCGCCCTGCAAGCCCACGTGACCTCCCACCTGGACGCCCAGCACTTGCGCGCGCAGCTGCCCCAGCGCGGCCTCGTGGCGTTCGTGGCCGACGGCGCCGTGCTGCCCCGCGCCTCCGGTCACCGGGACGAGCCGCTCGCCCATGGTGCGGTGCCGTTCGAGACCCCGCCGTCGCTGCGGGTGGAGCTCGAGCTCGAGGACGGCTCCACGGTGAGCGGCATGGGCGTGCCCGAGGGTGTCACGGTGATCGTGGGCGGCGGCTACCACGGCAAGTCCACGCTGCTGCAGGCCCTGGAGCGCGGGGTCTACAGCCACGTGCCCGGCGACGGCCGCGAGCGCGTGGTGACCCTGCCGAGTGCCGTGTCCGTGCGCGCGGAGGACGGCCGGGCGGTGTCCCACACGGACGTCTCCCCGTTCATCACCAACCTGCCCACCGGCGCGGACACCCGCGACTTCAGCACGTCCAACGCGTCCGGCTCCACGTCCCAGGCGGCCGCCACGGTCGAGGCGGTGGAGGCGGAGGCCGGCGTGCTGCTGCTGGACGAGGACACGTGCGCCACCAACCTCATGGTCCGGGACGAGCGCATGCGCGCCATGGTCCCGGGCGAGCGCGAGCCCATCACGCCGTTCGTGGACCGGGTGGGCGCCCTCTACACCGAGCGCGGGGTGTCCTCGATCCTGGTCACGGGCGGCTCCGGGGCGTTCCTGGACGTCGCGGACCTCGTGATCGCCATGCACGACTACCGTGCCCTGGACGTCACCGACCGCGCGCGACAGGTGGTGCGGGACTTCCCGCGCCCCGACGACATGCGTCCCGCGGAGTCCTTCGGGGAGATCCGCCCCCACGTTCCCGGCGGCGTCTCGGGAGCGTCCGACACGCTCCCGGCTGAACACGGTGCCACCCCGCCCGGATCCGGTGCCGCGGGGCACGACGCCGCCCGGTCCGGTCCGCGCCACGGCACCGCCCATCGGGGTGGCAGGGACAAACCCGCTCGCGCTCGCGGGCTCGGCACCATCCAGCGGGGCCGCGAGGACGTGGACGTCTCCGCCCTGAGCCAGCTCGTGGATCCCTCGCAGACGGAGGCGATCGCGCGGCTCATCGAGGAGGTCGAGCGCACGGCGGACGGCCGCACACCCCTCACCGAACTCGTGGACGCCGCCCTGGAACGGGTGGTGCGGGACGGGCTGGACGCCCTGGCCCACCACCGGGGCCACCCGGGACATCTGGCGCTGCCCAGGGCGCAGGACGTGGCGGCGGCCTACCACCGGATCCGCCGCTGAGCTGACCGGCCGGGGGGTGTGCGGGATGCCCATGCCCCGCCTCTGCTTTTGCTCCGCTAGTGCAGATTTCTGCGTTGAATTCTGCACTAACGGAGTAATGGCACGAGCAGACGACGCACACCGACGGGGTGGAGGGCGGCGTCGTCCGTTACTCGACCACCGCGCGGCGGATCTCGTCCAACGAGGTGAGCTCACCCGCGTTGATGCGTTCGCGCACCGACTCGTACTGCTCCTGGGAGGACGCGAACGGGATCTCCCGCCCGTGGGCGTCCAGCAGGCGGCCGTCCACGAACTGGTCGCCGTCCTGCAGGGCGCCGGCCTCCCGTGGGGAGAGCACACGCAGTCCCACGGTGCCCATGCCCATGGCCTCCGTGGAGCGCTTGTGCACGCTGAGCTCGTTGAAGAAGAAGTTCATCACCAGCGCGGCCACCGCGGCGGAGGAGATCCCGGAGGAGAAGATGATGCCCACCCAGGAGGGGAACGCCGCGTAGAAGCCCGGGGCCACGATTGGCACCATCCCGAAGGACAGGGACACTGCCACGATGATCAGGTTCATGCCCCCGCGGTAGTCCACCCGTGCCAGGGTGCGGATGCCCGAGGACATCACGGTGCCGAACAGCACGAAGCCCGCGCCACCCATCACCGGCAGCGGGATCGCGGCGATCACCTGGCCGAGCACCGGGAGCATGCCCAGCAGCACCATGAACACGCCGCCCAGTGCCACCACGTAGCGGCTCTTGACCTTGGTGATCGCCACCAGGCCCACGTTCTGCACGAACGCGGTCTGGGTGAAGGAGTTGAACACGGGCGCCACGGCGGAGGAGAGCATGTCCGCGCGCAGCCCGTCCGCGATGCGCGCGGAGTCGATGCGCGATCCCGTGACCTCGGACAGGGCCAGGATGTCCGCGGTGGTCTCCGCCATGTTCACCAGGATCACGATGCACATGGCCACGATCGCCGCCATGTGGAACGTGGGCGGGCCGAAGTGGAACGGCGAGGGCAGCGCGAACCACGGGCCCTGCCCCACCTGCGAGAAGTCCGCCATGCCCACGGCCCACGCCACCACGGTGCCGACGACGATCGCCACCAGGATGGCCAGCCGGGACAGCACCGCGCCGCCGAACTTGGACAGCAGCAGCACCGCGAGCAGCGTGACCCCCGCCAGGGCGATGTTCGCCAGCGAGCCGTACCCGGGCGCCTTCTCGTCCCCGCCCATGGACCACGACGCCGCCACGGGCACCAGGGTGATGCCGATCGTCGTGATGATCGACCCCGTGACCACGGGCGGGAAGAACCGCAGCACGCGGGCGAAGAACGGGGCCATCAGGAACCCGAACACGGAGGCCACCATGATGGAGCCCATCACGGACGGCATGCCACCGCCCGTGGCCAGCACGGACAGCATGGTGGCGATCCCGGTGAAGGACACCCCCTGCACGAGCGGCAGCTGGCAGCCGATCCGCGGCAGCCCCCACGCCTGCAGGAACGTGGCGAACCCGCCCACGAACAGAGCGGCGGCCACGAGCAGGGCGGTCGTGGCGGCGTCGTACCCCGCGGCTCCGGCCACCACGAGCGGCACGGCGATAAGCCCGCCGTACATGGTGAGGATGTGCTGGACGGCGTAGACCACGGTGCGCCCGGCACCCAGCCGTTCGTCCTCGGGGCGGGTGCCCCGTTCCACGGCGGGGGCGGGTGCTGCGCTGCTGGAC
>NZ_RCOM01000128.1 GCF_003667225.1 Kocuria rhizophila
TCCCCGCCCCGTCCGGTGCCAGCACATCCCCGCGGCGTCGGGTTCCCGCACATCCCCGCCTCGTCGGTTGCCCGCACCTTCCCGCGACGTCCGGCGCCCGCGCATCCCCGCGCCGTCGGGCACGGCCGCGGTGGGGGCGCGGCGGAGGGCTCCCGGCCCGTCGTTGGGCCCCGGCGGAGACACGCCGCCGCGGAGTGGGCTGCGTCATTGCCCGGGACGGGGCGACGGCGGAAGATGGTGGTGGGAACGCATTTCGGTGCCACCTGTATCCGGCCTCGGCCGGGCGCGGAACGCGGAACCGGGAGGTGTTCCCGCCAACCGGACCGTGTCCGTGCCGCCCAAGCGGCCGGGCGTGGCCGGACAGTCCGCGTCGAATGGAGCAGTGACACCGTGAGCCCGTCCAACGAAACCACCGTCCGCCGTACCAAGATCGGAATCGTGGGAGCGGGGTCCGTGGGCACCTCGCTGGCCTACGCCGCGATGATCCGCGGCACGTCCACCGACATCGCGCTCTACGACCTGCAGACCGCCAAGGTGGAGGCCGAGGCACTGGACCTCTCCCACGGGCAGATGTTCGCCCCGGGGGTCCGGGTGGAGGGCTCGGACGACGTCGCTGTGCTCAAGGACGCGGACATCGTGTTCGTGACCGCCGGCGCCAAGCAGAAGCCCGGGCAGACCCGCCTGGACCTGGCCGGTGCCAACACCGCGATCCTGAAGTCCCTCATGCCGCAGCTGCTGGAGCAGGCCCCGCAGGCGGTCTTCGTGCTGGTCACCAACCCGTGCGACGTGCTCACCGTGGTGGCCCAGCAGATCACCGGGCTGCCGTACCAGCGGATCATGAGCTCCGGCACCGTGCTGGACACCTCCCGCCTGCGCTGGCTGATCGGCAACGAGGCGCAGGTCAACACCAGCAGCGTGCACGCCTACATCATCGGTGAGCACGGGGACAGCGAGTTCCCCGTGTGGTCCTCCGCGAGCATCGGCCAGGTGCCGGTCAGCGAGTGGGAGGTGGACGGGCGACGTCCGTTCACCCCGGAGCGCCTGGTGGAGCTCAAGGACCAGGTGGTCAACGCCGCGTACCGCGTGATCGAGGGCAAGGGCGCCACCAACTACGCGATCGGCCTGGCCGGTGTGCGGATCGCCGAGGCCGTGCTCAAGGACCAGCAGGCGGTGCTGTCCGTGTCCACGGTGCTGGACGACTACTACGGCGTGAGCGGCGTGGCCCTGTCCGTGCCGTCCGTGGTGGGCGGCACCGGTGTGGGCCAGCGCCTGCGGATCCCCATGGGTGAGCCCGAGAAGGAGCAGCTGCGCGCTTCCGCGGAGACCATGCGCGGGTCCCTGCGCGACCTGGGGTTCTGAGCCGGTTCGTGGCGGAACCGCCACGGCCGTGGACGTGAGAACGCCCTCGCACCGTACGGTGCGAGGGCGTTCTCACGTGTCAGCGCCGGGGCGCCGGGACTGCTCAGACGGTCCCGGCGGGGGCCTCACCGGCAGCGGCCTTGGCGGCGGCAGCGGGGTCAGCCTCCTCGGGGTGGTTGACCAGGCGCAGGGTCTCGTCGAACTCGCGGTCGATCTCCGGGTTGTCCCGGTGGGTGATCAGGGAGACGACGACGCCCACCAGGCCACCCAGGATGAAGCCGGGGATGATCTCGTAGAGGTCGCTCCACGGGGTGTACTGCCACAGGAACACCGTGGCGGCGCCCACCACCATGGCGGAGATGGCACCCGCGTTGGTGAGCTTGCGCCAGAACAGGCTCATGAGCACCACGGGGCCGAAGGCCGCACCGAAGCCGGCCCACGCGAAGCCCACAAGGTCCAGGATGGTGGAGTTCTGCTCCCACGCCAGCGCGGCGGCCACCACGGCCACGAGCAGCACGCCGCCGCGGCCGAGCCACACCTGCGCCCTGGGGGACGGGGTGCGCTTGGCGGCCAGGTTGTAGAGGTCCTCCACCAGGGCGGAGGAGGAGACGATCAGCTGCGAGGAGATCGTGGACATGATCGCGGCGAGCACCGCGGCCAGCACGAACCCGGCCACCAGGGGGTGGAACAGCACCTGGGACATGTCCAGGAAGATGGCCTCGGGGTCGGTGGGCTCCTCGCCGGGGCGGTTGCCGTAGTACGCCAGGCCCACCAGGGCGGTGCCGATCGCACCCAGCACCGTGAGCAGCATCCAGCCGATGCCGATCCGGCGCCCGGCCTTCGCATCCGCGGGGGTGCGCAGCGCCATGAAGCGCACGATGATGTGGGGCTGGCCGAAGTAGCCCAGGCCCCACGCGAGGGACGAGATGATGCCCACGGCGGTGCCGCCCGCGAAGAGCGAGAGCGCGTCCGGGTTCACGGCCTCGATGCGGTTGACCATCTCACCGGGCCCACCCACCAGGAAGACGCCCACGATGGGCACCAGCAGCAGCGCGATCAGCATGAGCAGGCCCTGGAAGAGGTCCGTGTAGGACGCGCCCAGGAACCCGCCGAAGAACGTGTACAGGACGGTCACGCCGGCCACCAGGAGCATGCCCGTGAGGTAGCTGGTGCCGAACGAGGACTGGAAGAACACGCCGCCGGCCACCATGCCGGAGGACACGTAGAACGTGAAGAACACCAGGATGATCACGCCGGAGATCACGCGCAGCACCCGGGTGTTGCCCTTGAGCCGGTTGTCCAGGAAGGACGGGATGGTGATGGAGTTGTGGGAGACCTCCGTGTACGCGCGCAGCCGCGGCGCCACGATCTTCCAGTTCACCCACGCACCCGCGGTCAGGCCGATCGCGAGCCACGCCTCCACCAGACCGGAGAGGTACACCGCACCGGGCAGACCCATGAGCAGCCACCCGGACATGTCCGACGCCCCCGCGGAGAGCGCGGCCACGCCGGGCTTGAGGTTGCGCCCGCCCAGCATGTAGTCGTCGAGGTTCTTGGTCTTGCTGTTGGCCCACAGGCCGATGCAGATCATGACGATGAAGTACGCCAGGATCGCCATGAATTGGTACGCCTGATCGGACATGCGCGTGCCTTCCGGTACGGGGTCGTTGGACTGCGCCCACTGTATAGGGGGATGAAATGGTTCCCGGTTGCATGAAGTGAGGCAGAGCACAAGGGTACGCCGCCCGGGTGGACTCCGCGGTTCAGTCCTGCGCCGCATCCCACGGCTCGAACACCGTGGGCTCCCTGGTCCAGCTCGCGGGGTCCCAGTGATCCATGACATCCGCGGCCGTGCGCACCGGGTGGGTGATCCCCAGCGAGCGGGCCAGCCACCCCACCACGTCCTGCGCCGTGTGCCCGAGCTCCTGCAGCTCCCGCAGGGTCACGGCGCCGTCCCGTTTGGCCAGCCGGTCCCCGGAGGGGCCCAGCACCAGGGGAACGTGCGCGTACTCGGGGACGCCGTGGCCCATGAGTCCCGCCAGGTAGGCCTGCCGGGGAGCGGAGGGCAGCAGGTCGTCCCCGCGCACCACCTGGTCCACGCCCTGCTCGGCGTCGTCCACCACCACGGCCAGGTTGTACGCGGGGGTGCCGTCGTTGCGCACGAGCACCATGTCGTCCACGGCACCCGTGAACTCGCCCGCGAAGCGGTCGTGCACCGTGAACTCACGCACCCCTGCGCGCAGCCGCACGGCGGGAGGACGCTCCGTGCGGCGTCGTGCCCGCTGCTCCTCGGTCAGGTTCCGGCACGTGCCCGGGTAGGCGCCCGGGATGCCGTGGGGCGCGGAGGCCGCCGCGTGGATCTCCCTGCGCGTGCAGAAGCACTCGTAGGTGAGCCCGGCGTCCGTGAGGGTGCGCACGCGCTCCAGGAACAGGGGGATGCGCTCGGACTGCAGGTCCACGGGGCCGTCCCAGTCCAGACCGATGGCCCGCAGGTCCGCCACGTTGCGCTCGGCGGCGCCCCGCTTCACCCGGTCCAGGTCTTCCACGCGCAGCAGGAACCGGCGACCGGTGGCGCGTGCGAAACCCCACGCGGCCAGGGCCGTGCGCAGGTTGCCCAGGTGCAGGTCCCCGGAGGGCGACGGCGCGAAGCGGCCCGCGGGGGCGGGGGC
>NZ_RCOM01000129.1 GCF_003667225.1 Kocuria rhizophila
TCCGGGCCCCGCCCGGAAAGCGGTCGGGGTGTGCACCCGTGGTGGGGACAACGCGTTCGCCGACGCCACCAGGGCGGGTGACAACTGACCCCCATCCGGTCCACGGCCCGCCGCGATCCTTCGCGGTCCGTGTCCCCACATCAGCCCCGAATCATGTCATTGCGGGGTATTTGACCAGGTGAGGGGGTATATTCAGGTGTTAGCGGGCGTAAATCTCGGGGGAGATGAACACCGTGTGCTGGGGCCGCCTCACATCGGACCAGCACCGAGCGAGCGCGTGGGGCGTCTCGCCGTCGAACGGTTTTGGGGGGAAGGTTCGTCGACCGTGTTCCAGAAGGCAAGCCACAAGCACAAACATCTGTCCTGGCGTGAGAGCTACCAGCGCGAGCTGAGGGTCTACGACGCCGTCGCACTCGTCATCGCCCTGGCCGCGGCCCAGGCACTGCGGTTCGGGCGGCTCCAGGGGCTTCTGCAGCTGGACGAGCTGCCCATCCCCTACTGGCTGGTGGGCGTCCTGCTCGGGCTCGGCTGGTGGGTGTGGCTCGAGTTGAGGGGCACCCGCGGGGTGCGTCTGATCGGCAACGGGGCCGAAGAGGCCAAGCAGGTGGTCACGGCGTCGCTCACACTCTTCGCCGCGATCGCCATCGCGTCCTACGCCTTCAACGTGCCCACCGCGCGCGGGTACATCCTGATCGCCCTGCCCGTGGGCACGCTCACCCTGCTCGGGGGGCGCATGTGGACCCGCCGCCAGCTCATGCGCCGGCGCTCCCGGGGGCTCAACATGTCCCGCACCATGGTGGTGGGCCGCTTTCCGGGCGCCGTGGAGCTCGTGGGCGAGCTGCAGAGCCGCCCGGACGCGGGCTTCGACCCCGTGGTGGTCTACATGCCCACGTCGCACCACAAGCTGCCCGATTCCCTGGCGTCCGTCCGCCTGCCCGAGAACGCACTGGCGTCCGAGGAACGTCCGAGCGTGCAGGGGATCATGAGGGCCTGCCGCGAGCACGACGTGGAGACCCTGGTGATGGCGGCCGCGGTGCCGCTCAGCACCACGGAGATCCGCCACCTCGGCTGGGCCCTCGCGGACGAGCGCATCCGCCTGGTCATGAACACCGGTCTCACGGACGTGGCCGGTCCCCGCATCCACACTCAGCAGCTGGCCGGGCTTCCCCTGATCCACGTGGCCACGCCGCGGTTCACACGGGCCAAGAAGATCGTGAAGCGGTGCATCGACATCGCGGGCTCGCTCACCGCGCTGATCCTGCTCTTCCCCGTGATGCTCGTGCTGGGCATCCTGGTCAAGGCGCACGACGGCGGTCCGGCGTTCTTCGCGCAGGAGCGGGTGGGGATCGACGGCACCCGGTTCAAGATGCTCAAGTTCCGTTCCATGTACACCGATGCCGAGGAGCGCAAGGCCGCCCTGCTCGCGGCCAACGAGTCCGACGGCGGTGTGCTCTTCAAGATGAAGGACGATCCCCGGGTGACCAAGCCGGGCAAGTGGATGCGCCGGTACAGCCTGGACGAGCTGCCCCAGTTCATCAACGTGCTCAACGGCTCCATGTCCCTGGTGGGCCCCCGGCCCCCGCTCGCCAGCGAGGTGGACAAGTACGAGCAGCACGTCTATCGCAGACTCCGGGTCCGCCCCGGCATCACCGGCCTGTGGCAGGTGTCCGGGCGTTCCAACCTGGACTGGAACCAGACCGTCCGCCTGGACCTCTACTACGTGGAGAACTGGTCCCCCGTGCAGGACATGGTCATCATGCTGCGCACCGTGCGCGCCGTCTTCGCCTCCGACGGCGCCTACTGAGCAGCACTCCCGGACGGGCTGGGGAACGGGGCGGCCAGGAGCGCAGCGGCCGGGTACGGACACCTCGACCACTCCGCTCGGGAGGGCGCCGGCGGTCAGGAGCAACCGGGTACGGGGCACCTCGACCACTCCGCTCGAGCGGGCGCCGTCGGGGGCCAGCCGTCACCTCGGGGCCACGGGATGGTCACGCACCCGTCATCTCCGCGTCGCCCGAACCCGGGCGTGAGATCCCTCGAATTCCTGTGTGAACCTCTACACTTTCTAGTGCGTTCCCCCAGGTTGCTCGCCTTCCCCCCTGCCGAGCGGCTCCCCCTCATGCAGTAAGGCCAGGCCTATGACCTCCCCCCGCACATCAGTGCTGCCCGCCGCCGTGACCGCCGCCGCGCTGATCGTCACCAGCTTCCTCCCGGCCTCCGCGGCCGAGGACCCGCACCAGAACCTCAACCCGGACAAGGGCGACGTGGTCTCGGTCGAGACGGAGGAGCTGGAGACGGTGGTGCAGGATCCCCAGCTGCCCGCCGCCCCGCCGAAGACCGGGGACAAGAACCCCGGGGCCACCATGGGCCAGAAGATGAAGACCATGGAGGACACCACCAAGCTGTCCCCCGCCTCGGAGAAGGAGCTCGAGAAGGTCGAGAAGGCCGTGCTGGGACGCGGCCCTGCGGCGTCGACCTCCCCGTCCGGCGCGAGCACCCCGAGCAGCGGCGCCACCGGGACCAAGGCACCGCAGGCAGCGGACACCGGCGTGGGCCCCGCGGGTTCCATGTCGCTCGTGATCCAGCAGAACTCCTGGCGTCCGGCCGGGATCGCCGGGATGGACGTCTCCGGCTGGCAGCCCGCGGTCAACTGGAGCGCGGAGTACGCCAACGGCGCGCGCTTCGCCTACGTCAAGGCCACCGAGGGCATCGGCTACCGTTCCGAGGCGTTCAACGACCAGTACACCGGTTCCTACGCCGTGGGCATGAACCGCGGCGCCTACCACTTCGCGCTGCCCAGCCAGACCTCGGGCGCCGCGCAGGCCGACTTCTTCATCAGCAACGGCGGCGGCTGGTCCGCGGACGGCCGGACCCTGCCGGGGCTGCTGGACATCGAGTACAACCCGTACGCCTCGCTGGGCAACACGTGCTACGACATGTCCCCCGCCCAGATGAACTCGTGGATCCAGTCCTTCTCCGACCGCTACAAGCAGCGCACGGGACGACTGCCCGCCATCTACACCACCGCCGACTGGTGGAGCACCTGCACCGGCAACACCGCGCAGTTCAACAACCACCCGCTGCACCTCGCGTCCTACGGGGTCACCAGTCCCGGCTACATGCCCAACGGCTGGTCCCGCTACGACCTGTGGCAGTTCTCGGACAGCGGCCCGTTCTCCGGTGACTCCAACGTGTACGGCGGCTCGTGGCAGCAGTTCCAGTCCCTGGCCTCGTCCGCGAACTACCAGCCCCTGGGCGGGCGTCCGTCCGGCTACACGGTGAGCGGCGGCATCGGCGCGGTGTACAAGAAGACCGGCGGTGCCGCCACGTGGGGCCAGCCCGTCTCCAACGAGCGCAACGCGGGGTACGGCGGGAAGTACCAGCAGTTCTCCCGCAACGGCGTGATCAGCACCGCCTACTGGCACCCCGGCAGCGGGGCCCACATGCTGCGAAACAAGTCCAGCATCGGCGCCAAGTTCCTGGGTGCCGGCAGCGAGTACGGCTACGGCTTCCCCTCGACCGAGGAGCGCTCCATCCCCGGTGGCGCCTACCAGGTGTTCCGCGCTCCGAACGGCCGGACCACCAAGGTCATGTGGACGCCCCGCAACGGCTCGCACGCCATCAAGGAACAGGGCGCGATCGGCAAGCGCTGGGCCCAGGGCGGCATGGAGCGCGGCATGGGCTCCCCCACCACTGACGAGTACCGCCGCGGGGACGAGATCCGCCAGACCTTCTCCAAGGGCTACATGATCGGCTACAACACCAAGACCGGGCACGTGCGGGTCCTCAAGATCTGAGCCCCGGATCCGGGCTCCCCGGATCCCCCTGCAACACCCGTCCGACGGCGGCCCGGAGCACCGGGCCGCCGTTGCCGTGTCCGCCGGGCCCGGTCAGGCCCCGGCC
>NZ_RCOM01000012.1 GCF_003667225.1 Kocuria rhizophila
GAACTGAGAACAATTAATCTTGACTTGGTAAACATTGTTTAGCCTATTGAGCGCACCTTGAATATCAGTAGCCCAGTCTTTGGCACTTTTATTTTCGATCTCTTCTTTCCAGTGAAATCCGAAACAACCAACCCCGAAACCCTTCTTGATAATATTCAATTCAGCCCTTCTGATTCTTCAATATCGTTGCGGTTTTGCCATGATGCTACATCAAAACAAGTAGGGTCGGTCAGAAGCTTTCGCTTCCGAAACATTACCCAAGGGCCCATCATGCCCCACCCCCTGAACCCCCGTGTGCGCAGCTACGGCACTGACTTTCGTCCCATGCCCCGTGCACCCATATGAACTTTCCAAGCTCTATGCTTCCCTCATGAGCTTCAACGACAACTCACAGCTGGACGCCGGACGGGTCCGCACCGGCGGTGGTGGCGGACGCGGCATCGCCGTGGGAGGCGGGCTGGGCGGCGTCGTCCTGCTGCTGCTCGCGGGACTGTTCTTCGGCCAGGACGGGATCGACGCCGTGACGGGCGGCACCCAGGCGCAGACCACAGGGACGCAGCAGGTCGACTCCGGGCTGGAGGATCGCTGCCGCACCGGAGCGGACGCGAACTCCGACCCCCAGTGCCGCATGGTGGCCACCGTGCAGTCCCTGGACCAGTTCTGGGGCGAGTACTACCCGCAGGCCACGGGTGAGCGGTACGTGCTGCCCGAGGTCATGCTCTTCGCGGGCTCGGCGGGCACGTCCTGCGGGCAGGCGTCCTCCGCCACGGGTCCGTTCTACTGCCCGCCGGACCAGACCGTGTACCTGGACACCGGGTTCTTCGAGCAGCTGCGCACGGACTTCGGTGCGGACGCGGACGCCCTGGCCCAGGAGTACGTGATGGCCCACGAGGTGGGGCACCACGTGCAGAACCTGCAGGGAACCCTGGGGCGCGCCCAGCGCGATCCCCACGGTGCCACGTCCGCGGCCGTGCGGACCGAGCTGCAGGCGGACTGCTACGGCGGCCTGTGGGCCCACCACGCCGTGGAGCCGGGCGGAGCGGTGCAGCTGCAGCCCATCACGCGCGCCCAGCTCTCGGACGCGATCGAGGCGGCCGGCGCGATCGGCGACGACAGGATCCAGGAGGCCGCCCAGGGGCGGGCCAACCCGGAGTCCTTCACGCACGGGACGTCCGCCCAGCGCCAGGCCTGGTTCCTGAGCGGCTACCAGACCGGCGACATCCGCGCGTGCAGCACGTTCTCCGCCGAGGACCTGGACCACCCGGACGCCCTGGCCTGACGCCCGTGGCAGTCAGTGGCGCCGCGCGTCCTCCGCGCGCGGCAGCCACGGGGCCCGCATGGCGTGCGGGCCCAGCTCCGCCACCGATCCGGCGCCCATGAGCAGCATGGTGGTGCGGATCTGCTCCTCGAGCAGCTCAATGACCCGTGACACCCCCTGCTCTCCCCCGGCCATGAGGCCGTAGAGGTAGGCGCGGCCGATCAGCACGAAGTCCGCGCCCGCGCACAGGGCCGTCACCACGTCCGCGCCGGACATCACCCCGGAGTCCAGGACCAGGGGAACGTCCGGACCCACCTCGTCGCGGATCTCCGGCAGCGCGGTGAGGGAAACCGGTGCGCGGTCCAGCTGACGCCCGCCGTGGTTGGAGACCACCAGCCCGTCCGCGCCAATGCTCAGGGCGCGCCGGGCATCCTCGCGCGTGAGGATGCCCTTGACGAACAGCTGCCCGTCCCAGTTCTCCCGGATCCACGCGAGGTGCTCCAGGTTCAGTCCGGGGTCGAACATCGTGGAGATCAGCTCCGCCAGGGCACCGGAGGTGTCCGAGAGCGAGGCGAACTTCAGCGAGTCCGTGGTCAGGAAGTTGAACCACCACTCCGGGCGGTAGGAGGCGTCCAGAACGGTCTTCGGCGTGATCCTGGGCGGGATGGTCATGCCGTTGCGGGTGTCCCGCAGCCGCTGACCGGGCACGGGTGTGTCCACCGTGACCAGCAGCGTGGTCGTGCCCGCGGCCTTGGCGCGCCGCAGCAGGTCCAGGGACGCATCGTGCTCACGCCAGAGGTAGAGCTGGAACCACCGCTGCGCATCCGGAGCGGCGTCCCGGACCTCCTCGATGGAGCGGGTGCCCATGGTGGACAGGGAGAACGGGATGCCGGCACGCTGGGCGGCGCGGACTCCCCCGATCTCACCCTCCGAGTGCATGAAGCGGGTGAATCCCGTGGGGGCGATCCCGAACGGCAGGGCGCTGCGGACACCGGCGATCTCCGTGCTCAGGTCTGCGGTGTCCGTGCCGTGCAGGATCCGCGGCAGCAGCTCCACGGACTCGAACGCCTCCCGGTTGCGCCGGTGGGTGATCTCCTGCCCGGCCGCGCCGTCCACGTAGTCGAAGGCCGGGCGGGGCGTACGACGCCGCGCGATCCGCCGCAGCGCCTCCACGTCCGCGGCCTTCGCGAGCCTCGCGGCGCGCCGGTCCGGATTGAAGGAGCCGAACTTCATGAGCGGTGTGAGTTCGGACAGTTGCGGCAGATGGCGTTCCATGGGGTCCTCCCGGTCGCGAATTCTTGCTCGAAACTATCAGGGGCACCGGACCCGGGTGCACAGGCTCCCCCACGTTCGCCCCCGGTCCGCCCACGTGCCGCGACGCCCGGACCGCAGAGCCGTCGCGGCCGGATGCTGCATGGACCCCGGAGGGCGTCTGCGGCGCGCGCGGACAGCAGGAAGGGCACGACCCCTGCGGATCGTGCCCTTCCCGTGCCCCGTCTCCAGAACGGTGCCCACCGTGGCCCGCGCGTGGCGGACCCGGTGGGATCAGATGTTGAAGCCCAGGGCCCTCATCTGGTCCCGGCCGTCCTCCGTGATCCGCTCCGGACCCCACGGGGGCATCCAGATCCAGTTCACGTGCCACTCGTCCACGGCGGGCGAGAGGTTCTGGGAGACCTGCTCCTCGATGACGTCCTGCAGCGGGCACGCCGCCGTGGTGAGCGTCATGTCCAGGCGCAGGGAGGCATCGTCCTGGTACTCCAGGCCGTAGAGCAGGCCCAGGTCCACGATGTTCACGCCCAGCTCGGGGTCGATCACGTTCTTCAGCAGGTCCGTGATCTCCTCGACCGAGGCCTGGCCGTTGGGCCCGGTGGTCTCCGCCGCGGCGGTGCCGGTGGATTCGCTCATGGCGACCTCCTCAGGAAGTGGTGCGCCGGTGCCTACTTGGCAGCGGCCTGAACGTAGCGGTCGTAGCCCTCGTTCTCCAGCTGCTCCGCGAGCTCCGGACCGCCCTGGTCCACCACGCGGCCGTCGGAGAACACGTGCACGAACTGCGGCTTGATGTAGCGCAGGATGCGCGTGTAGTGCGTGATCAGCATGATGCCCGTGTTGTCCTCGGACAGGGCGCGGTTCACACCCTCGGACACGATCTTCAGCGCGTCCACGTCCAGGCCGGAGTCCGTCTCGTCCAGCAGGGCGATCTTCGGCTTGAGGATCTCCAGCTGCAGGATCTCGTGGCGCTTCTTCTCGCCGCCGGAGAAGCCCTCGTTGACGTTGCGCAGGAGCATGTCGTTGTCGATCTTCAGCTTGTCCATGGCGGTGCGGACGTCCTTGGTCCACGTGCGCAGGGAGGGTGCCTCGCCGTCGATCGCGGTCTTCGCGGAGCGCAGGAAGTTGGAGGTGGTCACGCCGGGGATCTCCACCGGGTACTGCATGGCCAGGAAGAGGCCGGCGCGGGCGCGCTCGTCCACGGACATCTCCAGCACGTCCTGCCCGTCCAGGGTCACGGAGCCGGAGTCCACCTGGTACTTGGGGTGGCCGGCGATCGTGGACGCCAGCGTGGACTTGCCCGAGCCGTTGGGGCCCATGATCGCGTGCACCTCACCGGAGTTGATGGTCAGATTCACGCCCTTGAGGATGGGCTTGGTGCTCTCGTCGTCCAGGATGACGGACGCGTGGAGGTCCTTGATCTCCAGAGTTGACATGCGGTGTTTCTCCTTGGGTCTCGTGGGCACCGGCCCGCTCTCGGGCGCGGTGCGGAATTCTCGGGTCTGACGACGGCGCTGGGCCGGGGTCTCAGCTCTCGGTGCGGGCGAGCTCGTCCTCCAGGGACGCGCGCAGCTGCTCCTCGAGGGCCTCCACGCCCACCTGCTGGATGATCTCGAACAGGAATCCGCGGACCACCAGGCGGCGTGCCTGGTCCTCCGGGATGCCGCGGGACATCAGGTAGTAGAGGTGCTCGTCGTCCAGCTGCCCCGTGGTGGAGGCGTGACCTGCACCGGCGATCAGGCCGGTCTCGATCTCCAGGTTCGGCACGGAGTCCATGCGCGGACCGTCGTTGAGGATCAGGTTGCGGTTGAGCTCGTAGGTGTCCGTGCCCTCGGCCTCGGCGCGGATCAGGACGTCGCCCACCCACACGCCGTGGGCGTTCTCACCCTGCAGCGCGGACTTGTAGTTCACGCGCGACCGGCAGCGCGGCACGGAGTGGTCCACGAACAGCCGGGACTCCAGGTGCTGGCCGTCGTCCACGAACGTGAGGCCGTACATCTCCACGTCGCCGCCGGGAGCGGTGAAGCGGGTGGACGGGGTGACGCGCACCAGGTCACCGCCCAGGCTCACGAGCACATGCTTGAACGTGGCGTCGCGGCCCAGCTTGGCCTGCTGCGAGGACGCGTGCACGGAGTCGTCCGTCCACTCCTGCAGCGAGACCACGGTGAGGTTGGCGCCGTCCGCCACCGAGAACTCGATGTTCTGGGCCAGCACGGCGGTGCCCACGTGGCGCAGCACCACGAGCGCCTTGGAGTTCGCCCCGGCGTCCACCACGATGTGCTGGGCCGCGGGTTCCTCGGACTCACCGGTGAGCGTCACGATCACGGGCTCCGCCACCTGGGCGTCGCGCGGCACGGAGATCACGGTGGCCTCGCGGAACGAGGACCACGCGTTCGCCGAGACCCGGTCCTCCGGGATGCCGGCCGAGCCCACGCGGGAGTCGTCGCGGCCCACGGAGGTGATCTGCACGGCGTCGTCCCCCGAGACGGAGACGGCGGGCGCGGGGCCCTGCAGGGCGGCGTCGTCGAGCCCGCGCAGCCGCTTGATGGGCGTGAAGCGCCAGTCCTCGAGCTTGCTGCTCAGCGGCGGGAAGTCGGCCACGTCGTAGGACGTGGTGCGGCCCGCGCGGGAGGAGTCCGGCACGCCGGAGATGTCCCCGTGCTGGGTGTGGCGGATCTCGGGCTCACCGGCCTGATTGCGGCCCTCCTGCAGGGTCTCGCCCTCCTGGCTCATGCCCGGGATGGCGACGCGGTCCTCGCCGGTGGGCACTCCGTTCACCTGCTCGTCGGCGTCCTGTGCGGCACGGGCGGTCTGATCAGTGGTGGACATATCAGCCAACGGATCCTTCCATTTGCAGTTCGATGAGACGGTTGAGCTCGAGCGCGTACTCCATGGGCAGCTCACGCGCGATCGGCTCCACGAAGCCGCGCACGATCATGGCCATGGCCTCCTCCTCGGGCATGCCGCGCTGCATGAGGTAGAACAGCTGCTCCTCGGACACGCGGGAAACAGTGGCCTCGTGGCCCATGGTGACGTCGTCCTCGCGGATGTCCACGTAGGGGTACGTGTCCGAGCGGGAGATCGTGTCCACCAGCAGGGCGTCGCACACCACGTTGGACTTGGAGTGCGTGGCGCCCTCGCGCACCTGCACGAGGCCGCGGTAGGCGGAGCGGCCGCCGTTGCGGGCCACCGACTTCGACACGATCGACGAGGACGTGTTCGGGGCGATGTGCACCATCTTGGACCCGGTGTCCTGGTGCTGGCCCTCGCCCGCGAAGGCGATGGACAGGGTCTCACCGCGCGCGTGCTCGCCGGTCATGTAGACCGCGGGGTACTTCTGGGTGACCTTGGAGCCGATGTTGCCGTCCACCCACTCCATGGTGGCGCCCTCGTGGGCGATGGCGCGCTTGGTCACCAGGTTGTACACGTTGTTGGACCAGTTCTGGATGGTCGTGTAGCGCACCCGGGCGTTCTTCTTGCAGATGATCTCCACCACGGCGGAGTGCAGCGAGTCGGTCTTGTAGATCGGCGCGGTGCAGCCCTCGATGTAGTGGACGTAGGAGTCCTCGTCCGCGATGATCAGCGTGCGCTCGAACTGGCCCATGTTCTCGGTGTTGATGCGGAAGTACGCCTGCAGCGGGATGTCCACGTGCACACCCTTGGGGACGTACACGAACGAGCCGCCGGACCACACGGCCGTGTTCAGCGCGGCGAACTTGTTGTCGCCCACGGGGATCACGGTGCCGAAGTACTCCTCGAAGAACTCGGGGTGCTCCTTCAGGGCGGTGTCCGTGTCCATGAAGATCACGCCCTGGGCCTCGAGGTCCTCGCGGATCTGGTGGTAGACCACCTCGGACTCGTACTGCGCGGCCACACCGGCCACCAGGCGGTTGCGCTCAGCCTCGGGGATGCCGAGCTTCTCGTACGTGTTGCGGATGTCCTCGGGCAGCTCCTCCCAGGAGCCCGCCTGCTGCTCCGTGGAGCGCACGAAGTACTTGATGTTGTCGAAGTCGATGCCCGACAGGTCCGCGCCCCACGTGGGCATGGGCTTGCGGTCGAAGAACTTCAGGCCCTTCAGACGCAGCTGCGTCATCCAGTCCGGCTCGCTCTTCTTGGCCGAGATGTCCCGGACCACCTCTTCGTTCACGCCGCGGCGCGCCGAGGCGCCGGCGTCGTTCTTGTCGGCCCAGCCGTACTGGTACTGGCCGATCCCCTCGAGCTCCGGGTTCATCTCCAGGATCTCGGAAATCGTGGTGTCGCCTGTCATGGTGCCCGCGGTGTCCGCGGGTTCGATGCGCTCGGTCATGACAACCCTCCCTGTCGTGCGGTTGTGTGGTTGGTGGAGTTCTTGGAACCCGCCGCGCGCAGCTGCAGCGGGACGTGTGTGGTGCAGACGTGGGCGCCCGCGGCCATGGTGGAGAGCCTGCGGACGTCGACGTCCAGCAGCTCGGCGATCATGGCGGTCTCCTGCTCGCAGAACTCGGGGTACTCGTTCGCGATGTCCTGGATGGGGCAGTGGCCCTGGCACAGCTGGGCGGAGCGCAGAGTCACGCCCTTGGGACCACGGGGGGTGACCGTGGTGTGGGACGCCACGAAGCCGTCGTGGCTCATGGCGGCGGTCAGCGCGTTGAGGCGGTCCTCCACGTCCGGACCCGCGGCCTCCACGCTGGGCCGGTAGCGCTCACGCCACCGCTCGACCTCCTCGGTCACGAACCCGTGCACGAGATCCTCACCACCCACCCGGGCCATGGTGGCCAGCGCACGGCTGGCAAGCCCCCGGTAGTCCTGCGCCAGCTGCTCGTGCCCGCCCGGTGCCACCACGTAGCGACGCGCCGGCCGACCAGCTCCCGAGGCGGTGCTGCGCACCATGGAAACCTCCACGAACTGCTCGGACTCCAGGGCGTCCAGGTGACGCCGGACGGCGGCGGGCGTGAGGCCGAGGTCCTTGGCGATCTGCGCGGCGGAGATGGGCCCGTGGGCGAGCACCAGCGAGAGCACCCGCGAGCGGGTGGTGTCATCCTGGTCCGTGCGCACCGCGCTCGTGCGGTCCGTGGCCGGTGAACTCATGCTGGGTGCAACATCCTTCGCGGCGAGTCGGGGAGGTGGCCGAGCCGGTGCAGCTCCGTGCGGCCCGGGCCCCACGGGAACTGGGTTCACCGGTGAGGCACGCAATACATAACGAGGGTATGCGGTAATCCATTCCCCGACAAACGCCCGGAGCACGCCCCGGGGAGGCGCCCACGGAGGCGCGGGCGGGAGTCCCCCACCGGGCGTCATGGCACGGGCCGTCCTAGACTGTCCGGGTGCAGACGCCCCCAGAATTTTCCTCAGTCCCCGCTGCCGCCCCCGATCCGGGGACCGCGGCCCTGCACATCAGCGACCTGGTCAAGACGTTCCCCGGGCGCGGTGAGCCCGTCCGCGCGGTCCGCGGTCTCAGCATGGCGGCCCACGCCGGGCGCGTCACGGCCCTGCTCGGGGCCAACGGCGCGGGCAAGACCACCACGCTGCAGTGCGCCCAGGGCCTCCAGCAGCCCACCTCGGGCACGGTCCGCCTGCTCGGCCAGGACCCCTGGCGGGCCTCCCCGGAGCTGCGCGCCCGCGTGGGCGTCATGCTCCAGGACGGCGGGCTCCCGCAGGCCGTGCGACCCGCAGAGCTGCTGCGCCACCTCAGCAACCTCTACGCGGACCCGGTCCCCGTGACCGAGCTGGTGGAGCGCCTCGGCATCCGGTCCTTCCTCCACACGCCCGTCCGTCGGCTCTCCGGCGGCCAGCGCCAGCGCGTGGCGCTCGCGGCGGCGCTCGTGGGCCGCCCGGACGTGCTGTTCCTGGACGAGCCGTCCGCCGGGCTGGACCCGCGCTCGCGCCAGCTCGTGTTCGACGTGGTCCAGCGCCTGCGGGACCAGGGAACCTGCATCATCCTCACCACGCACCTCATGGACGACGCCGCCCGGCTCGCCGACTACGTGTACATCGTGGACCACGGCGCGGTGGCCGCCCAGGGCACCGTGGCGGACCTCGTGCGCACCGGCCGGGACTCGTCCCTGGTCATGACCATCACCGTCACGCCGGAGCAGCGTCCCGTGCTGCGCGCGGACCCGCCCTGGCGCCGCCCCGGCTACGACGACGTCCGCTGGGTCGTCAAGGACCGCACCGTCACCCTCACCGGCCCGCTCGACGCCGCCCGCGTCCGTGAGCTGACCGCGTGGGCCACCCGCAACGACACCCTGCCGGAGGCGCTGAGCGTGCAACCCCGTTCCCTCGAAGACGTGTTCCTGGACGTGGCCGGGAGGGATGCCCGGTGACCCCCGCAGACGCCGTCACCTCGGCACCCCACCCGCACGAGCGGCGTCGTGCCGCGTCCCTGCCCCGGCGCGTGGTGTCCCAGGCGCGCTTCGAGGCCACCACGATGCTGCGCAACGGGGAGCAGCTGCTGCTGCTCGTGATCCTGCCCGTCATGGCACTCGTGGCTCTCACCATGACCGACCTGCTGGACCCCTACCGCGTGGACGGGGCCTCCCGTGCGGACGTGGCCGTGCCCGGCATCCTGGTGCTGTGCGTGCTCTCCAGCGCCTTCTCGGGGCAGGGCATCCAGACCGGCTTCGACCGCCGCTACGGGGTGCTGCGCCAGCTCTCGACCACTCCCCTGGGACGCTCCGGTCTGATCGCGGGCAAGCTGCTCGCCGTGCTGGCCGTGCTCGCCGTGCAGTACGTGATCGTGGCGGCCGTGGCCCTCTGGCTGGGCTGGCACCCCACCGTGGCCACCGTGCTTGGCTCCCTCCCCCTGCTCGTGCTGGTCGCCGTGGCGTTCACCGGGCTGGGCCTGCTGATCGCCGGAACCCTGCGCGCCGAGGCCACCCTGGCGGTGCTCAACGTGGTGTGGGTGGCGCTCGCCGCGGGCGGTGGTGTGCTCTTCCCCGCGTCCGCGCTGCCCGGCTGGCTCGCCGGGATCGTGTCCTGGCTGCCCTCCTCGGCCGCGGGTGAGGTGCTGCGGGAGTGCTTCCTGCACGGCCGGGTGAGTGCCGCTCCCCTGCTGGTCCTCGCCGCATGGGCGGTGGCGAGCTGGGCGGCCACCGCGCGGTGGTTCAAGTGGGTCTGACCCCCTGAGCGCGCGGTCCCGTCCAGGATGCTCCCACGGCGGGATCGCTACACTGAGGGGGACCCGTCCCCTCTGCCCCTGGATGCCCCGCCATGTCTGACACCGCTCCCCGCACCGCCGTCGATTCGTTCTGGTGGCCCAGCACCGTGACCCCCTGGGTGCGCTTCCTCGCGGTGGCGTCCCTGGTGGCCAACGCGCTGCTGATCTTCACGGGCGGCCTCGTCCGGCTGACCGGTTCCGGCCTGGGGTGCCCCACGTGGCCCCGCTGCACGCCCGACTCCTGGACGAACACGGCGGAGATGGGTGTGCACGGGATCATCGAGTTCGGCAACCGCCTGCTCACGTTCGTACTCACCGTGGTGGCGGTCCTGACGTTCCTGTCCGTGCTGAAGCTGCGCGAAGAGCACCCCAAGCTGTTCCGGCTGGCGCTGCTCCTGCTGCTCGGAATCCCCGTGCAGGCCGTGGTGGGCGGCGTGCTGGTGCACCTGGAGCTGCACCCGCTGCTCGTGGGTGCGCACTACTTCCTCTCAGCCATCATGATCGCGCTGTCCACGCTGCTGGTGCTCAACACCCGGCGCGAGGGCCTCTCGCGAGTGGCCCACGACCAGCGCCCCGGCCAGCTGCACGGCCACACCACCCTGGTGCGCGGCCTCGCGGTCGCCACGGGCGTTATCGCGGCCGTGGTGCTCTACCTCGGCACCCTGGTGACCGGCACCGGCCCCCACGCCGGGGACCAGGACAGCGCGCGGCTGGCCTTCGACTCCGTGGTCATCGCCCGCGCCCACGCGGTCCCCGTCTACCTGCTCACCCTCACGGCCGTGACGGGCATCGTGGTGACCACGGTGAAGTCCCTGCCCCGTGTGCTGCGCAACGCGTACGCCATCATGATCCTGGTGATCATGGCCCAGGGCGCCGTGGGCTACTACCAGTACTTCAACGGCGTTCCGGAGGCCGCCGTGTCCCTGCACATGGTGCTCTCGGCAGTGCTGATCTGGGCGGCCACCCGCGTGGTCTCCATCAGCTTCTACCTCGCGGACGACCACCACGAGCACGCGGCGCCCGTGGACCTGGGCGAGGCTTCACCCGCCTCCGCGCCCGCACAGCCGGTGCGCTGACCGCGAGCCTCCCCGTACGCCGTCTGCCCCCGGTCATCCCGGGGGCAGACGTTTTTCCGTCCTGTGCCGCTGGTGCACGGGCTCCCGACGCTGCCCGGCGCAGCTGGACCTCAGGCTCGCGGCCACGCGGGTGCTCATCCCGCCGACGACACGCCCAGTCGCTGGTGCTCACACCCCCAATAACGACCCGTGCCGCAGATGGTCAGGATTCCGACGACGTCCCGTGGCGCAGTCGCTCAGGCATCCGACGGCGCCGCGGGCCGGCCGCGCAGCTGTGCCACGGCGTCCGCGAGTGCGCGCTTGCCGCTCGAGGGAATGGGCAGCAGCGGACGCCGCGGTGCGCTCGTGCGCACGCCGCAGACCTCCGCGAGGGCGTACAGCACGGACAGGGGACGTTCGTGCCCCATGAGCTGCATGAGGGGGCGCAGCGCGGAGCTCCAGGCCGCCGCATCCTCCGCGCGGCCCTCTCTCACCGCTCGGTGGAACTCCACGAACTCCGGAGCCAGCAGGGCGGCCATCCCGCTGTGCCACGCCGCCGGTGGGTACTCCTCCACGATCAGCTGGTCCCGGCTCACACCGTGGACCGTGCCGGGTTCCGCCTGCTGGGCGAACAGCAGCTGGCGTGAGTGGAACAGCCGCCCGGAGCTCGCCGTGTCCTTGAACGCCACCACGGTGTCCAGCCAGGACAGCTCCGCCGCGAGCTCCACCGGGTACGTGAACCCGGTGGTGGAGGGGTTGTTGTAGAGGCACACGGGCAGCGACACCGCCGAGGACACCGTCTCCACCTGGTCCGCGATCTCCTGCGACACCAGCGGGATGTAGCTCACGGGGCTCAGCACGAGCCCGTCCGCGCCGTTGTTCTCCGCGGCGTAGGCGTGCTGGAGGACCTCACGCGTGGTGATGGCCGAGATGCCGACTCCCACGGGGGTTCCCGAGCCGGAGGCCGCGCGGACGGCGGTGCGCACCACCTCGGACCGCTCGGCGGCGTCGAGGTAGGCGAACAGTCCCGAGGTGCCGAGCACCACGATCCCGTCCACACCGCTGCGTGCCAGCCGGGCGATGCTGCTCTCCAAGGAGTCCAGGTCCAGGGCTCCGCCGGGATGCAGCGGAGTCACGGGGTAGGCGATCACACCGGAGAAGTCCATCGAGAGCATGGGCCCAGTTTAGGCGAGCACCGCGACCGAGCCGGCCGAGCGGCGTCGTCCCCGGGCACGGCGAGACGGCCGGTGGACGGGATGCCCAGGATGGGACGGACCGGACACGCCGGTCAGAGAATGGGACCGCCGAGGAACGGATCCAGGGCCACGCCCACGAACACGAACGTGATGTAGGCGATCGAGCCGTGGAAGACGTACATGGCCTGCTTGAGCGTGGGCCGCCCGGCCCGGGCCAGACCGTAGAGCTTGTGGCAGTGGTAGGTGAACCACGCGCCGGAGAGCAGCGCGATGATCCCGTAGACCCAGCCCGCACCGCCCACGGGGATCAGCAGCAGCGAGCAGATCACGGTGGCCCACGCGTACAGCACCACCTGCGCACCCACGGTCCGCGCGGAGTCCACCGCGCCGAGCATGGGAACCCCCGCGCGGGAGTAGTCCTCCGCGTACTTCATGGACAGTGGCCAGTAGTGCGGCGGGGTCCACAGGAAGATGAACGCGAAGAGCACGAACGCGGGCCACTCGAGCGTGCCGCGCACCGCGGCCCAGCCGATCAGCACGGGCATGCACCCGGCGATCCCGCCCCACACGATGTTCTGCGCGGTGCGGCGCTTGAGGATGATCGAGTAAAAGACGGCGTAGAGGGCGATGGCCACCACGCCCAGCACACCGCACAGCACGCTCACCCCGAGGGTCAGCCAGGCCACGGCCACCGCGGACAGCAGCCACGCGAACACCAGGGCTTCTCGGTCGCTGACCTCCCCGGTGACCAGGGGGCGCTTGGCCGTGCGCCGCATGAGACGGTCCTCGTTGCGGTCGATGTAGCAGTTGAAGGCTCCCGCGGCACCCGCCGCGAGGGTGCCTCCGACCAGCGTGTTGAGCACGAGCCAGAAGTCGGGCACGCCCTGCTGCGCGAAGAACATGGTGGGCACGGTGGCCACGAGGAGCAGCTCGATGATCCGGGGCTTGGTAAGCGCCACGTACGCCTTGAGCTTGCGGCGCGCGGTCATCGGGCCCTGGTACCCCACCGGGGCGACCTCCCCGATGCGGGTCCCGGTCACTCCGTGTCCTTGCGTCGCGGGGGATCCCGAGGAATCCGGGTGCGTCGCGGTATCGAGGTGATTCACGGAATCGATGCTCCAAAGAACGTGTGCGGCCCGCACGGGCGGGAGTCCTGCGGTGCCCGGCGCGGCACTGCGCGCGGGGACACCCGGTCAACAGTATAGCCGCCGGGATTGACACCCGGATGGCGCCCGACCCGGTGCCCGGTGGCCGTTCGCGCTCACAGCGTACGTCCCTGACGGGCACGGCCTCTCGGGACTAAGGTTGAGCGCGGAACTCGCGTTCCGCGGCACCCGGAGGCCTTGCGGCCGGTCGGGCGGCGGTTCGCATCGCACATCCCCACAGGAAAGGGGCGCGCCACCGTGCCGAACCTCGATCAACCGCTGAACTGGACCGAACAGGATGCCCGCGCCGTGGACACCGCGCGTGTCCTCGCGGCGGACGCCGTGCAGAAGGTCGGCAACGGCCACCCCGGCACGGCCATGTCCCTGGCACCCGTGGCCTACCTGCTGTTCCAGAAGGTCATGCGCCACGACCCCTCGGACGACCGCTGGACCGGGCGCGACCGGTTCATCCTCTCCCCCGGGCACACCTCGCTGACGCTCTACCTGCAGCTCTTCTTCTCGGGCTACGGCCTGGAGATGTCGGACCTGGAGTCGCTGCGCACGTGGGGCTCCAAGGTCCCGGGCCATCCCGAGTACCGGCACACCACGGGCGTGGAGATCACCACCGGACCGCTGGGCCAGGGGCTCGCCTCCTCCGTGGGCTTCGCGTACGCCCAGCGCTACACGCGCGGGCTCTTCGACGCCGACGCCGCCCAGGGCACCTCCCCGTTCGACCACCACGTGTTCGTGATCGCCTCGGACGGGGACCTCCAGGAGGGCATCACCTCCGAGGCCTCGTCCCTGGCCGGCACCCAGGAGCTGGGCAACCTGGTGGTGATCTACGACGACAACAAGATCTCCATCGAGGACGACACCAACGTGGCGTTCAACGAGGACGTGCTGGCCCGCTACGAGGCCTACGGCTGGGACACCACCCGCGTGGACTGGCGCAACGGCGGGCAGTACCAGGAGGACGTCCAGGGCCTCTACGACGCGATCGTGGCCGCCACCAAGGTCACGGACAAGCCGTCCCTGATCGCGCTCAGCACCATCATCGGCTGGCCCTCCCCCACCAAGCAGAACACCGGCGGCATCCACGGCTCCGCGCTCGGCGCGGACGAGGTCGCCGCGACCAAGAAGATCCTGGGCTTCGATCCCGAGAAGTCCTTCCAGATCGAGCCCGAGATCATGGACCACGTGCGCGAGGTCGCCCAGCGCGGCAAGGCCGAGCGCGCCGAGTGGGAGAAGTCCTTCGAGCAGTGGCGCAGCGCCCACCCGGACAAGGCGGCCCTCTACGACCGCATCAAGAACCAGGAGCTGCCCGAGGACTACCGCGCGGCGTTCCCCACGTTCCCGGCGGGCAAGGCCATGGCCACCCGCAAGGCCTCCGGGCAGGTCATCAACGCGATCGCGGACACCTTCCCCGAGCTGTGGGGCGGCTCCGCGGACCTCGCGGGCTCCAACAACACCACGATCGACTCCGCCCCGTCCTTCATCCCGGAGAAGCGCTCCACCGAGAAGTGGACGGGCTCCCCGTACGGCCGGGTGCTGCACTTCGGCATCCGTGAGCACGCGGCGGCGGCGATCGTCAACGGCATCGTGATGAGCAGCCAGACCCGCGCCTTCTCGGGGACGTTCCTCATCTTCTCCGACTACCAGCGCCCGGCCGTGCGCCTGGGTGCGCTCATGAAGGTGCCCTCCATCTACGTCTGGACCCACGACTCCATCGGTCTGGGCGAGGACGGACCCACGCACCAGCCCGTGGAGCAGCTGTCCTCGCTGCGCGCGATCCCGGGACTCGACGTCGTGCGCCCCGCGGACGCCAACGAGACCGCGGTGGCGTGGCGGACCATCCTGGAGAGCCACGAGCACCCTGCGGGCATCGCGCTCACGCGCCAGGACCTGCCCACGCTGGCCCGTGAGGACCTGCACCCGGACGCGGAGGGCGAGAAGTTCGCCTCCGCCGAGGGCGTGGCGCGCGGCGGCTACGTGCTGGCCGACAGCGAGGGCACGCCGGACGTGGTGCTGATCGGCACCGGCTCGGAGGTGCAGCTCGCACTGCCGGCCCGCGAGCAGCTCAAGGCACAGGGCGTGTCCGCCCGCGTGGTCTCCATGCCGTGCCGCGAGTGGTTCGACGCCCAGGACGCGCAGTACCGCGAGTCCGTGGTCCCCGCGGGCGTCAAGGCCCGGGTCACGGTCGAGGCCGGCATCCGGATGTCCTGGAACGACCTCCTCGGCGATGCCGGGCGGGCCGTCTCCCTGGAGCACTTCGGCGAGTCCGCGGACTACGAGACGCTCTACCGCGAGTTCGGCATCACCGCAGAGGCCGTGACGGAGGCCGCCCTGGACTCCATCGCCGCCGCGCGCTGAGCCCCACACCCCTGCACCCGTTGCGGGCGGCGGACCCGCCGCCCGCAACGGCCCCAGATTTCCCACGCGACCGGAGGACACAGACATGACCACTCCCACTCAGAAGCTCTCGGACGCCGGCGTCTCCATCTGGCTGGACGACCTCTCCCGCCAGCGGCTCACGAGCGGCAACCTGCAAGAGCTGATCGACACCAAGAACGTGGTGGGCGTGACCACCAACCCCACGATCTTCGCGGCGGCCCTCGCCGACGGCGAGTCCTACCGCGAGCAGGTGGCCGAGCTCGCCGCGGCCGGCACCTCGGTGGACGACGCCGTGTTCCGCATCACCACCGACGACGTCCGTGACGCGTGCGACCTCTTCGCCCCGATCGCCGAGGCCACGCAGGGCCAGGACGGGCGCGTGTCCATCGAGGTGGACCCGCGGCTCGCCCAGGACGCCGACGCGACCTCGACCATGGCCCAGAAGCTCTCGCAGACGATCGACCGGCCGAACGCGCTCATCAAGATCCCGGCCACGGAGAAGGGCCTGCCCTCGATCGCGGCCACGATCGCCGAGGGCATCTCGGTCAACGTGACCCTGATCTTCTCGCTCGAGCGCTACCGCAACGTCATCAACGCCTACATGGAGGGGCTGGAGAAGGCTCTCGAGAACGGCAAGGACCTCTCCACCATCCACTCCGTGGCGTCCTTCTTCGTGTCCCGCGTGGACACGGAGATCGACAAGCGCCTGGACGCCGTCGGCTCGAGTGAAGCTGCGGCACTGAAGGGGAAGGCGGGGCTCGCCAACGCCCGCCTCGCCTACCAGGTCTACGAGCAGTCCCTGGACACGGAGCGCTGGAAGCGTCTCGCGGCCGCGGGCGCCAACCCGCAGCGCCCGCTGTGGGCCTCCACGGGAGTCAAGGACCCTGAGCTGCCCGACACCCTCTACGTGACCGAGCTGGTGGCGCCGAACACCGTGAACACCATGCCGGAGAAGACCCTGGACGCCACGTTCGACCACGCGGAGGTCACCGCGGACACCGTGACCGCCACGTACGAGGAGTCGTCCCGGATCCTCGACGAGATCGGCGCGCTGGGCGTCTCCTACCAGGAGGTCGTGGAGCAGCTGGAGACCGAGGGTCTCCAGAAGTTCGACGCGTCCTGGGACGAGCTGCTCGCCACCGTGCGCACCGCGCTCGACGACGCCCGCTGAGTCCCCGCCCGGCAGCGGCCGGGCCTGCCCGTGCGCCGCGTCCCGTCGGGTTCCCCGGCAGGGCGCGGCGGACGGTCCCACGATCCACCACACCGCCAGCTCGACCAGTCCGAGGAGGCTCCCCGTGAGCTCATTGTCATTGCAGGCCGCAGGATCCGCGCGCGACGCCGTGGACACCCACGTGCCCCGTCTCGTCGCCGACAACTTCGCCTCCAAGCTCTTCGCGCAGGATCCCACGCTCTGGGGTGCCGCGGCAGAGGAGGAGGCTGCGGTCCGGCTGGGATGGACGGACGCCGCAACCGTCTCCCGTCCCCTGATCCCGGAGATCATGGAGCTGCGCGACGACTTCGCCCGCGAGGGCGTCACCCGCTTCGTGCTCGCCGGCATGGGCGGCTCCTCGCTGGCCCCCGAGGTCATCACGCGCAGCGCCGGTGTGGAGCTGTTCGTGCTGGACTCCACCGATCCCGAGATGGTCTCCACGGCCCTCCAGGACCTCGAGCACACCGCCCTGGTGGTCTCCTCGAAGTCAGGTTCCACCGTGGAGACGGACTCCGCCCGCCGCGTGTTCCTCGAGGCGTTCGAACGGGCCGGCATCGACGGCCCGTCGCGCGTCGTGGTGGTCACCGACCCGGGCTCCCCCATGGACTCGGCCTCGCGCGAGGCCGGCTACCGCAAGACCTTCAACGCCGATCCGAACGTGGGCGGCCGCTTCTCCGCGCTCACCGCCTTTGGGCTGGTTCCCTCGGGGCTCGCCGGGGTGGACGTCGCCGCGCTGCTCGACGACGCCGAGGAGGCCGCGGAGATGCTGCGCGAGGACGACGAGAACAACATCGGCCTGCAGCTGGGCGCGGCGCTCGGCGGAACCGATCCGCTGCGCGACAAGATCGTCCTGGTGAACCAGGGCGCACCGTTCGTGGGATTCGCGGACTGGGCCGAGCAGCTGATCGCGGAGTCCACCGGCAAGTCGGGCACCGGTGTCCTGCCCGTGGTGGTGGACGAGGCCGCACCCGAACTGACCTCCGGTGCGCAGGACGTGCTGGTGGTGTCCCTCGTGGACGAGGAGTCCGTGGAGACCGGCTCCGGTGACGGCGTGCGCGTGGCCGGTTCTCTCAGCGGGCTCATGCTGACCTTCGAGGTGGCCACCGCCGTGGCCGGGCGCCTGCTCGGCATCGCCCCCTACAACCAGCCGGACGTGGAGTCCGCCAAGGCCGCCACGCGCGAGCTGCTGGCCTCCTCCCCCGAGCCCTCCCCGGCCGTGGCCACGGACGGGGACGTGGAGATCCGGGGCGACGAGTCCCTGCTCCACGGCGCCACAACCGTGCAGGACGCGCTCACGGCTCTGCTCGAGCAGCTCCCCGAGGACGGCTACGTGAGCGTGCAGGCCTACTTCGACCGCCTGCAGTGGACGCAGCTCGAGGCTATCCGTGACCAGCTGGCGCGGCACACCGGCCGTCCCGTGACGTTCGGCTGGGGTCCGCGCTTCCTGCACTCCACCGGGCAGTACCACAAGGGTGGGCCCGCCCAGGGCGTGTACCTGCAGATCACGGCGGCCACCGACACGGACGTGGACATCCCCGGGATCCCCTTCACGTTCGGAGAGCTCATCAGCGCCCAGGCGGACGGGGACGCGGCCGTGCTGGGCGAGCACGACCGCCCTGTCCTGCGGCTGCGTCTCACCGACCGCGCGGCGGGAGTGGCCCAGCTGCTCGAGGCGGCGTCGGCTCTCTGACACCCGCCACCCACCAGCGACCGGACAGGAAGTCCCGTGCCTGACACCAAGAATCCCAACCCCCTGCGGGACCCGCGCGACCGGCGGCTCACGCGCGTGGCGGCGCCGTCGGCCCTCGTGCTGTTCGGCGTGACCGGCGATCTCGCCAAGAAGAAGCTGCTGCCCGCGATGTACGACCTCGCGAACCGCAGCCTGCTGCCCCCGGCGTTCTCGCTCGTGGGCTTCGGGCGGCGGGACTGGGACGACGCACAGTTCGCGGAGTACGTCAAGGAGAACGTCACGCAGCACGCGCGCACGCCCTACAACGAGGACCTGTGGAACCAGTTCGCCTCGGGCCTGCGGTTCGTGCAGGGTGAGTTCGACGACGACGACGCCTACGACCGTCTCGCGCAGACCCTCGAGGAGCTGGACCGGGACCGGGGCACCCGCGGCAACCACGCGTTCTACCTCTCGATCCCCCCCAAGGCCTTCGAGACGGTGTGCCAGCAGCTCGCGGACCGCGACCTCGCGGACAGCGAGAACAGCACGGGCTGGCGCCGTGTGGTCATCGAGAAGCCGTTCGGTCACGACCTCGAGTCCGCGCGCGAGCTCAACGCGATCGTGGAACGCGTGTTCCGCGCGGACAGCGTCTTCCGCATCGACCACTACCTGGGCAAGGAGACGGTGCAGAACATCCTGGCGCTGCGCTTCGCCAACCAGATGTTCGAGCCGCTGTGGGACGCCCGTTCCGTGGACCACGTGCAGATCACCATGGCCGAGGAGATCGGGATCGGTTCCCGTGCGGGGTACTACGACGGCGTGGGCGCGGCCCGAGACGTGATCCAGAACCACCTGCTCCAGCTGCTCGCCCTGACCGCCATGGAGGAGCCCGCCTCGTTCAGCGCCAGCCACCTGAGGCGGGAGAAGGCCAAGGTGCTGGAGTCGGTGGTGCTGCCCGAGGACCTCGGCGAGCACTCGGCCCTGGGCCAGTACACCTCGGGGCTGCAGGGCGGGGAGTTCGTCAAGGGCTTCCACGAGGAGTCGGACATCCCGGCGGACTCGCGGACGGAGACGTTCGCTGCCCTGCGCGTGGACATCAACAATCGCCGCTGGGCCGGGGTGCCCTTCTACCTGCGGGCCGGCAAACGGCTGGGCCGCCGGGTCACGGAGATCGCCGTGGCGTTCAAGAAGTCCCCCAACCTGCTGTTCCGGGACACGGACCACGAGGAGTTCGGCCAGAACGCCATCGTGATCAGGATCCAGCCGGACGAGGGCGTGACCATCCGCTTCGGCTCCAAGGTCCCCGGCACGCAGTCGGAGATCCGGGACGTGACCATGGACTTCGGCTACGGACACGCGTTCACGGAGTCGAGCCCCGAGGCCTACGAACGGCTGATCTTCGACGTCCTGCTCGGGGAGCCGCCGCTGTTCCCCGACCACTCGGAGGTGGAGCAGTCCTGGAAGATCCTGGACCCCTTCGAGCAGTACTGGAGCGGGCACCGGGTGACCCCTGAGCCCTACGAACCGGGCTCCTGGGGCCCCGCATCGGCGCACGAGCTCATGGCTCGTGACGGACGCGTCTGGAGGCGACCGTGATAGTTGACATGGAGAACACCACCGCCGCGAGCATCGAGAAGAAGCTCAACGAGCTGCGGGACGAGAACGGCGTGGTGACCCTCGGGCGCGTGCTCACCCTCGTGATCCTGGCGCAGGCGGGGCACTCGGAGATGGCCATCGAGGCGGCCAACTACGCGAGCCACGAGCACCCCTGCCGGATCATCGTGCACGTGGCGCACTCCTCCTCGGACGAGACCCGGTTGGACGCCCAGCTGCGCATGGGCGGTGACGCCGGTGCCTCGGAGGTCATCCTCATGCACGGCTACGGCGAGCTCGCGGAGCCCACGGAGACCCTGGTCTCCGCCCTGCTGCTGCCCGACGCCCCGATCGTCGCGTGGTGGCCGCACGACTTCCCGGCGAACCCGAGCGGCAGCTCGATCGGGCGGATCGCCCACCGCCGCATCACGGACTCGTCCCGGGCCGATGAGCCGTTCGAGTCGCTCGAGCAGCTGTCCCGGCAGTACACCCCCGGGGACACGGATCTCGCGTGGACGCGCATCACCAACTGGCGCGTCCAGCTCGCCGCCGTGCTCGACCAGGTGGGCCCCGTGGACGTGCGGGAGATCATCCTCGAGGGCGCCGCGGTGGCCCCGTCCATGGTGCTGCTCGGTGTGTGGCTCTCGTGCCGGCTGGACGCGCCCGCCACGATCGTGAGCGACGACGCCCGCCGTGCCCTCGACCGGGTGTGCCTGGTCACCGAGCACGGGCCCGTGGAGCTCGACCGACCGGGTCGCACCGTGGCCGTCCTGACCCAGCCGGGTCAGCCGCAGCAGCAGATCGCCATGCCCGTCCGGGACCTGAACGCGTGCCTGGCCGAGGAGCTGCGCCGCCTGGACGCGGACGAGATCTACGGGGAGGTCATCACCCAGGGCCTGTCCAGGGCACGGATCACCACGCGCTCGTCGGACGAGCCCGGCGCGGAGGATCCGCTCGACGAGGCCATGGCGGAGGCGGACGACACCGGCGAATCTGCCACGGTTCCGGACGAGACCGAGGGCGCGCCGGCGTCGTCGCGGGAGGGGGCCACCACCGCCGGGGGCCCCGGGGACGAGACACCGGGCACCGGCGCATCCCCTGAGGAGAAGCCGTGAGCGCGCACGACCGGCCAGTCCCCCGGCTCGTGCCCCACGCGGACGACGACCGTCTGGCCGAGGACACCGCCCGTCGGATCCTGGAGGTGCTGGAACGGGCCCAGGACGAACGGGGTGAGGCAACGATCGCCCTGACGGGCGGAGGCATGGGCACCCGGGTGATCCGGGAGGTTGCCACGCACCCGGACGCCCAGCTCGTCGACTGGTCGCGCGTGAACGTGTGGTGGTCGGACGAGCGTTTCCTGCCGGGCGCCGATCCCGAGCGCAACGGCGTGCAGGCCGCCGACGCGTGGAACGAGTCCCTCGCGCTGACGTGGGACCGTGTCCACCCGGTGGCCGGTGCGGACGAGATCGACACGGTGGACGCCGCGGCCGCAGACTACCGGGACGAGCTGGCGGCGGCAGCCGCCGCGGAGGACTCGCTCACCGGGTTGCCGCACGTCGACATCGCGCTGCTGAGCCTGGGTCCGGACACCCACGTGGCATCCCTGTTCCCCGGGCGGCAGGACGTGCTGCGCCACGACGAACCGGTGTTCGCCGTGAGGGACTCCCCCAAGCCCCCGCCCGAGCGGGTGACCATGTCGTTGGCCACCATCAACTCGGCGGACCGTGTGTGGCTCCTCGTCTCCGGTGCCGCCAAGGCGGACGCGCTCGCGCACATCCGCCGTGAGACCTCGCCGGTGGCCGCGCCCGGGAGCGCCGTGCGGGGCATGCACGAGACCCTGTGGCTGGTGACGGAGGACGCGCTGCCAGGTGTCCCGCAGGATCCTGCGGAGGACATCGGCTGACGGTGCAGGCGGCTCCGACGACGGGCGGCGGCCGCCAGGCCGGTGCACCGCCGCAGCTCGTCACCCGCAGTCCGTGTCCCCCCACGTCCTCACTCCCCGGCCGTGCGGAACACAGCGCGGTGCAGTCCGTGCTGCGCCAGTCCTGACACCCGGGCCGTGTGGGGCAGAACCCCCGAGCACGACGAAGGCCCGGACCTCAGGTCCGGACCTTCGTCACGAGTGCGTCCATCTCGACCGCGTTGCCGGGTCGTTCCACCCCGGGGCGCCGTGCCGGGCGTGGCCGGTTGCCGGCCCGCGTGCGGTGCGCCGGGGTCAGGCGGCCGGAGGGCCGAAGCGCAGCACGAGCGCGTAGCACACGATCGACAGGGCCCACACGATGGCGAGCACCGTGGTGATGCGCACCACGTTCTTCTGGGCGGCGCCCGAGGTGTTCAGGGACTGCGTCATGCCGCCACCGAACATGTCGGAGAGCCCGCCTCCCTTGCCCTTGTTGAGCAGGACGAACATGATGCACAGGATGCTGGTCACCACGATGACGACCTGCAGGGCGATCTGGAGGATCTCCACGAATTGCCTCACTTCACGATGGCTGGGACTGCTGCGCGGGTGCCCCCGCGGCCGCGTGAGCGGCCTCCGGCCCGGGGCACAGACGCGGATTCTCGGGACAGTTTACAGGCGGACACTGGGAAACCCCTCGCGCAAGCGCGAGGGGTCCCGAATCGGACCTGGGAAGAGCTTCCTCCCTGGTCCGCCCGCGCGCCGGTCAGCCGGTGACCAGGTGCTGCTCGAAGCGCGCGATCTTGGCGAACTCCTCCGCGTCGAGGCTCGCGCCGCCCACCAGGGCACCGTCCACGTCCGCGCCGGAGAGGATGGACGCCACGTTGGAGGACTTGACCGACCCCCCGTACAGGATGCGCGTGGCGTCGGAAAAGCCCTTGCTGTGCAGCGAGCTCAGCTCGTCACGGATGGCGTGGCACATCTCCTGCGCGTCCTCCGGCCCGGCCACCTCCCCGGTACCGATGGCCCACACGGGCTCGTACGCCACCACGAGACCCTCGAGCTCACCCTCCGAGAGCTCGGCAAGGCTCCCGCGCAGCTGCTCGAGGGTATAGGACACGTGGTTACCGGCCTGGCGCTCCTCGAGGCCCTCCCCCACGCACAGCACCGGGGTCAGCCCGTGGCGGATGGCCGCGCGGACCTTGTCCCGGCACGTCTCGTCCGACTCCTCGTGGATGGCCCGGCGCTCCGAGTGGCCCACGAGGGCGTAGGTGCACCCGAGCTTGGCCAGGAACTGCCCGGACACGTCACCCGTGTAGGCGCCGGAGTCCTGGTCCGAGAGGTCCTGGGCACCGTAGCGGACCTGCAGCCCGTCCCCCTCCACCACGGACTGCACCGAGCGCAGGTCCGTGAAGGGCGGGAACACCGCCACCTCCACGCGCGAGAAGTCGTGCTTGGCGTCCTTGAGCGTCCAGGCGAGCTTCTGCAGCAGGGCGATGCCCTGCGTGTGGTCCATGTTCATCTTCCAGTTGCCCGCGATCAGGGGCGTGCGGTCGAAAGCACCGTTGGTCTGCGTGGTCATGCTGGTTCTCCTTCGCTGTGGGACGGACCGCCGAGGGGTGCTCAGGCTCCGAGCGCGACGACGCCCGGCAGCTCCTTGCCCTCGATAAACTCCAGGGAGGCGCCGCCCCCGGTGGAGATGTGACCGAACTGCTCGTCTCGGTACCCCAGGTTGCGCACGGCGGAGGCGGAGTCGCCGCCGCCGATCACGCTCATGGCGTCCGAGGTGGCCAGCGCCTCGGCCACGGCCTTGGTGCCTCCGGCGAACGCCGCCATCTCGAACACGCCCACGGGACCGTTCCAGAACACGGTCCTGGCCTGCCCGATCCGCTCTGCGAAGAGCTTGGCGGACTCGGGCCCGATGTCCAGACCCAGTCCGGAGTCGCCGATCGAGCCACCCTCGATGTCCGCCACGGGGCGCACCTCGTGCTCGGCGTCCTCGGCGAAGCGGGAGGCGTAGACGACGTCGACCGGCAGCACGATCTCGGTGCCCGCGCTCTCGGCCCGGTCCAGGTAGCCCTTGACCGTCTCGATCTGGTCCTTCTCCAGCAGGGAGGACCCCACGGCGTGGCCCTGGGCGGCGAGGAACGTGAACACCATGCCGCCGCCGATCAGCAGGGAGTCCGCCTTGCCGATCAGGTTGTCGATCACCGCGAGCTTGTCGGAGACCTTGGAACCGCCCATTACCACCACGAACGGGCGCTCGGGATCGGAGATCACCTTGCTCAGCACGTCCACCTCGGTCTTGACGAGGTCACCCAGGTAGCCCGGGAGCTTCTGCGCGATGTCGTACACGGAGGCGTGCTTGCGGTGAACCGCCCCGAAGGCGTCGTCCACGTAGGCGCCGTTTTCACCGGTCAGGGCCGCGAGCTCGGCCGCGAACTCGCCCCGTTCGGCGTCGTCCTTGGAGGTCTCGCGGGGATCGTAGCGGACGTTCTCCAACACGAGGATCTGACCGTCCTGCAGCGCTTCCGCCTTGGCCCGGGCGTCCTCGCCCACCACGTCGGCGGCCACCAGAACCGGCGCCTCGGAGAGCTCAGCGAGACGGTCCGCGGCCGGCTTGATCGAGTACTTGGGGTCCACGGTGCCCTTGGGGCGGCCGAGGTGGGCCATGACGATGACCCGCGCCCCGGCGTCGGCGAGCTTCTCCAGCACCGGCAGCGAGGCCCGCACGCGACCGTCGTCCGTCACGGTGGAGCCGTCCAGCGGGACGTTGAGGTCCGAACGCACCAGGACGCGGCGACCCGCGACCCCCTCCGCAATGAGATCGTCCAAAGACTTGGCCATGTCTGTCATCCCTTTCCCTGTGGTGAACGCTTGCTGACGACAATGGCGCCGGCACCCTCGGGGCACCGGCGCCACTGAGCGGTCTGTCTCAGAGCTTATCGGCCACGTAGGACACGAAGTCCACGAGGCGGATGGTGTAGCCCCACTCGTTGTCGTACCACGCGATGACCTTGACCTGGTTGTCGATCACCTTGGTCAGCGGCGCGTCGAACACGGTGGAGACGTCGTAGCCCTCGATGTCCTTGGACACCAGCGCTTCCTCGGAGTACTCGATGATGCCCTGGAAGGGGCCCTCCGCGGCCTTCTTGACGGCGGCGTTCACGGACTCGACCGTGACGTCCTCGCGGACGTCCACGGTGAGGTCCACGAGCGAGCCCGTGGGGACCGGGACGCGCACGGCGAAGCCGTCCAGCTTGCCCTTGAGCTCCGGGAGCACGAGGCCCACGGCCGCGGCGGCACCGGTGGTGGTGGGAATCATGCTCAGGGCCGCGGCGCGGGCGCGGCGCAGGTCCTTGTGCGGGGCGTCGTGCAGGCGCTGGTCGCCGGTGTACGCGTGAATGGTGGTCATCAGGCCGCGCTCGATGCCGAACTCGTCGTTGATGACCTTGGCCAGCGGGGCCAGGCAGTTGGTGGTGCAGGACGCCGCGGACACCAGGTTCATGGTGGCGGGATCGTAGCTCTCGTGGTTCACGCCGTACACGAAGGTGCCGTCCACCTCCTTGCCCGGGGCGGAGAGGACGACCTTCTTGGCGCCGGCGTCCAGGTGGGCCTGCATCTTGGGGCCGGTGGTGAACTTGCCCGTGGACTCGACCACGATGTCCACCCCGAGCTCGCCCCACGGCAGCTTGGAGGGATCGGCCTCGGCGAAGAACTTCACCTGGTGGCCGTCCACCGACATCACGTCACCGTCCAGGGTGACCTTGGAGCCCAGCCGACCCATGACGGAGTCGAACTCGAACAGGTGCTTCAAGGTCTCCGGGGCGGTGAGGTCGTTCACGGCCACCAGCTCGATGTCGTGGCCGTGGTGGGTGTACAGGGCCCGCGCGAAGCAACGGCCGATGCGTCCGAATCCGTTGATGGCAACCTTGACTGTCACTGCGTTCTCCTCTGCGTGTGGGTGTGCGGCGGACGGTGATCGCCTGGATGTGGGATCAAAACCATTCGGTATGATTCCCACACCCGGAGTGCTCGGCGACCAACGGGCCCACCTGCTCTTCCGTGTCCATTCTAGCGCGTCCGGCGTCGCGAGGACAGTGCTGCGGGGACCGACGCGCCACTTGTTCGCAAACCCCACATGAACCAACATTCACTGCGGGGTCACGGGCGGCTGGTACTATCCGCGCCGCCGCTCCCCGCCCGCCTGGGCCGCGAACTCCGTGGTGGTGGCCACGCCGAGCTCCTCCGCGCGGCGGTCGGCCATGGCCAGCAGCCGGCGGATCCGGCCCGCGATCGCGTCCTTGGTCAGCGGCGGGTCTGAAAGCCGGCCCAGCTCGTCCAGGCTCGCCTGCTTGTTGGCCACGCGCAGCCGCCCGGCCGCGCGCAGGTGCTCGGGGGCGTCCTCGCCCAGGATGTCGAGGGCGCGCTCCACCTTGGCTCCCGCCGTGACGGCGGCCTGCGCGGAACGCCGCAGGTTGGCGTCGTCGAAGTTCGCGAGCCGGTTGGCCGTGGCCCGCACCTCCTTTCGCATGCGCCGGTCCTCCCACTGGAGCAGGGCGCGGTGGGCGCCCAGGCGCGTGAGCAGCGCGGCGATCGTGTCGCCGTCGCGCACGACGACGCGGTCCACGCCGCGCACCTGCCGCGCCTTGGCGAGGACGTCCAGACGGCGCGCGGAGCCCACGAGCGCGAGGGCCGCCTCCGGTCCCGGGCACGTGAACTCCATGGCGGCCGCGCGACCGGGCTCCGTGAGGGAGCCGTGCGCCAGGAACGCGCCGCGGATCACGGCCGCGGACTCCTCCACGCTGCCGTTGACCACCGTGGGGGGCAGCCCGCGCACGGGCCGGCCGTGGGCGTCCAGCAGTCCCGTGCGCCGGGCGAGGGCCTCGCCGTCGCGGGCGACCCGCACCACCCAGGTGCGGTCCCGGCGCAGACCGCCGCCGCTGATCACCCCGAGCTCGCAGTCGTGGCCGAAGACCTCCCCCACCGTGCGTGCTGCGCGGCGTGCCACGGACTCCGTGTCCAGCTCCGCCTCCACCACGATTCGCCCGCCCACGATGTGCAGCCCGCCCGCGAAGCGCAGCAGGGCCGACAGCTCCGCCGCGCGCACCGCGGACTTGCGCACCTGCAGGTGGGCGAGTTCTTCCTTGACCGAGGCGGTCAATGCCATAGACGTCGATCTCCTTGTCGTGCTCGGGCGGGGCCGGGGCTGCCCCGGTCAGTGCTCCGCGTTCATGATCTGCTGGTAGGCCGCGGCCAGTTTGAAGGGGTTGTGCACCGAGCCGCCGTCCTTGTCCCGGAGGGAGTCCCAGTGCACCACCGCGCCGAGCTGCGCCGCGGCGGCCTCCACGTCCTTGGGGGACTCGGCCGCGGACGGGTCCGCGAGCACCACGTCCAGGCGCAGCTCCGGGGCGTAGCGTTTGAGGACCCGCAGCTGGTCCCCCGAGCCCATGCTGAGGGTCTCCGAGTCGCGGGAGAGGTTGAGCGTGACCAGCCGTTTGGCGGGAGAAGCACAGATGGCATCCCGCAGCTGAGGCAGCAGCAGGTGCGGAAGCACGGACGTGTGCCACGAGCCGGGGCCGAGCACCACCCAGGCCGCCTCCTCGATCGCGGTGACGGCCTCCGGGCACGCCTCGGCGTCCGCCGGGCAGAGACGCACGTTGCACACGTCCGCCTCCTTGGCGAGGCGCGCCTGCCCCGTGACCGTGCGCGTGACGGCCTCGGGCGGGCAGGCGACCGTGGGGCTGCTGCCCGGGGAGACGTCCCCCTCGATCACGAGCGGAGTGCAGCTCATGGGCAGCACCTGACCGCGTGCCCCGAGCAGGGCCCCCGCCCAGCGCAGTCCCTCCACGGGGTCTCCCAGCAGCTCCCACAGGGTCACGATAAGCAGGTTGCCCAGGGCGTGGTTGTCCAGTCCCTCGTCCGGGTGCCCCTCGATGCTGAAGCGGTGCTGCATCACGTCGCTCCAGGTGCGGCCCCACTGGGAGTCGTCGCACAGGGCCGCCAGCGCCATCCGCAGATCGCCCGGCGGCAGCACGCCGAGGTCGTTGCGCAGCCGACCGGACGACCCGCCGTCGTCCGCGACCGTGACCACGGCGGTCAGGGCGGGGGCCAGCAGCCGCAGCGCGGAGAGGCTCGCGGAGAGCCCGTGGCCGCCGCCGAGGGCCACCACCGAGTCCGCGTCGGTCAGAGCGTCCCGGGCGGAGGGGTCCAGGGAGTGGTAGGGGTCCACGTCACGCCGGCTGCTCAGGGGCAACCGGGGCAGGGCACCCGTGGTGGGAAGTGAACTCATCGATTCCGTCATGTCTGGGGGCAGGCTACTCGCGGCCCATGTCCCGGTGCTGGATGTTGACGGTCACCCGGGGCGACTTGCTGAGCCGCCGGGCGACCTCCTCGGTGATGGCCACGGAGCGGTGCTTGCCGCCCGTGCACCCGATGGCGATGGTGGCGTAGTGCTTGCTCTCGTTGCGGTAGCCGGCGAAGACCGGTTCGAGCATGGACACGAAGCGGTCCACGAACGTCCGCGCGCCGTCGTTGCCGAAGACGTAGTCCCGCACCTCGGGGTCCTTGCCCGTGCGTGGGCGCAGGGCGGGCACCCAGTGCGGGTTGGGGATGAAGCGGACGTCCGCCACGTAGTTGGCGTCCGCCGGCACTCCGTACTTGAAGCCGAAGCTCATCACGGTGAGGCGCAGCACCACGGGCCCGCTCGTGGAGAACATGTCCGCCACGGCCTTGGTCAGGGCGTGGACGTTGAAGGACGTGGTGTCCAGCACGGAGTCCGCGGTCTCGCGCAGATCACGCAGCAGCTCCCGCTCCGCCTTGATGCCGTCCAGGATCCGCCCGCCGGCCTGCAGCGGGTGCGGGCGGCGCTGGAGCTCGTAGCGGGACACCAGGACCTCGTCCGAGGCCTCCAGGAACAGCACCGAGAAGTCCACGCCCGAGGTCTCCAGGGCGGCCAGCGTCTCGCGCATGTCGTTGAACAGGGCCTTGCCTCGCACGTCGATCACCACGGCGAGCTTGGGCAGCGTCTGCGGGGTGCGGGAGGCCAGGTCCGCGAGGGTCCCCAGCATCTGCGGCGGCAGGTTGTCCACCACGTACCACCCGAGGTCTTCCAGGGCATGGGCCGCGGTGGAGCGGCCGGCACCGGACATCCCCGTGACGATCAGCAGCTCGGCCGTGGGGGGCTTCACCGGCTCCAGCGCGGGGGCCGAGGCATCCGGGGGTGGGGTGCTCATGGGGTGACGGACCGCCTGATCTGCCGACTGCAAGGTTCCCCTCCAGGGTAGACCAGATCAGTCGAGCAGTTCGCCCGTCTCCGTGTCGACCGCGGGCCCGGACGACGCCGCCGCCTGCCCTCCCAGGGCCTGCGCCACCTTGACGGCCAGTGCCGGTCCCACGCCCTTGACCGCGAGCATGTCCTCCGGTGCGGCGGCCCGCAGCTTCTTGACGGAGCCGAAGTGCTTGAGCAGCGCCCTCTGCTTGGCGGGGCCCAGTCCGGGGATCTCGTCCAGCGCGGAGACGGTCATGGCCTTGGAGCGCTTCTGCCGGTGGAAAGTGATGGCGAAGCGGTGGGCCTCGTCCCGGATGCGCTGCATGAGGAACAGGCCCTCGGAGGCGCGGGGCAGGATCACGGGGAACTCGTCGTCCGGGATCCAGACCTCCTCGAGGCGCTTCGCCAGGCCCACCACGTGGACGTCCGTGACGCCGAGGTCGTCCAGCGCACGCTGCGCCGCGGCCACCTGGGGAGGGCCGCCGTCCACCACCACCAGGTTGGGCGGGTACGCGAACGCGCGGGACGTGGGCTCCTCCTCCTGGGCGGCCACCTCCCCCGTGCTCACGCCCTTCTCCGCCGCACGCTTCTGCTGCTCCACGTGGCGCGAGAAGCGCCGGTGGATCACGTCGTACATGGAGGCTGTGTCGTCCCGGGCGGCGTCCCCGGTGATCGAGAACTTGCGGTACTCGGACTTGCGCGGCAGCCCGTCCTCGAACACCACCATGGACGCCACCACGTTGGTGCCCTGCACGTGGGAGATGTCGTAGCACTCGATGCGCATGAGGGCGTCCGGGAGGTCCAGGGCCTCCTGCAGCTGCTGCAGGGACGCCGAGCGCGTGGTCAGGTCCCCGGCCCGGCGGGACTTGTGCAGGGTCAGCGCCTGCCGGGCGTTCTCCGCGACCGTCTCGAGCAGCTGCGCCTTGTCCCCGCGCTGCGGGCGCTGCACCGTGACCTGGGAGCCGCGCAGCTCGCTGAGCCACCCGGCGATCTCGTCCGCCTCGTCCGGCTCCACGCTCACGTGGACAGCGCGCGGGACGGTGTCCTGGCGGTACGCGAGCTCCGAGGTGCGCCGGTGCTGACCCACCACGTCCTCGCTGCCCTGCCGCGCGCTCCGTCTGCGGCCCGACGCCGCCGGGGCCAGTTCCGAGTGCACCTCGCCGTAGACCTGCCGCAGCAGGTGGGTCATCAGCTGGGGGGTGGTGACGTCCTCCACCTTCTCCGTGATCCAGCCGCGCTGGCCCCGGATGCGTCCCCCGCGGACGTGGAACACCTGCACGGCGGCCTCCAGCTCATCCTCCGCGATCGCGAAGAAGTCCGCGTCCGTGGAGTCGGGCAGCACCACCGTGTTGCGCTCGAACACCCGCTCGAGCGCCCCGATGTCGTCGCGGCGCGCCGCGGCGGTCTCGAAGTCCATGGCCTCGGCGGCCTCGTTCATCTGACGGGTGAGCTCCCGGATGTACGGCTTGGCGTGCCCGGCCATGAAGCGGCAGAGGTCGTCCGCGAGGGCCCGGTGGTCCTCCTGGGAGATCTCGCCCACGCACGGCGCGGAGCACTTGTCGATGTAGCCCAGCAGGCACGGCCGGCCGCTGCGCTCGGCACGCTGGTACACGCCCTTGGTGCACGTGCGCACGGGAAACACCCGCAGCAGGGCGTCGAGGGAGTCCCGGATGGCCCACGCCTGGGAGTACGGGCCGAAGTAGCGGTTGCCGGGCTTCTTCTCACCGCGCGTCACCATGGCGCGCGGCACGTCCTCGGACATGGTGACCGCAAGGTACGGATAGGACTTGTCGTCCCGGTAGGCGATGTTGAACCGCGGGGCGAACTCCTTGATCCACGTGTACTCGAGCTGCAGGGACTCGAACTCGGAGCCCACCACGGTCCACTGCACCGCGGCGGCCGTGGTGACCATGGCACGGGTCTTGGGAGCGAGCTGGTGCAGCGGCGCGAAGTACGAGGACAGCCTGTTGCGCAGGTTCTTGGCCTTGCCCACGTAGATCACGCGGCCGTGCTCGTCGCGGAAGCGGTACACCCCCGGGTTGGTGGGGATGTCCTGGCGCGCCGGCCGGTAGCTGGCCGGGTCAGCCACGCCCCAGATCCCTCCCCGCGGACGGCGAGACGTTGTACACGTCCTTGCGGGGCTGGCCGGAGAGCTCCGCGATCGTGTCCATGACCTGCGCCACGAGCTCCTTGCGCATCCTGCCCGTCTGCTGCTCCCCCGCGTGGGCCACCGTGATGGGTTCGCCCACGTGCATCTCGAACTTGGCGGGGCGGATCATCGTGGCGCCCGGCGGCTGCAGCCGCTGGGTCCCGATCATTCCCACTGGGACCACGGGGGCGCCCGTGAGGTAGGCCAGGTACGCCACCCCGGAGTGGCCACGGTACAGGTAGCCGTCCCGCGAGCGGGTGCCCTCGGGGTAGATGCCGAAGACCTTGCCCTCCCGCAGGTGCTCCACCGCGGGCTGCAGGGCCGCCACGGACTCGCTCTGCTGGCCGCGGGCCACGGGGATGATGTCTATGAACTCGAAGGCCTCGCGCATCAACTTCCCCTTGATCCCGGGGCTGTTGACGTACTCCGCCTTGGCGATGAACTTCACGCGCCGCGGCATGAACGCCGAGATGATGACCGAGTCCAGAAAGGTGAGGTGGTTGGACGCGATGATCACGGGGCCGGTCTCGGGCAGCCGGTCCAGGCCGGTGACCACGGGGCGGCACACGACACGCAGGGCCCGCGCCACCGTGGCCTTGGTCAGGTCGTACTTGGTGATCATTGCCCGTGCTCCCTAGAGGTCCGTGTACCGACTGAGCAAGTGTGCCAAATCACCAGGCTCACGGGCGAGCGCGGCACACCCCGTGTCCAGCTCGCCGGGCTGTGCGAAACCCCACCCCGCGCCCAGGCAGTCGATGCCGTGGCTGCGCGCGCCGTCGGCGTCGTAGCTGCGGTCACCGATCATGACCGTGCGCGCCGGATCCGGCGGCAGGGCACCCAGCCGACGCAGGGCCTCACCCACGATGGCGGGCTTGTCGTGCATCTGCCCGGCACCGCTCGTGGGCGGGGCGAGGTCGTCCGAGGCGCCGCTCACGGTCTCGAAGTACTCCCCCAGCCCGAACCTGGACACGACCTCCACCGCGATGTGCTCCGGCTTCTGGGTCGCCACGGCCTGGCGCACCCCGCTCGCGTGCAGCGACTGCAGGATCTCCCCGATCCCCGGATAGATGCGTGTCCGTTCGAGCCCCTCCGTGAGGTAGCCGGAACGGTAGACGGAGACCACCTGGGGGATCTGCTCCTCGGGGACGTCCGTGAAGCGCCGCAGCGACTCTCCGATGGGCGGGCCCACGAACCGCTCCAGGTTCTCGGGCGCCTCGAAGCCGCACGCCCACAGCGCCTCGGCGATGCCCTCCGTGATGGCGCCGGCCGGGTCCAGGACCGTTCCGTCCAGGTCCCACAGCACCACGGGACGCTGACCGCTCACGACGACGCCCCGTGGGCCCCGCCCTGCCCCGTGGCGGCCGCCACGGGTTCCGGGGAGCCGGCCCGGTGGGCGCTCTCACGGGCCGCCGAGTTCTCCAGCACCTCGCGCAGGAACTGCCCGGTGAAGCTGTCCTCGTTCTCGGCCACCTCCTCCGGGGTGCCCTGCGCCACCACGGTGCCGCCCCCGGAACCGCCGTTCGGTCCGAGGTCCACGATCCAGTCCGCGGATTTCACCACGTCCAGGTTGTGCTCGATGGTCATCACGCTGTTGCCCTTGTCCACGAGGCTCTGCAGCACCTTCAGCAGCTTGCGGATGTCCTCGAAGTGCAGCCCCGTGGTGGGCTCGTCCAGCACGTAGATGGTGCGGCCGTTGGAGCGCTTCTGCAGCTCGGCGGCGAGCTTCACTCGCTGCGCCTCACCGCCGGAGAGCGTGGTGGCGGGCTGGCCGAGGCGCACGTAGCCCAGACCCACCTCCACGAGGGTGTTGAGGTAGCGCGCGATCGCGGTGAAGGGCGCGAAGAACTCCGCGGCCTCCTCGATGGGCATGTCGAGCACCTCGGCGATGTTCTTGCCCTTGTAGTGCACCTCCAGGGTCTCCCGGTTGTACCGGGCGCCCTTGCACACCTCGCAGGGCACGTAGACGTCCGGGAGGAAGTTCATCTCGATCTTCAGGGTGCCGTCCCCGGAGCACGCCTCGCAGCGCCCGCCCTTGACGTTGAAGGAGAAGCGGCCCTGCTGGTAGCCGCGCACCTTGGCCTCCTGGGTCTCCGCGAACAGCTTGCGGATCCGGTCGAACACCCCGGTGTAGGTGGCGGGGTTGGAGCGCGGGGTGCGCCCGATCGGGCTCTGGTCCACGTGCACCACCTTGTCCAGGTGCTCCAGGCCGTCGATGCGCCGGTGCCGCCCGGGCACCTGCTTGGCGCCGTTGAGCTGGTTGGCCAGGCTGGTGTAGAGGATGTCGTTGACCAGCGTGGACTTGCCGGACCCGGAGACTCCGGTGACCGCCACGAAGACGCCCAGGGGGAAGTCCACCGTGAGGTTCTGGAGGTTGTTCTCCTTGGCCCCCACCACGGTGAGCTGCCGCTTGCGGTCCACCGGACGACGCCGGGCGGGCACCTCGATCAGTGACCGGCCGGTGAGGTAGTCCGCGGTGATCGACTTCCGGTTCTCGAGAAGCTGCTCGTAGGTCCCGGAGTGCACCACGTCGCCGCCGTGGATGCCCGCACCCGGGCCCACGTCCACGATCCAGTCGGCCTCGCGCATGGTGTCCTCGTCGTGCTCGACCACGATGAGCGTGTTCCCCATGTCCCGCAGCCGCAGGAGGGTGTCGATGAGGCGGCGGTTGTCACGCTGGTGCAGACCGATCGAGGGCTCGTCCAGGACGTAGAGCACCCCGACGAGTCCCGCACCGATCTGCGTGGCCAGGCGGATGCGCTGCGCCTCGCCGCCGGACAGCGTGGCCGCCGCGCGCTCGAGGTTGAGGTAGTCGAGCCCCACGTCGATCAGGAACGTCAGGCGCGCGACGATCTCCTTGAGCACCTGGTCGCCGATCTGCGCGTCACGGTCGCTGAGCTCGAGCTCCTCGAAGAACGTGAGCGACTCCCGCATGGGCAGCCGGGTGGCCTCCGCAATGCTCTTCCCGCCCACGGTCACGCCCAGAATGGTGGGGTTCAGCCGGGCACTGCCGCACGCGGGGCACGCCACCTGGCGCATGTACTGCTCGTAGCGGTCCTTGGCGTGGTCGGACTCGGTCTCCTCGTGCTTGCGCTTGATGTAGCCGTACACGCCCTCGAAGCCCTGCGAGTACTTGCGCTCGCGGCCCCACCGGTTGCGGTAGGCCACGGTGACCTTGTGGTCCTTGCCCTCGAGCACGGCCTTGCGCGCCTTGGCGGGAAGATCCTTCCACGGTGTGACCATGTCGAAGCCCACCTCCTTGCCGAGGCCCGCGAGCAGCCGGTTCCAGTACTCGCTCGTGGCCTTGCCGAGGGACCACGGGGCGATGGCGCCCTCCACGATGGAGAGATCCGGGTTGGGCACCACGAGGTCCTCGTCCACCTCGAGCCGCGAGCCGATGCCGTCGCACTCGGGGCACGCGCCGAAGGGCGCGTTGAAGGAGAACGAGCGGGGCTCGATCTCGTCCGTCTGCAGCTCGTGCTCGTTGGGGCACGCGAGGTTCTCGGAGAACGTGCGCCGCACGTCCTGCCACGGGGACTCCTCCCCCTCGCGGGTCACGAGCTCCACGACCACGCGGCCGTCCGCGAGGTTCAGCGCGGTCTCCACGGAGTCCGTGAGCCGCTGGCGGGCATCCGGCTTGGCGGTGAGGCGGTCCACCACCACGTCGATGGTGTGCTTGTACTGCTTCTTGAGCTTGGGGGCGTCCTCGAGCTGCACGGTCTCGCCGTCCACCACGGCGCGCGCGTAGCCCTGCTGGCTCAGCTGCTGGAAGAGGTCCTGGAACTCGCCCTTGCGGCCCTTGACCACGGGCGCCAGCACCATGAAGCGGGTGCGCTCCGGCAGCTCGAGCAGCTGGTCCACGATCTGCTGGGAGGTCTGCCGGGTGATGGGCTCGCCGCACACCGGGCAGTGGGCCCGGCCGATGCGGGCCCAGAGCAGGCGCATGTAGTCGTAGATCTCGGTGATGGTGCCCACCGTGGAGCGCGGGTTGCGAGACGTGGACTTCTGGTCGATCGACACCGCCGGGGACAGCCCCTCGATGAAGTCGACGTCCGGCTTGTCCACCCGGCCCAGGAACATGCGGGCGTAGGAGGACAGGGACTCCACGTAGCGCCGCTGGCCCTCCGCGAAGATGGTGTCGAACGCGAGGGAGGACTTCCCGGATCCGGACAGACCCGTGAACACCACCATGGAGTCCCGCGGAATGGTGAGGTCCACGTTCTTGAGGTTGTGCTCGCGGGCACCCTGGACCACGATCTCCGTGAGGTCGGAGACCCCTGAGGCGCGGGTGGCGGGGGCGTGCTCCTGCGCGGTCCGTTCCGCGAGAACGGACGTGGAGGGGCGTTCGCTGGACGTTTCGTGGGTTCGCTCTGACACGGCTGCAACTCTAGTACCCGGCCCCGACACGGCAGCAGCCGCCCGGCCCCGGTGCGGGTTCACGCGCGGTGGCGAGCCCGGCCCGTGGGACGACCGGCGGCGTCGTCGGCCACCCCGCCCTGCGCGTGACGCCCGGGGCCCGAGTGCTCCGGCGCCGGGTTCTCAACGGCCACCTCCTCCGCGGCCGACGCCGCCCGGGGCGCCCGCGCGGGGCCCACGTGCTGCTCGCCGCGGCCGCGGCGCAGACCCGTAGCGTCCGGGTCGATCACGGGGATCTGCCCCGTCTCCGCACGCTGCATGCGCAGCCCGGCGGCCTCCACCGGGTCCACCTGCCGGGTCACCACGGTGATCTGGCCCGTGTCCGGGTCCACCTCCGCCACGTCCACGGTGGTGCGCAGCGGGACCTCCTTCATGAGGAGCACGCACAGCAGGGTCACGAGCGAGGCGATGCCCGCCACCAGGAACAGCAGCCCGGTGCCCGTGCCGTACGCCTCGCGCACGGCCTCGAGGGCGGAAGGGGGCAGACCCGCGAAGTCGATCGACGCGGCGTCGGGCGCGGCCGAGGCGTCGATGCCGTGCTCGGCGGCGAAGCCGGCCATCTCCGTGGTGAGGTGGCGCGTGAGCAGCGCACCGAACAGCGAGACGGCCACGGCGCCGCCCACGGTGCGGAAGAAGGCCACGGCGGAGGACGCGGAGCCCATGTCCTTGAGGCCCACGGTGTTCTGGACGGCGAGCACGAGGTTCTGGTTGAGCGTGCCCACACCCAGGCCCACCAGGCAGATGTAGACGCCCACGAGCCACGCGGGGGTGGTGTGGGTCAGCTGCGAGCCGAGGAACAGGCCCACGGCCAGGACCACGGCGCCGACCACGAGGATCCGCTTCCACCGCCCGAAGCGGGAGATCAGCTGCCCGGCGACCATCGAGCCCAGGAAGGACCCCACGACCTGCGGGAGCATGAGCAGACCCGACTCGGTGGGGCTGTACCCCTGGCCGAGCTGGAAGTACTGGCCCAGGTACGTGGTGGAGGCGAACATCGCGGCACCCGTGGCGATCGCCGCGATGATCGCGAGCACCGTGGTGCGCTCCGTGATCACGTGCAGCGGCATGGTGGGTTCGCTCGCGCGGCGCTCGACCGCCACGAACGCGACAGCGCCCAGCACCGCCACGACAGCCAGGAGGACGGACTCCCACGAGCCCCAGTCGAAGAGCTTCCCGGCGAACGAGACCCACAGCAGCAGCGCGGACGTGGCCACGGCGAGCAGCCCCATGCCCAGGAAGTCCACCTGGGGCGTGCGGTCCCGGGTGACCTCGGGCAGGTGCAGGGTCTTCACGATCAGGATGGCCGCGAGGATGGACAGGGGAACCGGGATGAGGAAGCACCACCGCCACCCGAAGGCGTCCACGATGAGCCCGCCCAGCAGCGGACCCACGGACGTGGCCACGGCCATGACGGCGCCCATGTACCCGGCGTAGCGACCGCGCTCACGCGGCGGGATGATGGTGCCCAGGATGGTCTGGGCCAGAGCCATCAGCCCACCCATCCCCACACCCTGGATCACACGGGCCACCACGAGCATGCCGATGCTCGGTGCCAGACCCGCCGCGCCGGAGCCGATCACGAAGATCACGATGGCCATCAGCAGGAGCTTCTTCTTGTCGAAGAGATCCGCGAGCTTGCCCCACATGGGCGTGGTGACCGCGTTGGCCAGCAGGGTTCCGGTCACCGTCCAGGACAGCGCCGTCTGGTCCCCGCCCAGGTCCGCCATGATCACGGGCAGGGCGGTGCCGATGATCGTCAGCGTGACCATGGCCATGAAGAAGGCGGACAGGATGCCGGTCAGCGCCCGCAGGACGTCTCGGTGCTCCTGCTGGCTCGTGCGTGCCGGGCGCGTGCTGCGCGCGGTGTCGTGGGGTGGCGTCACGGGGTGGGCTCCTCTCCGCACCCGGTGCCGCGGGGCGCGCTGGTCTGTGGGGTTCGGGGGCGGTCGGACCACGGCGGCGAGGTCATCCGGGACATCCCGAGCGAGTCGAGGAACAGCTCGGTGATCCGGTTCAGGGACGCGCTCGCGCGCGCCGCCTCCCCCTCGCTGAGGTCCCCGAGGCGCGACACGAGGTTCTCCGCGTCCGCCCGCAGGTTGGTGTCCAGCGCGTGCCGGCCCGCGTCCGTGATGGACACGATCTGCGCACGTCCGTCCTCGGGGTCCGGAGCGCGGGTCACGAGGCCGAGCTGCTCGAGGGTGGCGAGGTGTCGGCTCAGCCCCGAGGCGCCGAGCGTGGACTCCGCCACGATGTCCTTGGCGCGCCGTCCGGGCACGCAGCTGAGCAGCGTGAGGATGTTGGTCTGCACCACGCTCAGCGCCCGGTGGGCCTCGGTGGCCTTGACCACCCTTCGGGTGGCCCGCTGCAGCTCCAACAGGTCGCGGACCAGGTCCTCGGCGGTTTTGTGCGAGACGCCCATGCCTGTCCCCTCCGGGAGTTGGCCGGTGGGCGCACCACTCCCCGTCAATTATTTGCTTCACGCAACTATATATATTCCGCCGCATGCTGTCCACCGCGTTCCCCATCTCCCCCGGGTGGCCTCCCGGGCCCCCGTGGTATTCGCCCGCACCGCTCCCGGCGCCTACACTCGTGGGCATGATCGCCACGCAGACCGAGGTCATCGAACTCGCCCGGATCACCATCCGCCGCATCTCGGTGAGCGAGATGGACAACAACGTCTACCTGCTCACCTCCAAGTCCGAGGGCACCCAGGTGCTCATCGACGCCGCCGACGACGCCCGTGCAATCGCGGGCATGGTCGCCGCCGGCTCCGGGGACTGCTCGGACTGGGGCAACCTGCAGCTGATCGTCACCACGCACTCGCACTGGGACCACGTGCGCGCGCTGGAGGCCGTGGCCACCCACGCCGAGGCCATGACCGCGTGCGGCGCCTCGGACGAGGCCGACATCGCCGTGCCCATGGACCTCACCTTCGAGAACGGTGACACCGCCGAGCTGGACGGCATCGAGCTGGAGGTTCTCGAGCTGCGCGGGCACACCCCCGGCTCGATCGCTCTGGTCTACCGGGATCCCGAGGGTCCCGCCCACATCTTCACCGGGGACTCCCTGTTCCCCGGCGGGCTGGGGAAGACGAACTCCCCCGAGGACTTCCGCCAGCTCTTCCGGGACGTCACCGAGCGCATCTTCGACCGGTTCGACGACGACACCGTGATCCACCCGGGCCACGGCGAGCCCACCACCCTGGGCGCCGAGCGGCCGCACCTGCGGGAGTGGGAAGAGCGCGGCTGGTGAGCTCACCCGCCTCGCCCGCGGATGCCACCGGCCACGACGCCGCCGCGCAGTCCTCCGCGGACCGCGCCGCCTACGTGGCGGTCCTGGTGTTCCCACTGCTCGTGCTCGCGGGCGGACTGGGCGGGTACCTGTTCGCACCGACCGTCCACCAGGCCGCGAGCTGGACCAACCCCCTGCTCGGACTCGTGATGTTCGGGATGGGGCTCACCCTGCGCCCCGCGGACTTCGCGCTGGTGGCCAGGCGGCCGGTGCCGATCGTGCTGGGGGTCCTGGCGCAGTACGTGCTCATGCCCGGGATCGCCGTGCTCGTCACGTGGGCCCTGCAACTGCCGCCCGAGATCGCGGCCGGGGTCATCCTGGTGGGCTGCGCGCCCGGGGGCACCGCCTCCAACGTGGTGTCCTACCTGGCCCGCGGGGACGTGGCGGTGTCCGTGACCATGACCTCGATCTCCACCCTGCTGGCGCCCCTGCTCACTCCCCTGCTGACGCTGTGGCTCGCCGGCGCGTACATGCCGTTGAACGGGGCGGCCATGGCCCGCTCCATCGCCGTGGTGGTGCTGCTGCCCGTGCTCGCCGGCCTGGTGGTGCGTCTCCTGCTGCCCCGGATGATCACCCGGCTGCTGCCCGTGCTGCCGTGGCTCTCGGTGCTCGCGATCTCGGTGATCGTGGCCATCGTGGTCTCCGGGTCCGCGGAGAAGATTCTGCAGGCGGGACTGATTGTCCTGGTGGCCGTGGCGGTGCACAACGCGCTGGGCATGGCACTCGGCTGGCTCGTGGGGCGTCTGTCCGGACAGCCCGCGGCCGTCCGACGCACCACCGCGATCGAGGTGGGCATGCAGAACTCGGGGCTCGCCGCCGGGCTGGCCGCCCAGTACATGTCCCCGCTCGCCGCTCTGCCCGGTGCGGTGTTCTCGGTCTGGCACAACCTCTCCGGGGCCGTGTTCGCGCTGCTGTGCCGCCGCGCGGACGCGAAGGCCGCGCGCGGCGTCGTCGTGGACTGACGCGTCCCGTGTGGGTGTCCCCGGCGGCGGATAGGCTGGCGGGGATGAAACTCCTCGACTCCCTGGCCCCAGACCTCTCCGCCCCCGGTCACCAGTACCTGCGCGGCGACTTCGCATCCAACCCGCTGAGCGAGAACGAGATCTACGAGGGGTTCCTCGGCTGGATCGCCTCCCGGGACATGGAGCTGTACCCGGCGCAGGACGAGGCCGTGCTGGAGGTGGCCAACGGGTCCAACGTGATCCTCGCAACGCCCACGGGCTCCGGGAAATCCACCGTGGCCGTGGCCGCGCACTTCGCTGGGCTTGCGCGGGGGCAGCGCTCCTACTACACCGCCCCCATCAAGGCGCTCGTGTCCGAGAAGTTCTTCGACCTCTGCGAGATCTTCGGGGCGGAGAACGTGGGCATGGTCACCGGGGACTCCGCCGTGAACGCGGAGGCACCCATCGTGTGCTGCACCGCGGAGATCCTCGCGAACGTGGCGCTGCGCGAAGGACCGGACGCGGACCTCGGCCTGGTGGTCATGGACGAGTTCCACTTCTACTCCGACCCCCAGCGCGGCTGGGCGTGGCAGGCGCCGCTCATCGAGCTGCCGCAGGCGCAGTTCCTCCTCATGAGCGCCACCCTGGGGGACGTCACCCGAATCGAGCAGCGGCTCACCGACACCACGGGCCGGGCCACGTCCCTGGTCTCTTCGGGCGAGCGGCCCATCCCGCTGCACTTCTACTACTCCGAACGGCCCATCCACGAGGAGCTGGAGGAGCTGCTCACCACACACCAGGCTCCCGTGTACGTGGTGCACTTCTCCCAGCTGGCGGCCGCGGAGCAGGCGCAGAGCCTCATGTCCGTGGACGTGCTCAGCAAGGCGGAGAAGGAACAGGTCGCGGAGCTGATCAAAGACTTCCGCTTCTCGGCGGGCTTCGGCAAGACCCTCAACCGGCTCGTGCGCCACGGGATCGGCGTGCACCACGCGGGCATGCTGCCCAAGTACCGCCGGCTCGTGGAGCAGCTGGCGCAGACCGGGCTGCTCAAGGTCATCTGCGGCACGGACACCCTGGGCGTGGGCATCAACGTGCCCATCCGCACGGTGCTGATCACCGCGCTGTCCAAGTACGACGGCCGCCGCACCCGCCGGCTCAGCGCGCGCGAGTTCCACCAGATCGCCGGCCGCGCCGGGCGGGCCGGCTACGACACCGCCGGTACCGTGGTGGTCCAGGCCCCCGAGCACGTGATCGAGAACGAGCGCGCCATGGCCAAGGCGCGTGCCAAGCACGGCGACGACCAGAAGAAGCTGCGCCAAGTGCCCAAGAAGAAGGCGCCCGAGGGCTTCGTGTCGTGGAGCCGCAAGACCTTCGACCACCTCGTGGAGGCCACCCCCGAGCAGCTGAGCTCGTCCTTCGCCATCACGCACTCCATGGTGCTCAACATGCTGCAGCGCCCCGGGGACAACATCGCCGCGGGGTACCGGCTGCTCACCTCGGTGGACGAGCCCCGCGCCCGGCAGCGCGCCCTGCTGCGCCACGCCCTGTCCATCCTCAAGGAGCTGCTGCGCGCCGGGGTGGTCGTACGCCTGCCCGAACCGGACGAGACCGGGCGCCGCTACCGCCTCACGGTCGAGCTGCAGGAGAACTTCGCGCTCAACCAGCCCCTCTCCCCCTTTGCGCTCGCGGCCCTGGGCCTGCTGGACCCCGAGTCCGAGACCTATGCACTGGACGTGGTCTCGGTCATGGAGGCCACCCTGGAGAAGCCCCGCCAGGTGCTGAACATGCAGGAGAAGAAGGTCAAGGGCGAGGCGCTGGCCACCATGAAGGCCGAGGGCCTCGAGTACATGGAGCGCATGCGCGAACTGGACGAGATCACCTACCCGCAGCCGTTGAAGGAGCTGCTGGACCAGGCCTTCGAGACCTACCGGGGTTCCGCCCCGTGGGTGTCCCAGTTCGAGCTGTCCCCCAAGTCGATCGTGCGGGACATGTACGAGCGCGCCATGACTTTCGGGGACTACGTGCAGTACTACGGGCTGGCGCGCTCCGAGGGGATCCTGCTGCGCTATCTCTCTGACGCCTACAAGGCCCTTCGCCAGACGGTGCCCGTGGATGCCACCACCGAGACCCTCACGGACCTCGTGGAGTGGCTCGGCGAGAGCATCCGCCAGACCGACAACTCCCTGCTGGACGAGTGGGAGAAGCTCGCCTCCGGCGAGGAGTCCCCTTCCGGGACCAGCGCCGACTCCCTCGCGGAGCTTGTCGCGGAGCAGCCCGAGGGCGTGACCTCCAACCCGCGGGCGTTCCGTGTGATGGTGCGCAACGCGCTCTTCCAGCGCGTGGAGCTCTTCGCGCAGGAGAAGGACAAGGTGCTCGGAGCCCTGGACGAGAAGTCCGGCTGGGACCGCGACCGCTGGGCGGACGCCATGGACGCGTACTTCGACGAGTACGAGGACATCTACACCGACGCCCAGTCCCGCGGCCCCTCCCTGATCCGCATCACCGAGCATCCCGAGGGTCTGCCGGGCTTCTGGACCGTGGTGCAGGTCTTCGACGACCCTGACGGCCACCACGACTGGGGCATCAACGCGCGCATCGACCTGGCCGCCTCCGACGAGGACGGCTTTCCCGCCGTACTCGTGGACAACGTGGGTCCGGTGACGGACACGGGCCGCTGACACCCCGACCATGCAGTCAGAGATGCATCATCACCTACTATGCACGTGGGACCGCATGACCGAGAGGAGCGGCTCGTGTTTGCACTGACCGTGGACCGTCGCGACTCCCGCGCGGACGCCGAGCGGCTTGACATGCGTGAGCACCTCGAGGCGTGCCGCCGGGACCTGCCCCGCCCGCTGGTGGCGTGGGACATCACCGCCGGGGACGAGCTCCAGGCCCTCTACGACGACGCCGCGGCCGCCCTGCAGGCCGCCGTCACCCTGGCCGACGACGGCTCGTGGCACGTGGGACTCGGCGTCGGAGAGGTGGACCGTCCGCTCGCCGACGCGGCGCGGGAGAACACCGGGGCGGCCTTCGTGGCGGCCCGCGAGGCGGTCCAGGCCGCAAAGGACGCCGGTGGCCCCGCCGTGCGCGGCGGCGAGTGGGCCGAACGCGCGGGCGCCCTGCTGGGTCTGCTGTGTGCCGTGCGTGCGCGCCGCACGGACTCCGGTGCCGCGGCCGTGGCCCTGGCCGAGACCGGGATGACCCAGCGGCAGATGGCCGAGCACCTGGGCATCACGCAGTCCTCCGTGTCCCGGCGCCTGGACGCCGCCCTGTGGCACCAGGAGCACGCGG